>JAISIK010000014.1 GCA_031262065.1 Oscillospiraceae bacterium | reverse complement strand
TTGCAGTTCAGGCAGCGCTTTGCCTCTTCCACCGCCATCTCTTCGGTGTAGCCGAGAGTGACTTCCTTAAAATTCTTGTTGCGGACATTCGGGTCTTGCTCCGGCATGGGAGTTTTTGTCATAATCATATTCGGCATGTGCAATTCCCCCTTACTGAATCAGCGTCTTGCCGATTGCTTCAATGCGGCAGGCATGATCTCTCTTTTGTGCAGCCTCATCTTGCGACTTATAGACGCAGTTGCGGTTCATCAGCTCCGCAAAATCCACTTTGTGTCCGTCGAAATCAGGACCGTCCACGCAGGCAAAGCGCACCTTGCCGTCTACCGTCACGCGGCAGCAGCCGCACATACCCGTGCCGTCAACCATAATCGGGTTGAGGGAAACCATGGTATGCGTGCCGAAGGGTTCGGTGGTTTTTGCAACGAATTTCATCATCGGAATCGGACCGATTGCCAGCACTTCGTCGTACTGATTGCCTGCTTCTAAGAGCTGCTGCAGCTTTACGGTAACAAAGCCGCCCTCGCCGTAAGAACCGTCGTCGGTCATTAGGTAGAAGTTGTCGCTGCAAGCGCGGAATTCGTCTTCCAAAATGACAATATCCTTACTGCGGAAGCCGACGATTACGTCCACCTGCGCACCTGCCTTTTTGAACGCCTGCGCGGAGGGCAGCGCGATTGCACAGCCTACGCCGCCGCCGACGACGCACACGCGCTTTTTACCCGCGACTTGCGTCGGCTTGCCGAGCGGACCGACAAAATCCAGAATGCAGTCGCCTTCATTTAAGCCGCCGAGAATCTCGGTGGAAAGCCCGACCTTCTGGAAGATGATGGTGACCGTTCCCTTTTCGGGGTCAGTTCCCGCGATGGTCAGCGGGACACGCTCGCCTGCCTCATCTACACGGAAAATGATAAACTGACCTGCCTCAGCCTTCTTTGCGATAAACGGCGCTTCGATTTCAAGCAGCGTTACCGCAGGATTCAGCTCTCTTTTAAGGACAATTTTGAACATGCGTTACATCCTTTCAGCGAGGGTTTGCTCCCTCATAATTTCATCCGGAAAATTCTATATGTATAGTAGCCGTTTCGGAGCTATTATAGCATACTATACCGAATATTCAACTAAATATTCGAATTTGGCGGACAAAAAATTGCGAATGTCCGCCCTGCAAAGACAGATGCACACGTATCGATAAAAACAGACCAATACTACTCCCCTTGCGTGTAAACAGCGTTGCGAAGTTGCTCGCCGTTTTTGTAGCGGGTGATATTTTCGCTGCAAATCTGCCAGATTCGCTCCTCTGTGCGGGGTAAATGCCCGAATCCGATTCCCGCCACGTGCGGCGTAATAATCACGTTCGGCATCTGCCAAAGCGGGTGCCGGGCAGGAAGCGGCTCAGGGTTTACAACGTCCAATCCCGCGCCTGCCAATCTCCCGTTTTCAAGGCTTTTTACCAGCGCATCGGTATCAATCAGGCTTCCCCTGCCGACATTCACAAGCAGCGCGCCGCTTTTTACTCTTCCCAAGCGCTCTGCGCTGAAATAGCCCAAAGTCTCCTTCGTATGCGGCAGGGCGCAAAGAAGAAAATCCGCAGTCGGAAGAAACTTGTCAGCATCAAACAATGTACAAAGAGAATCAAAATTCGGCAAGCTGCGCGCAGTATTGCGGCAAACGCCGATTGTTTTCACCCCAAAGGCTTTGAGAAGGCGGGCAATATACGTGCCGATATCCCCCGCGCCGAAGACCAGCGCCTTTGCGCCGAAGAGCGGGATTTCGCAGCCTGCATCGCGCCAATCGCTCTTGCGGCAATAGGTCGGCAGTCTGCGGCACAGACTCAGCAGCATTGCAAGCGCGTGCTCTGCGATGGTCTGCCCAAAAGCGCCCGCTGCGCTTGTGAGCTGCACGCCGCGCGGAAACTCTCCTTGCGTATACCGCTCCACGCCCGCCCACGTAGCCTGCACCCAGCGGAGCTTCTTCGCAATTTGCAGTTCTTCGAAGGTCGGCTCGCCGATGATAATCTCCGCTTCGCGCAGCGCGGCATTGCGGGCAGACGGGTCTTTCGGCGCAGTGCTGATGGTAAAGCTATCGCCCGCAGCCTCTCTGAGAAGCTGCGGGATTTGTTCTGCGCACAGCACAAGTATGTTTCGCATTTCGTCCTCCAAATTCCCTAACGCGCCAGATACAGGTCGTCCATCGTAATATCGCGCTCGTAGGGATTGAAATAGGCATTGACCACATCAAGCACAGAGGAATCGACAAGAACATACCCACCCGAATCCATGTAGTAAGGGATCGTCATCATCTGCATATCGTCTGTGCCGCAAATGGCTGCCGACATCGCCAGCCACGAAAGATTGCGGATATTCATATCGCTCTGCGAGTTCTTAGAGAGCATGATTGCGGCAGAGGGCAGCTTCCAGACGTTTTTAACGCTTGCCCACTGATCAAAGGCAGCCGCGACAAAATCACGCTGCACCTCCACACGGCGCAAGTCGGCAGCAGAGTAGCCCGAACGGAAGCGAACCAGCCCCATTGCCTGCACGGCATTGAGCTTCTGCAATCCCGATTCGAGTGCGATGGAAAGCCCCTGCGCCGGGTCTTCGTAGTACATATTCTGCGGCACGTCGAATTCGACATTGCCCATCAGGTTTACAAGATCCAGAAACACGTCCAGCTCGACCAAAATATAGCCGTCCGGGTAGAATCCCACGCAGTGGCTGACGTAGGTCATCAGGGAATCCATGCCCTCCGCGCCCTTGCCGTTTGCGCCGTACGCGCCGTTGATTTTATGCGGGGTGTATTTGGAATTGACCTTTGTATCGCGGGGAATGCTCATGACGCTGATGCGCTTCTCGCTGCGGTTGAAATTCATCAGCATAATCGTATCGGTGAGACTGCCGCCCTTGTCCGTACCCACAACAAGAATCGTAGAAACTCCCGATTTCCGCGCGCCGAGGCTGTGGCTGTCGTCCGCCGTCGGCTGCTGAGCAAAGATAAGAAGTGCCGCAATCAGCAGCGCGAAGAGAATAAGAAATACAAGAAGGACTTTCAGAAGTTTCCGAAAAAAGCCGTGCTTTTTCTTTCTCTTTTTCGGAGGAGGCGCGTCTTGCTCATCGTCATCTTCCGTTTCTTCGTCTTCAAATTCCTCGTAAGGTCTTGGGTCGTACGCGGCGTCCTTTCGCGGTGCTTGGCGGCGCGGTTGCGGCGGGTTGAAATCGGCGTTATATGCGCGAATAGCCGGCGCGGGCGGCGCTTGCGAAAAACCTTCCTCTTCGTATTCTTCGTCCAAGTACAATTTATCGGAAAATCCCTTTTCGTAAGGGTCGTTAAGAAAGTCGTCGTCTTCTTTGTCAAAATCAAACGGTTTTTTGCTCATCTGCCTGCTCCTTTCCGCGAACTTCTCACATTCTACACCATTTGGGCAATAATGTAAACCTTGCGGCGCAATAATAAGAGCGGATTCGGCATAACCGAATCCGCTCTTGCAAAGGGGTCTTACTTCATGTTGCGCTCGTACGCTTCGATCATCTTCTTGACCATCTGGCCGCCAACGCTGCCTGCCTCGCGGGAGGTCAGGTCGCCGTTGTAACCGTCCTTCAAGCTGACGCCGACTTCGCTGGCGGCTTCCATCTTGAACTTGTCCATTGCCTGACGGGATTCGGGAACGTTAATACTGTTGCTGCTCTTCATTTTTTCGTATCTCCTTAAAGATGTTTTTTTGGGTACCGCAAACATAGCTTTGCCCGAAAAATATCGAATATGCGAAAAGCAAACAGGTAATTCAAGGGTATTTCTCTAAAAAATGAATAGGACTCTACGCTGCGTAGATTGTGTTTTCAAAAATAATTTGGTACACTGAATCCCGAGGTGATTGTCGTATGGACAAAACAAATATCGGTCAGTTGATTCGCAGCCTTCGCAAAGAGCGCGGTCTGTCCCAGCTGCAGTTGGCGCAAATACTGTTCGTGAGTGAAAAAACGATCTCCAAATGGGAGTGCGGCGCGGGCTTGCCGGATATCGGCAGTATTGCTGCGCTTTGCGAAGCGCTGGGTGTTTCTCCGGATACTTTGCTTGACGGGGTCATGCCTGAAAACAGTATTTGCGGAGGGAATATGAAAAAAACGAACTTCCATGTTTGCCCACAATGCGGGAATGTCTGCACGTCCGCAGGAGAAGCACAAATTTCCTGTTGCGGCAGGATACTTTCGCCTCTGCGCCCACAAAAGACGAGCGAATCGCAAAGTCTGCTTGTTGAGATAGTAGAGGAAGAGTGGTATATCACAAGCAATCATCCTATGACGAAAGCGCACTATATTTCCTTTGTTGCCTATTTGACTTCAGATAGGCTAACGCTGATTAAGCAGTACCCCGAATGGAATCTGCAATGCCGCATTCCTCGGCAAGGGCATGGCGTGCTCTTCTGGTATTGCTGCAAAGACGGACTTTTTTCCATGCGCGTGTAATGCTTTTCCGATAGTATATGCCCTTCCCGCAAAATCAGGCGATTTTGCGGGAAGGGCATTTTCAGAATTGCATTTGCAGCGGGTAGGCGTAGGTTTCAAAACGAGCGACCGATGCTGCCTGAAAATCGTCGGGAAGTACGAGGGCATTTGCCGTAAAGCCGACGGTTTCGCCCGCAGCAACCTCGTCTGTGAGAATGGTAAACAGTACGCCCAGCGGCTTGTCGCTTGCGTCAAACATGACGACAGCGACATAGAGCATGCTTTCGTTCGTTTCGCCGTCGTTCGTCACGCGCCCGATTGCCTCTACGCCGCCGTACTGCTTATCGCGTATCGAAACCTCGGAAACAGGGTAACGAATTACGCCAACCGTAGCGCGCTGAATGCTTAAATGCGGAACAATCCCCGCATCCGCGCCGGGGTCGCTTTGCGTTGTGAACGCCTCATTGTAATACGCCTTTTCCCCGGGATTAATGACGTCGGGGTAAACGCTGACCAAGGATCGCGCCTCTAAGAGCGTGCCGTCAGCTGACTCCAAATCATACGAGCCTGCGGAAAGATAGAGCGGCTCACTGCCGGTATTCGTAACTTCAATAATCGTTTGCACCCAAAAGCCGCCGCCGACCGCAGCCCAAGAATTCGCTGCGCTATACGTAACCTCGTAAGGTTCGGTAGCCTGCGCTTCTTCGGAAGTGGGCAGGGATAGCTCGTCGGTGGGAGAACTGTTTGGCGAATCCGAGGGCTTTGGGGCGTCGGTTTTGCTGCCGCAAGCGCAGAGCGTAAAGACGATGCACAAGGAAAGCAGGAGCGCGATGGTCTTTTTCATTTGTATTACCTCACATAGTTCGTATTCCTACAGGAATGCAAGAGCCTGTTCACACGAACGCTCATAGCGCATCTTTTGGCGTATTTCCCGCTGTACCTCGTTGTCGAATCTTGCAGTGGACAAACCACAGCTTGTACAACGAAAAATCCACACAAAATCTGCACCATTCGGATAGTGTGAACAGACTCTAGTATGTCAGGACTTTTCAATTCTTATGCCAATTTCGCCTTCATATCCGCCAAACGATTGAGCGCTTCATAGAGCGTGTCGTCCTTTTTCGCAAAGTGCATACGCACAATACTGGGAACATCCTCCTTAAAGAAGGACGAGCCGGGTACGCAAGCAACGCCGACGGTTTTTGCCATTTCTTCGCAGAATGCGACGTCGTCTTGTCCCTTTTTCATAAAGTTGCGAATATCGGCAAGAACAAAATAGGCGCCCTGCGGGTCGGTATAGGCAATGCCGATATCGTCAAGCCCCTTTGTAAAGACTTGCTTCATATGCGCATAGTGTGCCCCGAATTCCTCGTAATAGCTATCGGGCATTTCCAGCCCCACAACCGCAGCTTCCATCAGCGGAGAGGCAGCGCCGACGGTGTTAAAATCGTGATATTGCTTGATTTTATCCATCAAATACTTCGGCGCAATGGCGTAGCCGATGCGCCAGCCGGTAATGGAATAGGTTTTCGACAAGGAGCTGCAGGAGACGGTTCTCTCCCACATGCCGGGCAGTGCGTTCATGTAAACATGCTCATGCGGCGCATAGACAATATGCTCATAGACCTCGTCCATAATCACATAGGTGTCGTACTGCACGGCGAGCTTTGCAATCAGCTCCAGCTCCGCGCGGGTGAAGACTTTGCCGCTCGGGTTCGACGGATTGCAAATTAAAATCGCTTTTGCGCCCTGCTTGAAGGCGTCCTCGAGCACGTTTGCATCGAAGCGGAAGGTCGGCGGCACAAGCGGCACGAAAATCGGCTCGCAGCCGACAAGCAATGTCTGCGCGCGGTAGTTTTCAAAGTACGGCGAGAACATGATAATCTTATCGCCGGGGTTGGTCAGGGCAAAGAGCGTATCCACCATTGCCTCCGTTGAGCCGATGGTGACGACTACTTCGTTTTCCGGGTCGATGCTGCGCCCCATAAAGCGCCCGCATTTTTGCGCCAAGGCTCTGCGGAAGTTCGGCGCGCCCATGGTGATGGGATATTGGTGCGGTCCGATGGCGCTGACTTCCGATAAGCGATCGGTAAGCGCTTTCGGCGGGTCGAAATCCGGGAAGCCCTGCGCCAAATTGATAGCGCCGCAGCCGATGGCTATGCGCGTCATGCGGCGAATGACGGAGTCTGTAAAATATTGCGCGGTTGCGCTAAGTTCCTGCATCTTGCGTTCCTCGATTCTAATGTTTATTTATTGCAGTCCCAGCTCCTGTGCCGAAACTGTGCCCATAGCATTTTCTGCAAGCAAGGTTAGAAGCCGCGCCTCGTCGGACACGCGGAAAACCATATAGGCGGTATCCGCGCCGCGGTCGTTAAGAGAATACATATACTCGATATCAATCTGCGCGTCAGCCATCAGCGTCAGCACCTTAGCAAGCCCGCCGGGCGCATCCGGCACGGCGACGACGACCACCTCTGTCATACGCGTGACGCAGTCCTGCGCGATAAGCGCAGCCTTTGCCTTTGCAATGTCGTTGACGAGCATCCGCAAAATGCCGAAATCCGTGGTATCTGCAATGGACAGTGCGCGAATGTCAATGCCGTTTTCGTAGAGCGCCTGCGTGACTGCCGCAATCTTCCCCGGCTCGTTCTGCAAAAAAACAGATAATTGCTGTACCATAGTCTGCCTCCTTAATCCAATAGCTTGCGCTTGTCTACAACACGAACAGCTTTGCCTACGGAACGCGCAATGGAATTCGGCTCAAGCAGGCGAACCTTTGCGCTCACGCCCAAGAGGGATTTGAGTGCCTCCGCCAGCTTCTTCTCGCGCTTCGCCAGTTCTTTAACCGTATCGGAGAACTGCTCGCTGCTGATTTCCACCTGCACCTCCATGGTGTCGGTGTTATTCACGCGGTCAACAAGAATCAGGTAGTTGGCGGTGTAGCCCTCGTCGAGCAGTACCGTTTCAATCTGCGAGGGGAATACATTTACGCCGCGAATGATGAGCATATCATCGGTGCGTCCGCGCGGCTTGGTCATTTTTGCAAGCGTTCTGCCACAGGAGCACTTTTTGCGCGTGATTACGCCGATGTCGCGGGTGCGATAGCGCAAAATGGGGAAGGCTTCCTTCGTGATGCAGGTAAAGACAAGCTCGCCCTGCGTATCGTCCGGGAGAACCTCGCCCGTATCGGGGTTGATAACCTCTACGATAAAGTGATCCTCGTTGATGTGCATACCGGTCTGCTCGCAGCACTCAAAGCTCACGCCCGGACCCATAACCTCGGTGAGCCCGTAGATATCATATGCCTTGATACCGAGCTTATCCTCAATCACCCGTCGCATCTCGTTAGTCCACGGCTCTGCGCCGAATACGCCCGCTTTGAGCGAAATATCGTCCTTTGTGTAGCCGCTTTCGTACAGAACTTCCGCAATATGCATCGCATAAGACGGCGTGCAGCAGAGAATCGTCGAGCCGAAGTCCTTCAAAATCGTGACCTGCCGCTGCGTATTGCCGCTCGAGACCGGCACGGTCATTGCGCCGATACGAAGTCCGCCGCCGTCTGCGCCGAGTCCGCCTGTAAACAGGCCGTAGCCGTAGGCAACGTGAACAATATCTTCTTGGGTGCATCCTGCGGCAGTCAGTGCGCGCGCGCAGCACTCCGCCCAGATATCCAAGTCCTTTCTTGTGTAGCCTGCGACAATCTGCTTGCCCGTCGTGCCGCTTGAGGCATGCAGGCGCACAACATCCTTCAACGGCGTTGCAAAGAGCCCGTAGGGATAGGTATCGCGCAAATCCTGCTTGTAGCTGAAGGGCAGCTTGTAGAGGTCTTTCGCAGAGCGAATATCCTCCGGGCGGACGCCCGCCTTATCCATCTTTTCGCGGTAAAAGGGGACGTTTTCGTACACCCGCTTCACCGTGCGAAGGAGGTTCTCGCTCTGTATGGCTGCAATTTCTTCCGGCGATGCGGTTTCAATTTCGGGCTGGTAGTAGCGTTCCATCGTTATCCTCTCTTTTCTTTCTTATTGGGCACCCAACGCGAATGCTTTTTTGTTCATTTCCAAGAATTTTGCGGGGACGCTGTCTGCAATTGCCTGCATCCACTCCTCCTGCGGGAAATCGAAGTATTTTGACAGTCTTCCCATAAGGACGATATTCGTGGCTTTGGCAGAACCTGCCGCAACTGCAAGACTGAGCGCGTCCATGGCGTCAACCGCAATGCCGGCTGCTTTCATTTTTTCCACCAAATCGGCGGGGTACTGCGCCGCGCCTGTGATTACGGGCATGGGGTTAATCTGCTGGGTGTTGACAATAATCCTGCCGTCAGCCCTTAGATACTGCGCGTGACGCGCAGCCTCCAGAAGCTCGAAGGAAACAATAAAGTCCGCCTCGCCCTCGTCAATAACGGGCGAATATACTTTTTCGCCGAAACGCACATAGGTAACAACCGAACCTCCGCGCTGGCTCATGCCATGCACCTCGGAAACCTTAATGTCGTAACCCTTTGTCAGAAGGAGTCTTCCCAGCAGCTTGCTGGCAAGCAGACTTCCCTGCCCGCCGACGCCGACGATCATCACATTTTTTGTTTTCATTCGTCGGATGCCTCCTTTGCGCAAAGCGCACCGAATTTGCACAGCTGGGTGCAAACGCCGCAGCCCGTGCACAGGGTATCGTCAATAACCGCTTTGCCGCCGACCATGCTGATGGCGGGGCAGCCGATTTTCATGCACATGCCGCAGGATACGCAGCGCTCGCTACTTACAACAACCGGCTCTTTCAGCTTCACGTATTTCAGTAGCGCGCAGGGACGGCGGGAAATAATCACCGACGCCTCATCTGCAGCCAGCTCTTCTTGAATCGCGGTATCGCACTGCTTCAAATCGTAGGGGTCAACCACGCGCACGCGGCGGATGCCCAGTGCGCGGCAGAGCGCTTCCAAATCGACCTTGGCTGCGGGGTCTCCCTTGAGATTGTAGCCCGTCGTCGGGTTCTGCTGGTGTCCCGTCATGCCGGTAATGGAGTTGTCCAAAATGATAACCGTGCTGTTTGAATCGTTATAGGCGATATTCACAAGCCCCGTCATGCCCGAATGCATAAAGGTGGAATCGCCGATAACCGCAACGGTTTTCTTCTCGCTTGCGCCGTCGTTTGCCTTGTTAAAGCCGTGTACACCGGAAATCGAGCCGCCCATACACAGAACATAATCCATGGCATTCAGGGGCGCTGCAGCGCCTAAGGTATAGCAGCCGATATCGCCGAGAACGGTTAGCTTCCGCTTGCTGAGCGTATAGAACAGCCCACGGTGCGGGCAGCCTGCGCACATCACCGGCGGACGGGGCGGAATCTGCTCCGAAAGTACACTTCCGCTGTTTGCGGGAAGCCCGAGCGCCTTTGCTACCGTATTTTGCGAAAACTCTCCGATATTGGAAAACAGGGATTTGCCCTCAACTGCAATGCCGAGATTGCGGCAATGCGTTTCAATAAAGCTGTCAAGCTCTTCAACGACGACCACGCGCGTAACCGAGGACGCAAAATCCAAAAGCAGTTTCTCCGGCAGCGGGTAAATCATGCCGAGCTTCAGTACGCTGACGTCCTCGCCGCAAACTTCGCGCACATACTGATAGCAGGTGCTCGAAGTGATGATGCCGAGTTTGTTCTGCGTGCCGCGCTCGATGCGGTTGCAGGGAGCGGTTTCTGCGTAAGCGGTCAGCGCCCGCATCCGCTCTTCAACAACGGGGTGGCGGCGCTTTGCGTTGCCCGGCATCATGACATACTTCTGCGGATTTTTTATGTAGGGCTTTTGCGGCGGCACGACTCTGTCAGACGGTTCAACCACACTCTGCGAGTGCGCCACGCGCGTGCACATTTTCAAGAGCACCGGGGCGTCGAATTGCTCGGAGATTTCATAGGCAAGTTTTGCAAAAGCAAGGGACTCCGCAGCGTCCGACGGTTCGAGCATCGGCAGCTTTGCCGCTCTGGCATAGTGGCGCGAATCCTGCTCGTTCTGCGAGCTGTGCATGCCCGCGTCGTCTGCTACGCCGATGATCATTCCCGCGCTCAGTCCTGTGTAAGAAATCGTGAACAGCGGATCTGCCGCAACATTCAAGCCCACATGCTTCATCCCGCAGAAGCTGCGCTTTCCTGCAAAAGACGCACCGAAAGCTGCCTCCATGGCGACTTTCTCATTTGGCGCCCATTCGGCGTATATCTCCGAAAATTTTGCGGCGCACTCCGTAATTTCCGTGCTGGGCGTGCCGGGGTAGGAGGAAACAAAGCTGCAGCCTGCCTCATAAAGGCCTCTGGCAGCCGCTTCGTTTCCGAGCATCAGCGTTTTCATAGGGTATTCCTCCAAACCGGGAGATAGTCTTTTAACTTGAGAAACCAATCGGTCTCTCAAGTTAAAAACCATATCCGTATTCCAGTGTTTACTTATCAAAGCAGGCAAAAACCTGCGCGACCTGTTCCTTATTCGGCTTGCGGGTGAACAAACTCACCAGCGGCACAAGCACCAAGCTCACGAGCATAACCATAGCCCCCGCAGCAATCGGCGACTGCAGCCACGCCGGAAGCATGCTCTTGCAGAACAAATTGAACAGCATAAAGCCGATTGCAAAAAGGAAGCTCGACCACACGGCGGCAACGCTTACGCGCTTGCTGTAAAGCCCCCACAGGAAGGGTCCTAAGAATGCCCCCGCCATTGCGCCCCATGACAAACCCATAAACTGCGCAATAAACGATACTTTATATTTTACCTGCACAATCGCAATTGCCGCAGAAAGGATGATAAAGGCAGCGATCAGAAGCCGAATGGTAAGAACCTGTCGCTTTTCCTCCATTTTAGTACAAATCTTTTCTTTTATCAAGTCTAAAGTTATGGTAGAGCTGGCAGTAAGCACGAGAGACGACAACGTGGACATGGATGCTGCCAAAACCATAATAACCACCAGACCAATGAGTGCCGGAGAGAAGCTCTCAAACATTTTGGGAATAATTGCGTCATATCCGAGCGCATTCACATCTACATCCAGAAGCCTGCCGAAGCCGCCGAGGAAGTAGCAACCGCCCGCGATAATCAGGGCAAACACCGTGGAGATAATCGTGCCTTTCTTAATGGCTGCATTGTCCTTAATCGCGTAGAACTTTTGCGTCATCTGTGGCAAGCTCCATGTGCCCAAGGATGTAAGAATAACGACAAAGAAGAGTGAGAGCGCATCAGGTCCGAACAAGGAGGTAAACTCCCCTGCCTCGCCGACCTTCGACAGGGCGCTGTATGCCTCCCCCAGTCCACCGAACTGGCTCAAAGACGCAATAATGACCAAAACAATACCGACGAGCATGATAAGTCCCTGTATGAAATCGGTAATCATGGTTGCCATGTAGCCGCCTGCAATGACGTAGGCTGCGGTAAAGACGGTCATAATGACGATGCACCAGATGTAATTGATGTTGAACGCCATGCCGAACAAGCGCGAAAGCCCGTTGTACAGCGACGCGGAATACGGCAGTAAAAACACGAAGATAATCAGCGCAGAACCGATTTTCAGGCTGCCGCTCTTGTAGCGTTTTTCAAAGAAGTCCGGCATGGTGCGGCTGCCGAGGTGCTGCGTCATAGTGCGTGTGCGGCGCGCGAGAAACAGCCACGCCAGAAGAGAGCCGATGACGGCATTGCCGATACCGATCCATGACGAGGCAAGTCCGAATCGCCAGCCGAATTGCCCGGAATAGCCCACAAGAATCACGGCGGAGAAATAGGCGGTTCCGTAGGAAAACGCGGTGAGCCAGCCGCCGACATTGCGCCCGCCGAGAACGAAATTGTTCACGGAATTTGCTCTCTTACGCGAGCGCATACCAATGTAAATCATGATTGCGAAGAAAACAATCGGCATGAGAATCTTAATTGCATTACTCATTTTGACACCTCTCAGTTTGAAATTTGCGCCTCAACGAGGCGACCTTGACAGTATTTCTCGCGGAGCACGGGCTTCTCGATTTTCCCGGTGGGGTTGCGCGGAATTTTATCAAAAATCACGCGGCGCGGGCGCTTATAGCGCGGCAGTGCGGCGCAGAAGTCGTCGATATCCGCCTGCGTGCAGAATTCGCCTTCCTTCAGCTCGATAATCGCTGCCGCAATCTCGCCCAAGCGCGGGTCGGGCAGCCCAATAACCGCCACGTCTTTAATTTTTTCGTTCGTGCGCAGGAAGTCCTCAATCTGCACGGGGTAAAGATTTTCTCCACCGGAAATAACGACGTCCTTTTTGCGGTCAACAAGATAGATAAAGCCGTCGCTGTCTTCCTTCGCCATGTCACCCGTGTACAGCCAGCCGTCTTTCAGCACTTCCGCCGTAGCTTCCGGGTTTTTATAGTAGCACAGCATCACGCCCGGCCCTTGGAGAATCAATTCTCCCACCTCGCCCGAGGGAACGGGCTTGCCGTGCTCGTCCACAATTTTGGCAGTCCAACCGAAACCGGGCTTGCCGATTGCGCCGACTTTATGGATATTCTCCATGCCCAAATGTACGCTGCCCGGGCCGATGGATTCGGATAAGCCATAATTTGTATCATAGCTGTGATGCGGGAAAATCTTCATCCAGCGACGAATCAGGCTCGGCGGCACAGGCTGCGCACCGATGTGCATCAGCCGCCACTGCTCCAGAAGATAGCTTTCCATTTTGATGTTGCCGCTGTCAATCTCGTCGAGCAAATCCTGCGCCCACGGCACGAGAAGCCAGACGATGGTGCACTGCTCCTCCGTTACTGCACGCAGAATCCACTCCGGCTTCACGCCGCGAAGGAGAACTGCGCGGCTGCCGGAAACAAGGCTTCCGAACCAGTGCATCTTTGCGCCGGTATGATACAGCGGCGGGATACACAAAAACACATCCTCGCGGGTCTGCTGATGGTGGTTTTGCTCGGTAAGGCAGGCGGAAAGAAGCGCGCGATGATTATGCAAAATTGCCTTCGGAAAGCCCGTTGTGCCGGAGGAAAAGTAGATTGCAGCGTGGTCTTCGGGAAGCAGTTCAATGGGCGGCGCAATGCTTGAGCAGTAGCGATGGAAGTCTATGGATTCTGCAAAAGCGGGCACTTCCCTGCCGACATAAAACATCGTTTTCATGCCCGTCAGCGCGGGAAGAATCGGTACGAGCCGCTGGGTAAACTCCGGACCGAAAACCAAAACTTCAACGTCTGCAAGTTCCATGCAGTATTGGATTTCCGCCGAAGAATAGCGGAAATTCATCGGCACGGCAACCGCGCCCGCCTTCAAGATGCCGAAATACACCGGCAGCCACTCTAAGCAGTTCATCAGCAAAATGCCAACCTTTTCATCCCTGCGCAAGCCGCGGCTCAGAAGCAAATTGGCGATGCGGTTTGCCTTGCAGTTGAACAGCTCCCAGGTCATTTCCCTGCGGTACGGCAAATCCGAACGCGTATTTTCTATCAGGCTGAATTCCCGCCAAGTTTTCGCGCGGTCGCGCTCCTCGGAGGGGTTAATTTCCACCAGCGAAATCTCATCGCCGTAAAGTTTTGCGTTCTTTTCCAAAAAGTCGGTTATAACCATAACCCTGCCTCCTCTGTTTGATAAAAAAACGTCCTCTGCACGTGTGCAGAGGACGAGAAACTCCCGTGGTACCACCTCTATTGCGCCCAAAGAGCGCCCTTGGCGGATACTTGCATATCCCACGCTGTAACGGGCGCGCCCGTTCTTGCCTACTGCAAATTCAGCAAGACTGTTCGGAAAGGTATTCGGCATCCGCGCAACCGCTGCCTTGCACCAAACGGCAGCTCTCTGCAGGCGCTTTCGGAAGCCTACTTGATTTCGTCAACACATTCTCTTATTTCTTGTTTACTTTAACACTTTTAATTGCTAAAGTCAAGCCCTATTTGCAAAATTCCCGAAATTTCTTATCTGGGCGAGAGCACAAAGCAATTCGCATGCGCTTGCGCGACATACGTACCGAGTTCATCGTGAACATCGATGCTGTAGTACGCAGTAGAACGCCCCGCTTTCAGGCACTGCACCTGCGCAAAAAGCGTATTTCCCTTTGCTGCCGATAAAAACGCAATATCCGCCTGCTGCGTTACGGTCGCAGTCGCCTGTGCAAAGGCATTTGCGGCAACTGCCACGGCAAAGTCCGCAAGCGTGAAAACCGCGCCGCCCATGACCGTCCCGCGGGCATTTTTGTGCATTGCAGTCAGTTCCATGCTGCAACGCGCACTGTGCGGCGCAGCCTCTAAGATTTCGATCCCCGCAGCAGCTGCAAAGCGGTCGTTCGAGAAGGTTTCTCTGATTTCTTCCAATGTCGGCATAGTTTCCTCCGTATATTCCGCGCTGCGGAATCAGTCTTCTTCTATATAAATAAATACTTCCGTTTCGCTTAGCGTAACCATTGCATCAGTCGCCGATACCTGCGCCACCGTCAGCGCATCATCGGCTTGCAAGGTTGCAGCAGATACTTGCAGATGCTCCGGAGAAATAAATATCGTTTCCAGCGGTGTTTCGTTCACACAAGCGACGCTGAAGGCAGTAAAGTTCGTGCCGAAAATATCGATGGTTTCTTCATCGCCGTTCACAATCACCCCGGTAATGGCAATGGGCTTCACGCCAAAGCGCATAAGCATGGTGTCAATATCGGTAAGGCGCGCAAACTGATCGCCGTAGATAAGGTCATACTCCAGCGTCTCCAAGCCGGACTGGTAGACTTCATCCTCTTCGGGAACGTCTGCATGCAACTGATGATAGCGGGTCAGCGTGCCCTCGTGTATGCCGATGCGGTCGAAAACCACCGCAGCAAGCTGATATGCCTGCACATCGCGGTCCGCCTTTTCCATGGCATAGTTTGCCCAGATGACATACTCCGTGGTCTGCACAGTACCCTTGCTGAGTTCTTCCTGCGAAACATTCAAGCTCGGCAAATGGTCGCCGTAAAACACGACAACCGTCGGCTCGTCAAAGTCGGAAATCGCCGCGACCAATTCGCCGACGAACTGATCCGTCTCCTTGACCTGCTGCGCGTAATATTCCATAGCGTTTTGCCGCTCGGCGTCTGCAATGCCTGTAACTGCAATCGTCTGCGCCCCGTTGATGGGCTCTGTGGGGTACTTGCCGTGCGCCTGCACAGATACTGCAAACACAAAATCGCGGGCGTCGGAGGAACTGAGAACATCCAAAATCTCAGCGGTCAAAACCGTGTCTTTCGCCCAGTCGATGGGATTGTACGCAATATCGTCCATGTATTCCAGCGAGGTAAAGGTCTGGAAGCCGAAGTTTGCATACACACGGTCGCGGCTGTAGAAGGTTGCATTGTTATTATGTAGGGCGTGGGTCTCGTAGCCGAGATTTTGCAGGGCGTACGCAATAGAATCGCAGGGGTCGTGGCGAATCACCGTCTTATACGGGTACTCCCCTACGCCGAAATGGTCGAGATTCATACCCGAAAGCACTTCAAATTCTGTGTTCGCCGTTCCCGCGCCGATGGACGGAACATAGAACAATCCCGAAGAATGGCTTTCCTTCAGCGCGGTGAAATTCGGCAAAGGATTTTCGGCAAAGGTCAAATCCTTCATGAAGTTCAAATCGTAGAAGGACTCCAGCTGCACGAAGATAATATTCGGCGTGTCTTCCTTTGACTGCGGCAGGGCTTCTTGCGCAGCAAGAATTTCCGAAACCGCCTCTTCGCCGTAGTTCTCCGGCTCGTCAATGCCCTGCGTAAGCGCACTGACCGAGAAACAATAGACAAAGCCGTTGTCGTCATAGGCTTCCGGCAGATTCGTAAAGCGGGTGGTAACAAAGTTCATCTTCCAGAAAACCACGGAGGTCACAACCAGCATAGCGCCGATAAGGAGGAAATGTACAAGCGCGAAATAGTACGGCGGCTTATGCCGCTTCATGCGCAGCCACAGCCAGATAATCAGCCCGATTACAACGGAAATTACAAGAATCAGCAGCGCAATTTGCGGGTAGCTCATGTATTTCTCGATAATATCCCGCACCGTAGATAAGAGCATAATATCCGGCATGGTCAAGGGCGTTGCACGATGACCGAGAAGGATGAAATTTGTAATCCCCAAACCCAGCCACGTGCAGGAAATCAGGATAAAATAGAAGGTTCTCCTGCGAAACAGCGGCGTAACGGACAAGGTAAACAGAATAATCAGCGTATCGTAGAAGAAGCGCGAGGGGCTTTCCGCCAAAAAGGAGAAACCGGCAAGAAACGACCTGCGCGAGAACATTTCCACAGCCAAATTGATAAGTACGGACGCAGCAACCATAATGAGCAGCCGCAAATAATTTGTTTTATTCCATTCGCTGCGTACCATACGCCACGAAAAGTATCTTGTTTTCAGCATCACGCATTAACTCCCGGATAAACATAGTAGCTTCAACAGTATAGCACTTTTTCGCAAAAATGCAACCGTCTATCATTTCCTTGTCTTTGTTTCTCTTTTTGTTTTATAACTTGCGAAAAGTGCAAGAATGCTGTATGATAAAATAATGAATCGGAAAGGACTACGCAAATGACAACTGTAGATATTTACTCGGGCTTTCTCGGCGCAGGCAAAACCACGCTCATTAAGAAAATGATTCGAGAAGCCTACCAAAACGAAAAAATTGTTTTGATTGAAAATGAATTCGGCGAAATCGGCATTGACAGCGGCTTTATGCAAGACGCCGGCATTGCGGTCAACGAGATGAACGCAGGCTGCATCTGCTGCTCGCTGGTGGGTGATTTCAGTCAGGCGCTCGCGCAGGTTATCCGCGAATATCAGCCCGACCGCATTTTGATTGAGCCGTCGGGTGTCGGCAAATTGAGCGACGTGATTGCGGCAGTAAAGCGCTTGGAAATGCCCGATTTGCAGCTCGGCGCTTTTATCGCTGTCGCCGATGCGGGAAAATGCAAACTGTATTTGAAGAATTTCGGCGAGTTTTACAGCAACCAAATTGAAGCAGCCCGCGCCATTGTCCTCAGCCGCACGGCGAATATGGCAGAGGAAAAACTCGCTGCGGCAGTTTCCCTCCTGCGCGAGCACAACAAAGATGCGGTCATTATCACCACGCCGTGGGAGCAGCTCTCCGGCGAACAAATTCTGCAAGCCATACAGCGCGAGGACTCTCTGGAAGAGGAACTCGAACACCTCAGCGCACATGTGCACGACGAGCACTGCTGCCATCATCACCACGAGCACGATGAGCACTGCCATCACGAGCATGAACATGATGAGCATTGCCATCATCACCACGAGCACGGCGAACACTGCCATCACGAGCATGAACATGATGAGCACTGTCACCATGACCATGAGCATGGCGAGCACTGCCATCATGACCATGAGCATGGCGAGCACTGCCATCATGACCACGAGCACGGCGAGCACTGCCACCATCACCACGATGCAGACGAAATCTTCGCCAGCTGGGGCGTGGAAACGCCGAAAAAATTCTCCGAAAGCGCCTTGCGCGATATTCTCTCCACCTTCGCAAGCGAGGAAAGCTACGGGCTCATTCTGCGCGCAAAGGGCATTGTGCAAACGCCCGAAGGCAGCTGGCTGCATTTTGACTATGTGCCCGGCGAGACGGAAATCCGCAGCGGCAGCGCGGCTGTCACAGGGCGGCTTTGCGTGATTGGCTCGAACCTGCACGCGCAGGCGGTTGCCGCTGCCTTCGGGCTGTAAGAGGGTCGCGGTATGCCGATTCCCGTATATGTATTCACCGGCTTTTTAGACGCCGGAAAGACCAAATTTATTCAGGAAACCCTGTATGACAAGCGGTTTAACAGCGGAGAGCGCACCCTGCTTTTGGTCTGCGAAGAGGGCGAAGAGGAATATGAACCCTTCCCCAATGTCCATATGCAGGTCATTGAAAATCAAGACGAAGTTACCCCGCAGCAGCTTGCGGCTCTCACCATGAAATACCGCGCCGAGCGCGTAATTGTCGAACTAAACGGCATGAAGAGCAGCAGCAGCTTCTTCGAGAAGATGCCGCAGAGCTGGGAGCTTGCGCAGGTTGTCGCCTTTGCAGACGGCAGGAGCATCCTCTCGTATAACGACAATATGCGCGCGCTGGTCGTGGACAAGCTGAGCGTTTCGGAGATGGTTATTTTCAACCGCCTGCCGAAAACTGCGGATACGATACAGCTTCATAAATTGGCGCGCGCGCTCAATCGCCGCATTGCGATTATCTACGAATACGCAGACGGTTCGACGGTATTCGACGAAATCGAAGACCCGCTCCCCTTTGATATCAGCGCACCCGTCATTGACATTCAGGACGATGACTACGCCCTGTTTTACCGCGACATCAGCGAAGAGCCGAAGAAGTACAGCGGGAAAACCGTGCGCTTCAAAGCGCAGGTCGCGCAGTTAAAAAAGGAGCGCGAGGGCTATTTTGCGCCGGGTCGCTTTGTGATGACCTGCTGCGCAGACGACATTGCATTTATGGGCATGCCCTGCAAATACGAGAACTCTGCAAGCCTGCGCACAAAACAGTGGGTTTCCGTCACCGCAACGGTTGCAGTTCGCTTCCACGCGGTTTACCGCGGCGTCGGACCGATACTCACCGCGCTTTCCGTAGAGCAGGCAACCGCTGCGACAAATGAAGTCGCTACATTTTAGGAGGGTATTATGAAACGTTTTCTTTCCCTTTTGCTGCTGCTTGCCATGCTTATAACGCTTTGCTCCTGTTCTGTTTTCACTAAGCAGTCGCCGAGCGAAACAGAACCCGAAGAGCTGACTGCAACGCCGCTTCTCTACAGTATCACCACCGCAGACGGCGCAACGCTCTATCTGCTCGGCTCTATCCACGCTACCGACGACAGAGCCTATCCCCTGCCGGATTACATTATGGACGCTTATGCAGAAAGCGACTATTTGAGCGTCGAGTGCGATATTCTTGCTTTTGAAACAGACTACACCGCACAAGCGCAGATGGTAAAAATGTTTCTGTGTGAGACAGGAAAAACCACGGCGGATTACCTCGGGCAGGAACTGTACGAAGACGCGAAGGCATTTTTAAGCGAGCGCGGCGATTACAATCAAATCTATGACATGTACACCCCCGCCTTTTGGCTCTCTCTGATTGAGAACGCCCTTCTGGAAGAGACTGACCTAGACACCGACGACGGTATAGACCTGTACTTCCTCGAAGATGCGCACAAAAACAACAAGGAAATCCGCGAGGTAGAATCTGCAATGTTCCAGTTTGAAATGCTTACAGGCTTCTCCGACGAATTAAATCGCTGGCTGATTGAGGACTACATCAAAAACGCCGCCGAAGGCATAGAGGCGACAAACGCGCTTTACGAGCATTGGCTTCGCGGGGATGAGGCTGAATTTGCAGCGTTTATCCAAGACGATGCGGATACCTCCGAATTAACGCCGGAACAGCTCGCGCTTTACGAGGAATACAACACAGCCATGCTCGTTGACCGCAATATCGGCATGGCGGATAAGGCGGAGGAATACTTAGCGGGCGGCGGTACGGGCTTCTTCGTGGTCGGCGCTGCCCATATCGTCGGCGAAGGTGCGCTGGTCGATTTGCTCACACAGCGCGGCTACACCGTAAATCGCATCAATTAAAACGATGAACCCTCCGGCTACGCCGGAGGGTTCAATTTATAGAAACGGTTTATTTTTCAGCACAACTTTGCGAATAAACCGAAAGGTCTCCTTCTCCCCGCGGTCGCGGAGCATAGTCAGCAAAAATTCCAGCTCGCGCTGCGTTTGCGGGTGCATAATCGCCTTGCCGTCTCTGGCAACTGCGCGCTGCAAATATTCCAGCGCGTCGCTGTCGCGATAGCTTTTCCCGTGGTATATCTTGCAAGCCGCAATGCGATCCATCACCATTTCCACAAGAAATACACGCGGCATCGGGAAAAAGGTATATTTGTGCGTTTGCAGATCCAAATCCGTCCAGTATTCAAAGTGGTGCCTGTTTCTGCCCTTGTGATGCATCCACGCAGCGGAGTAGCCGATGGTTTCGCGCTCCGCGCTGTTCGGGCTGCGCGTGCCCTGATAATACCTTGCGCCGATGGAAAACTCCGTCCACGAATACTTCGACAGGTCGTGCAAAAGCCCCTGCCGATAAAGCCCCACGCAGAAGCAGTTGCGACGCACTGCCCAACGGTGCTTGGTGATTGTACAAAAATGTTTCCACGCCTTCAAGCATTTCCACCCTATTTCTCTTGCGCAAGCTCCGATTCCAGCTTTTGCAGTGCTTTCTTTTCGATGCGGCTGACATAGCTGCGCGAAATATTGCACAGCTGCGCAATCTCACGCTGGGTCAGCGGTTTTCGGTTGCCGATACCGTAGCGCAGAACAATGATTTTGCGCTCTCGCGGGCTGAGGCAAGCATCGATTTTCTCATACAGTTTACCATAAATCTCTTTGTCTGACAACTGCTCAAATAAATCTTCATCGGAGCACAGAACGTCAATCAACGACAGCGCGTTGCCGTCCTTCCCCGTTTCGATATAGTCAGACAGCGAAACATCCGAGGAGCTCTTTCTCTGCCCGCGAAAATACATCAGAATTTCATTTTCCACACAGCGGGCTGCATAGGTGGCAAGTCGCGCACCCTTGCTTGCATCAAAGGTCGAGATGCCCTTAATCAGCCCGATGGTTCCAATCGAAATCAAATCTTCCTGATCGGCAGTCATCGTGTAGTATTTCTTCATGATGTGCGCGACCAGCCGTAGGTTTCGTTCAATCAAAATATTTCTTGCATTCAAGTCTCCCTGCGCCGCAAGTTCGAGGTAATACGCCTCCTCCTTTGCATTCAAAGGCTTGGGAAACGAGCCGCTACCATTGGACAGGCGCAGCGAATACAAAATGCTGCTCAGCATCAGCCACACTGCAGCTCCGAACATCAAACCACCCCCAGGGTAACTCTATTCGCAAGCAGCAAGTCCAAATGTCAACAATTTTTTCGGCAAAACAAACAAAATGCCGAGGCGGAAACCGTCTCGGCGTTTGCGTTATCCCATTAAAACTCTCGCACTGCAAGGCTGCTTACCAGCTGCGAAAGGAAGCTGCTTCCGCCGAAGTATGCCAGCGCATCGAGCGCTTTTTGCACTTCTTCCTTGACCATCTCGCGGCAGCGGGCAATGCCGTACAGGCGAACAAAGGTGTTCTTTTTGCCGTCCATGCCGGTCGCCTTTCCCAGCTTTTGCGCGTCGCCGATTACATCGAGAATGTCGTCTTCAATCTGGAACGCCAGCCCGAAGGCGTCTGCAAAGCGGGAAGCCGCAGCCTGCCTGCCTTCGTCGCCGTCCGCTGCAATCACGCCGAGCTGACAGGCTGCGGAAATCAGCGCCCCGGTTTTGCGCAGCTGGATATCGTGCACGTCCTGCGCGGTGCATTCGCGCGTTTCCGCGTGCATATCCAAAATCTGCCCGCCAACCATTCCCAGCTCTCCGGCGCAAAGGGAAAGCGCCCGCACAGCGCGGACAATTTGCGCGGAAGAAAGATTGGCGGAAGCAAGCGTGCCGAAGGCCGCCGTGAGCAGCGCATCGCCCGCCATAATCGCGGTAGCTTCGCCGTAGACGCGGTGGTTTGTCGGCTTGCCGCGCCGCAGGTCGTCGTTATCCATACAGGGCAAATCGTCGTGGATTAAGCTGTAGGTATGCACCATTTCCACTGCAATTGCAAAGTCCAAAGCGCTGTTTGTATCCCCGCCGCAAAGATCGCAAAACGCCAAGGTCAGGGCGGGGCGAATGCGCTTTCCGCCCGCAAGCAGGCTGTAGCGCATCGCTTCAAACAGGGCGCGTTGCGGCTGCGTGTCGTCTGTAAAGCAGTCGTCCAATCGCGCAGCAACTGCCTGCGTATACGCGCGCATTTGTTCGTCAAATTTCATCTGTAAAATCCTTCTCTTCCGGGCTGCCGTCTGCGCCGCGCGAAAGCTGCGTGACCTTCAGCTCTGCATTATCCAGCTGCGCGTTGCACGCGCCGACCAGCGCAGTTCCCTCTTCAAATAGGGACAGCGCCTCCTCTAAGGGTACGTCGCCCTTTTCCATGCGCTTTACAATTTCATCCAATCGGCGCAGCGATTGCTCAAAACTCGCCATTTGTATCCTCCTGTATCTGCGTGACCGCGCTTAGAATTTTCCCATCCGGCAGCGCGGTAACGATGGTATCGCCAAGGGTAACCTCGCCGACCGCCCGCAGCAGCTTGCCGTTTGCTTTGCTCGTCATACTGTAGCCGCGACCGAGCACCTTTAAGGGGCTCATGGCATCGAGTGACGCAGTTAAGCGGACAAAGCGCTCTCGTTTGCCATAAAGTAGCCGCTGCGACGCTGCAAGCAGGCTGCGATGCGTGTAATCGAGCTGCAAGCGCTTGTCGTTGTAGTAATTCATCGGGCTGCGTAACACGCGCGCCTGCGACAAGGCACTAACTCTCTGCCGCTCCGCTTTGAGGCGCTTACTCATCAGCGAAAGCAGCATGCTGTTCGTCATAGCAAGTTTCTGCCGCAGTTCGCCCTGATCCGGCACTGCCAGTTCCGCCGCATTTGACGGCGTCGCGGCGCGTAAATCCGCCACAAAGTCCGAAATTGTCACGTCCGGCTCGTGCCCGACTGCGGAAATGATCGGAATTGTTGATGCAAAAATCGCTCGGGCAACCCGTTCGTCGTTAAATGCCCACAGATCCTCAATTGAACCGCCGCCGCGCCCGGTGATAAGCAAATCCGCCACTTGATAACGGTTTGCATAGGCTATGGCTGATGCAATCTCGGCAGGCGCTTGCTCTCCCTGCACGCGCACAGCCAAAAGCCGCACGCGCGTCAGCGGATAGCGCTTTTTCAGAATGCGCAGCATATCGTGCAGCGCAGCGCCCGCAGAGGACGTAATAATGCCAATGCAGCGCGGATAGCGCGGCAGGGGCGTTTTATGCTCTTGCGCGAAGAGTCCCTCGGCGGATAGCTTCTGCTTGAGCTGCTCGAAGGCGACATGCAAGTCTCCCACGCCGTCGGGCGTCAGTTCCGTGCAATATAGCTGATACGCGCCGTCGCGGGGAAAAACTGCCACGCGCCCGCCCGCGATGACCTTCATGCCGTTTTCCGGGCGAAAGCGCAAACGGTACGCACTGCCCTTGAACATCACACAGCGCATCTGCCCGCCTGCGTCCTTGAGCGTAAAATAATGATGCCCGGAAGGATAGAGTTTATAATTACTGATCTCGCCGCGAATGAGAAGCGATTGGAGAAAATCATCTTCTTCAAAGCGCAATTTCAAGTATTCGTTAATTTGGCTGACTTCAAAAATTTGCGGCTGCATGCTGTGCCCTCCATGCCAAAATGGCAGTTCCCAGCGCATTATCCGTCGCAAAGCGCGGCTCGCAGAAAAGCGGGCGCAAAGGGGCGCATTTGCTTTGCAGCATCCGATTCGACGCCACGCCTCCGGCGAAGACCAGCGGGCAGTGCGGATACTTGCGCAGCGCATTTTCACTAGCCGTGACAATCGCGCCGATCAGGCAGCGCAGAACGTAGCCCGCCGTTTCCGCAGCGCACGCGCCTGCGTGGTATTCGCGTACCTTGTTTTCAACGCCCGAGAGCGAAAACTCCATGCTATGAACCTTCACGCGGAAGGCTGCGGTATCCTTCGCCTGCGCGCTCAGGGCGTCGATTTGCTTCCCTGAGGGAAACTGCAAACCCAAAAGTTTCCCCGCGCGGTCAATCAGCTGCCCTGCGGAAATATCCGTCGTGCCGCCGATGCGCTGTGCGTGCACCGAAGATTCCTGCGGCGTAACGTACAAAAGCTCTGTCGTGCCGCCGGAAAGATGCCACGCAAGGTGCGGCTTGTCCAGCAAATCCATGCGCCTTGCAGACCATAGCGCAGCCGCAATATGCCCCTGCTGGTGGGAAAACGCGTACACAGGAACATGCAGCGCAGCGCCAAGCACCTGCGCCTGCGACGCCCCTGCCAAAAAGCACGGCATATACGAGCCTTCCTCTGCGCGCGGTCTTGTGCTCACGCCGATGGCGGCAATCTGCTTTGCCCCAATATCTGCAAAGAGCCTGTCGGACAAATCCGGCAGGCGTTTTACATGTGCAAACAGCGCGTCGCTCTGCCGAAGTCCCAGACTTCCCTGCTCGACGTCTAACAGCTGCGAATGATTCACGCCCGTCTCGCCGTCATAAAAAGCGACGGAGGTCGTGTAGTTGCTGGTATCAAATGCCAGAACGTTCATTGCTGCTCTTCCGGCTCTTGCGGCGACTCTACGCAGTCGCGGGCAACCGAACCCAAAATACCGTTGACGAAGGAAACCACTTCCTCGTCTTCATACTTGCGCGTAAGCTCTACGCATTCGTTAATGGCAACGCCGGTGGGGACATCCGCAACATAGAGCATCTCGTAAATGGCAAGCCGCATGGCAGCCTTTGTCAAACGGGAAATGCGGTGCAGATTCCAGCCGATGGCGTACTGCTTAATCAGCGCATCGAGCTTCTGCGCGTTTTGCATCACGCCGCTGACGCAGGCGCTGATATAGGCGAGCTGCTTTTTGCTCGGTCTGTCGGTATATACGGCATTCTCTTCTGCCAAGCAGGCATAATATGCATTTTCAAGGCGGGTTTCCAGCGCCGCCTGCGGCTCTTGCTGCGTAAAGTCCAGCTCGTAAATCAGGTGCGCCGCAAGTTCTCTGGCGTGTGAACGTGTCATGTTGTACTCTCCATTTTGGAAAAATGAACCAGAGCCTGCACCATTCGGATCGTGTGAACAGACTCTAGGGGTGCCGGAACAGCGCCCCGCAAAAGTTCCCCTATTTTTTCGGCGTCTTCGGGATTGCCACCCCGCAGACATTGACGTCTACGCGGATGGGGCGAATGCCCGCCATAGAAAACACGGCATTTGCAATATTCTCCTGCACCGCTTTGGCAACCGTCATAACCGGCTCGCCCGAACGGACAACCAAATTGCAGGCAATGGAAACACCCTCTTCTGCAATATTGACGCGAATGCCCTTATGGAAGTTCGTTTTGTTGAGGATTTTGGAAATATCGAGCGATGCAGACAGGCTCAGACCGTAAACGCCCTTCACCTCGCGAACCGCCAGTGCGGTGACGGAAGCAATGACATCTTCCGAGATCAAAATCTTGCCGTTTTCCTGCTCTTGCTCTACGTAATTTTTGGACTCCGCCATATAAGACCCTACCTTTCTGTCGTACACAGGGATTGCGGTTTGTGCCGAAATCGGCATAAACGCGCATGATGTACTCATTTTACCACATTTTCGGAAAAATACAATAACTATTCTGTTAGCGCGTCAAATTAAAGAAGGGCAAAAGCCCTTCTTTAACACGATTCATGATTTTGCGTTTGCAGTGCCGCGCAGACATTACTTAATCTACGCCGAACACATAGATATCGGAAAGTTTAAAATCGGTCTGCGAGAGCACAATATCCGCTACCAGCGATACATCAGCCTGCGTAAGCCCCTCGGCGGGCGCGGAAACCGCTACGGAAATTTTGCTGTCGTTGATGTACGCAACACAATCGAAGTAGCCCTTTGCCTTAACAAGGCTTTCCACCTGCGCCTCTTGCAATGCGGAAGCTACGATCTGCTCCAACTCTGCGCTGGAAGACTGCGTGTCTTCTCCCTCGGCGTAGGCAATGGTTTCTTGCAGAAGCTCCACTGCTGCAGCGCGCGCCGTTTGCCGCGTCAGGCGCATCTGCGCAAAGCTTTCGACCGCCGTCTGCGTGCTTGTGTCGGTGTTTGCAGCATCGAGGGAGAGTTGCTGCCCGTCACTCATGACCAAGGTGCTCTCGCCCATAATCTTGTCCGCATCGAGCGTTTTGGTCAGGTCGACTGCCTCCCCACCGTAGAGCCAGTTGAGATAAATCCCTGCACACACCAGAACCAATACTCCCGCTACAATCGCATTGCGTTTCCAAATTTTCATTGCCATTCCTCCATTACTTCATTTTAACTACTGTGATTTTGTCTGCGCTTAAGCCCGTCAACGAAGAAACCGCACTGATTAGGTTCAGTCTGACTTCCGCATTGTCCGCACCCTCGCTGACAACCAATGCCCCGAGAAATTGCGGATAGACTGTAGCGGACACCGCCGCTTTATCATATGCGCTCCCCTCGGACAAAATGACTGTCTTTCGTTCCTCGTTGCTGCTCGTGGTGTTTTCGCCTGTGTCGGTGCTGATTTGCGTATCCGTTTGGTACTGTGTGCGCGAGCCGGAATAGAGCGTCAGCATCACGTTCACCCGCCCCGCCCCGTTGACTTGCAGGAGCATTTGCGTGAGACGCTGCTCCATCTCCTGCGCATAGAGCGCATCGCTGTCGGCAAGGGTCTCCTGCGGTTCGGGCGTGCTTGCAGTCGGCTCGTCGTTCCCGCCAAACGGAATCAGAAGCAGCGCCAGCCCAAGTAAAACCACCAGCGCGGCATACTTGTATTTTTTCAGTGCGTCAACGATTTTCTGCGCCGACGCGGAAAAGGATCCCTTACTCATACAGCTTCCACTCCTGATTCTCCTTTGGAATTCCCAACGCAGAGGACAAGTATTGCTCCATATCCGCAAGCTGCTGCGCGCTGAGCGTTCCGATAATGACGACAGCCACCGGCGTGGGATATTCCTCGTTGCTGAGCGTCACCTCCGCCCGCACGGTTGCACCGATCGAGGCAGCCTTTTGCACAATATATGTTTCGGTATTCTGCTTTATGAGCGCAGCAAGCATTTCCTGCGAGTTTTGTGAAACCTCGCTGTTGTCAAAGCCCTGCGCCTGTCCGAAGTCTTCCATCCGCCGCGCCAGATCCGTCAAATTGATTTTCAATATCGGCGACATTGCCACGAGTAAAATCAGCAGTCCGCCCACAAAACGCACGATTTTTTGCATTTTCTCGCCATGTACCAAGGCGTTTGCAAGCACCGCAATCATGCTCACCGCCACCAAGGCGATTAAGTATTCGCGCACAGCCTCCATCAAACCACCACCCTGAGAAAGCATACCATCGATATAAGCAGCATCAGCACGCAAGCGCCGCACATGCCGAGCAGGTAGCCCATTGCAGCTGAAAAATTCTTCATCAACGAGACGTGCGATTTCATCCCCACAATACCGCTGACTGCCGAAGTGGTTTTGAGTAGAATATATTGAATTCCCACCCGCAAAAACGGGGTGATGCACAAGGCAATGACCGCAATCATCCCGAAAATGCCGATACTGTTTTTCAGCAGCGCCGCGCCAGCCAGCAAGGTGTCGGACGAATCGGATAAAATGCTGCCGACCACGGGCACCATGGTTGAAACCGCAGCCTTCATTGTGCGCACGCTTGTGGCGTCCGCCGTGCCGGAAATCACCCCGGTGAGCGTCATATAGGCAGTAAAAATATAGAGGATAATGCGCAGGCTTTTCGATATTAACCAGCCGATAAACTCGCGCAGCTGCGTGAGCATATCGTTTGCCATGGCAGCCTCCGCAGTGGCGACCGCCAAGTAAAAATAGATAACCGGCAGCAGAAGTTTGGAGATAAGCTGCATCAGAATATTGGAAAACAGCACCGTTCCCGCGTACAGCGCGGAGGCGGAGGTCAGCCCGCCGCTCATTGCCGTGGCGGAAGCCATTGCAGGCAGAAGAAAGGTCGAGTAATCCGTCAGGGAGCGCACCATATCCATCGCCAAATTGATTGTCGAATGAAAAGAGGCAATGCAGGCGGCGCAAATTGCCAATGCCCCCGCGATATTCGTTGCGCCCGTGATGTCCTTTGTCGGCTGGACGTTCACGATGGCGCAAAGCATCATAATCCCCAGAAGCGAGGCGCACAGAGCCAGTCCGCTTTTCAGCGCCCCGTCGCTGCCGCCCAAAGCATCGAAGAAAATCGACTTAAATTTACCCCAAAAATCCGTGCTTTCCGTCGGTGAGATGTCGGAAAGCGCATTTTGCACATCGCTCGGCAGCTCCTGCACCAAAGAATCCGTGCCCGCCAAATCCGCCTGCTCGTCCGGAAGCTCTGTGGCAAAGGCGTTGCCGCAAAGCATACACGCAAGCGCGAAAATGATCAGTAGTTTTTTCACTTCAGCCTCCGCTCATCGTCCGTATCATAGCAATTACCGCCTCCAGAAGCGGAAGCGCAACATAGATTGCCAAAATGCCGCCGCAAAGCTCAATCAGCTTCGCTATCGCGTTTTCGCCCGCGTCTGCGCAAACAGACGAGCAAATCTGCGTAATCAAAGCAATGCCCACAGTTTTCAGAAGCGGCGTCATCAGCTCGGTATTCATGCCCGACAAGCTGCGCAGCGTCACCAAAAAATCGAGCACAGGCTCTATCAGGCGCATTGCCACCAAGCCGATAATTATGCAGACTGCAACGGTCAAAAGCACAGACAGCTCCGCGCCGCTCTTTTTCAGCGTCGCAGCAAGCACCGTCATCACGACGCCGATAATTGCAATTCGTATAAAGTCCTGCATCTTAAAAATTGAAGAGACTCTTTACCAAATCGAAGAGCTGCGCGATTTTTTGCACAAGGATTATCAGCACAACAATCACGCCCGCAAGGGAGGTCATTGTCGCCTGCTCTTCGCGACCTGATCGCACCAGCACCTGATTGAGAATCGAGACAATGATGCCGACAGCAGCGATTTTGAATATCAGTTCAACATCCATATCATCCCGCCTAAATCATTAGAATTACGATGGCTATTCCCGTGCATATACCCAGCGCCGCGTAGCTTTTCGCCTGCATCTTCTTTTCAGCCTCGCAGCGCTCGAGGGCGCTGTGGATGCGGTGCCCGGTCAATTGCAGCACGCGGTTTTCCCCGTCTAAATCATAGCAGCCGAGGCTGCTGCAAAGCTCTAAAAGTGCCATTTTTGCATCGCTCGGCAAGCTCAGCCCGTGCGCCTGCTCCAGCGCCTGCGCGGCTGCGGTATCGCGGTCAATTCCCTGCTCGACGAGCGCCGCAAAGCGCCTGAAAAACTGCGCGGGCGCGCCGGATATGCGTTTGGCAGCCGCCTTGCAAAGTTCGGGCAGCGGCAGCAGCGCGTAATTGATTTCGCACTTCAAAATTTCCACTGCATTGCGCAGCTCGCGCAAATGCCGCACCGTGCGATAAAACTGCATTGCCTTTGCCACGCCGAAGCCGCCCGTTCCCGTAAGTACCAAGATAATCCCGATTGCTTTAAGCATCTGCAGTCATCCTTTCTAAATGTATGCTTCGGTTTTGACCGATTCGTATCAAGTTTTGAAACACGCCCTGCTCCATCAGCGCGCGGTAAACCGGGCGCGCATACAGTTCCTGTTTGCTCTGCGCATGCGCAGTTGCCAAAAATCGCACACCGCAATACGATGCGCGGGAAATCGCTGCAACATCCTGCGCCGCCGTAATTTCATCGAGCGCAATCCATTGCGGATTCATCGCGCGCAGGAGCATCTCAATGCTCGTCTCCTTGTCCGCACCCGTCAGAACATCCACATGCTCGCCCACGTCGAATTGCGGCGCGCCGCCGACGCAGGCTGCAAGCTCCATCCGCTCGTCCACAAGACAGATGCGCCACGCAAAGCGATTCGAGCACAGACGCACAATATCGCGAAGCAGCGTGGTCTTCCCCGCACCCGGCGCGCCCAAAATGAGCGTGCTGTGCGGGTGCGTCCAAAGGTAGTTCGCCGCGCTTTCCCCCGCGCCGTAAATCTGCCGCGCGATTCGCAAATTGACCGAGGAAATATCCTTCAACGTCGCAATTTCTCCGTTTTTGACCACCGCCGTGCCGCAAATGCCCAAACGATGCCCGCCCGCAATGGTCACAAAGCCGCGGCTGAGCATATTCTGCGCGGCGTAGATTGCATGTCCCGTCGCCGCGCCGAGGATGCCTTGCAGCAGTTCCTGCGTGCACAGATGAGACGCGATGGATATAGTCTTCTCTGCCAGACGAATCATAACAGGGCGTCCGCTACGCAGGCGAAGTTCTTCCATGCCCTCCAGCCCCGAAAATCGCTCCACCGCAGTGCGCAGGGATTGCGGACAGATTTGCAGAGCCTGTCTTACCTCTTGTGGAATCATATTCTCACTCCCATTAGGAATGTATGTCCGCGGCAAGGCAATTAGGACAGAAAAAACGGACGGCACGCATTTGGTGCTCGTCCGTTCGTCCAAAGGAAACGGGCAGCCGAAGCTGCCCGTTGCGTACATGCTGCCCGTAACTGTCCGCAATATTTCGCGAACCGGGGCTTGCTATGCACGCGGGTGATACTTATTATAAACCGCTTTGAGGTTTTGCTTTACGACCTGTGTATAAATCTGCGTTGAGGAGATGTCGCTGTGCCCGAGCATCTCTTGCAGGGAATGCAAGTCCGCCCCGTTTTCAAGCAAATGCGCGGCAAAACTATGCCGCAGCGTATGCGGCGTGATTTCTTTGCTGATCTGCGCCATCTCCTGATAATGCTTGATAATTTTCCAAAAACCCTGCCGCGACATGCGCTCGCCGCCTAAGTTAACGAACAAAGCCTGCTCCTTCGGCACGGCAATCATTTTCGGGCGAATATCCGTCAGATAGGCGCTGATTGCCTTAATTGCAGCCGGATACAGCGGAATAATGCGGAATCTCCCATGCCCTTCGCACTTGACAAAACTGCCCGCAATGCTGACGTCTGCAACATCGAGGGAAATCATCTCACTCACGCGCATGCCGGTGGCGTACAAAAGCTCCAGCATTGCCTTGTCGCGATAGCCCTTCATGTCTGTGCATTTCGGCTGTTCGAGCAAAAGCTCCACTTCGCGCCCCGTTAAAATCTGCGGCAGTTTTTTCTCCGCCTTCTGCTGGGGAATATCGTGCACGGGATTTGCTTTCATCGCGCCTTCATTCACACAAAATGTGAAAAAGCTCTTCAAAGACGCAACGCTGCGCGAAATTGTCGCAGGCGATTTTCTGTCGTCCGTCAGGTACTGCACGTAGCGAACGATGCAGTCGCGGTCGCAATCTTGCAGCGAAGATTTCTCCCTGTTCGTTATGTACACAGCGAACTGGCGAATATCGCGCATATACGAGGAAACCGTATTTGCAGAAGCGTGCTTAATATTCAAAAGAAAGGTTTCATAAGCCGGCACGAGATTGTGCATCTGTCTGTTTCCCCTTAATAGTCAGATTAGCGGTAATACGAGTGACGGAAAAAGCAGGGTTTGCAAAAATAAAAGCCCGACAAGCGCCAGCATATACAGCGGCATTCTCACGGCTGAACGCCGCTTCGCGAGGCACTGCGCAAAATACTCAGCGCCATAGCAGACAATGAGCAAACGCGGCAGGAAAAACCACGCGCTGAGCGCCGCGCCCTTCCACGAAAGAAGCATGATAAAAAGCGCGGAGCAAAAGGAAGCGGAAAGCGCACAGAGCAATAGTCCCGCGTAAAACAGCGGATAAAACAGCGGCGACATGGCGCAGAGCATAATCGCACAATACACCAGCGATAAAAATATGCACTGCTGCATAGAGCTTCCGGCGGTTTGCACAAGTTGCAGAATGCGAAATTCGGAGAAGTCAAAAAAACCCACCGCAACGCAAAGCGAACCCAGCACAGAGCCCAGCAAAATCACAAAGGCAATCGTAAGTAAAAACACAAACGCCGGCACGCTGCGGCGATAGGTACGACACTTTCTCATACTCCGACACCCGCAAAAACTACATGTTGTACCCGGATGCAGAGGCAGTCACAAATTATATGCAGAAAGTTATTTATACCGCACCATAAACGCTTATGGTTGTAACTATACCCGAAAAGTCTTTGGATTTCAACACATTTTCGCGCATTTGTCAAAATTTGTTTATTATGCACATATATTATGTAAATATGATTATGTAAACCACGAAACTGACTGTATCCATTTTCGCCTGCCGCTTCTGCCGCGCCGCAACATCTTGTGTTTTCCATCCTGTCAGCACCTCTAAATCTTGCGTTTGTTAAAAAATGCAGGTTTCCCTGCATTTTATCAAAACCAATTAACCGTACTTTTTCCGTTTCTTTTGCCCTGCGCCGAGCATACTCCCCGCCAACCCCGCGACGAGCACGGTTAAGAAAACGGGTGCGATATTTCCATACCCGATTCCAAAGAAGAGCAGATTGCCCAGAAGCAGTATCATCGCATAGACCGCAGCGCCGCCGAAGCCCCAGAGCATGCGCTGCTGCGGCATTCTCTTTGCAAGGTATACCGCTACCGCAAATGCCGTGATTCCCGCAATGACTGCCGCAATGGCATTGATAAAGCGCTCGGGTATACTTCCCGACAACATGAACCTCGCTAAAATGAATGAAAGTACAATTGTCAGCAGCACCGCGCCCACCAACGCCTGAATGACAATGTTTCGCAGCTTGCCGCCGCGTTTTTTTCCGTGTTTTCCTTTCATGGTATCCCTCCTTATCATGGTACAACCTATGAATCTCCCCTTTCTGTAATGACACTATTTCTTCTCCCCTGCCGAAAAATGCGCAGAAAAAGAAGGAAGGATGAAGCGCTACTTCATCCTTCCTGCTATTAACCGGGCTTATCGCTTGCCCTTTTCCCGCTTTGCGGCGTCTTTTTCCTTTTTCCGCTCCGCTGCGCGCTCTTTGGCGGCTGCCTGTGCATCTGACTGCCGTTTCTTTGCAGCTTCCTGCGCGGAGTTGTTGGTCATGACCGACCACTTTACAAGTTCCATGCGCACGCGGTCTGCGCCGCTCTCGATGACAATGTTGTCGCCCTTAATTTCCACAATCTTGCCGACGAAGCCGCCGATGGTCGTGATTTTGTCGCCTACATTGAGGGAGCTACGCAGTTTCTCTTCTTCCTTCTTGCGCTTCTTCTCGGGGCGCATAATCATGAAGTAGAACACAGCCACCATGGCGAGAATCATTATCAAAAAAGTAGGGTCCATTATTATTCCTCCAAATCGTATGTGCCTGTATTATACAGGCTGCAAGGGTGTATTGCAAGTATACAAATTGTGAATTTTCTCCTGTTTTGCGAAAAGCGGCTAATCTTCTGCTCTGCTCGCAAGCAGTTCGGCGTATTTGCTTCTGAATTGCGTAAAAGTGCCCTCGTCGAGCGCGTCGCGAATGCGACGGGCAAGCATATTATAAAAGTACAGGTTGTGCATAACCGAAAGCCGTTGCGCGAGCATCTCCTCCGCCTTAAACAAATGCCGCAAATACGCCCGCGAATACCGCTTGCATACGGGGCAGTCGCACTGCGCATCAATGGGGCGCTCGTCGCTCTCGTATTTTGCATTCTTCAAGTTGATTGTGCCGCTCCATGTAAAGAGCTTTGCGTGCCGTGCATTTCGCGCAGGCATGACGCAGTCGAAGAAATCGATACCCCGCGCCACGCCTTCGATAATATTCGACGGCGTTCCCACGCCCATCAGATAGCGGGATTTGTTTTGCGGCATATGCGGTTCGACCGCCTCGATGATGTCGTACATGGTCTGCGTGCTCTCCCCCACCGCCAAGCCGCCGATGGCGTAGCCGGGCAGGTCGAGCGATGCTATTTGCTGCATATGGGCAATGCGCAAATCCGCATACGTTCCGCCTTGGTTGATGCCCCAGAGCATTTGCTCACGATTGACCGTATCCTCCAGCGCATTCAGACGCTCGTTTTCCGCCTTGCAGCGAAGTAACCAGCGATAGGTTCGCGCGGCGGACTGCTTCACGTAGTCATAGGGCGCAGGATTTTCAACGCATTCGTCAAACGCCATACACACGTCCGAGCCGAGGTTCGACTGGATTTGCATGCTCTCCTCCGGTCCCATAAAAATCTTTCTGCCGTCGATATGGGAGGAAAAATAGACGCCCTCTTCCTTAATCTTGCGCAGCTTCGCCAGCGAAAATACCTGAAAGCCGCCGGAATCGGTCAAAATCGGACCGCTCCATGTCATAAACTTATGCAGCCCGCCCATCTTGCGCACCAATTGATCGCCGGGGCGAAGATGCAGATGATAGGTGTTCGACAGCTCGACTTGGCAGCCGATCGTTTGCAAATCCTCGGCGCTGAGCGCGCCCTTAATTGCCCCTTGCGTGCCGACGTTCATGAAAACCGGCGTCTGCACCACGCCGTGAGCGCAGGAGAACACGCCACGTCTGGCAGCGCCCTCCTTTTTCATCACTTGAAACATATTTACCTCACGTGGCGTCTGCGCGTAAAAGCGCGTAGAGTGCCATATCCAATATTTCGCCGTTTTTCACGGCGTTCTGCCGCAGAATTCCCTCGAAAGTAAAGCCCGCCTTCTCCAGCACGCGGCGCGACGCTGCGTTGCTGCGGAAAGGCTCTGCGTAAATGCGCAGCAAATCCGTGCTTTGGAAGGCGTAGGCGCAGATTTCGCGAATTGCCTGCGTGCCAATCCCCCGCCCCCAATACGGCTGGGCAATATAATAGCCCAACTCCGCCGTGCGGAAGTGTATGTTCCCACCGCGAAATAAGCCGATGCTCCCGATTGCAACATCGTCCTGCACGATGGCAAACGCCAAAGGTGAAGATTCCATCGTGCGGATATAGGCTGCCGCGTCCGCCTTCGTGTAGGGATAGGGCAAACCGTCGCGGAGCTTGTCTAAGATATTTTTGTTGTTCAGCGCGTCAGCAAGCGCCTGTGCATCGCTGCCTCGCCATTGCCGCAATATCATCACTTTGACGCCTCCCCATGCAGATACATAACATCGCCGAAGCTGAAAAAGCGGTAGCGCTCCTGCACTGCCGTGCGGTAAGCCCGCATCACAGTTTCATAGCCCGCAAAAGCGGAAATCAGCATCAAAAGCGTGCTCTCCGGCAGATGGAAGTTTGTAATGAGCGCGTCCATTGCCCGGAAACGATAGCCGGGATAGATAAAAATATCCGTCCATTTTGACGCTGCCGCAAAACTGCCGTCCGGCAGCACCAGCGACTCAATCGTGCGGCAGGAGGTTGTCCCCACGCAGACGATGCGCCCGCCGCGCGCGCGCGCAGCATTGAGAATCTGCGCGGTTTGCTCCGAAATCATGCACAGCTCCGCGTGCATATGATGCTCCGTCACTTCCTCCGCCTTAACGGGGCGGAACGTGCCCAAGCCCACATGCAGCGTAACATAGGCAAGCGCTACGCCCGTTGCTTCAATTTCGCGCAGCAGCTCCTGCGTAAAATGCAGCCCCGCAGTCGGCGCAGCTGCAGAACCGTTTACCTTAGAATACACAGTCTGATATCGCTCGCTGTCTGCAAGTTCTTCCTTAATATACGGCGGCAGCGGCATCTTTCCCAAACGCTCGAGCACCTCAAGAAAGATTCCCTCATAGTGAAACTGCACAAGGCGGTTGCCGTTATCCAAAACCTGCAAAACTTGCGCCCTCAGTTCCCCCTCGCCGAAGGATACCTGCGCGCCCGCCTGCAGCTTTTTTCCGGGCTTTGCCAAGCACTCCCAAACGCCGTCGCCGCGATCTGTCAGCAAAAGCAGCTCAATCGCGCCGCCGGAGGGCAGGCGCTTTCCCAAAAGGCGCGCAGGCAGAACCCGCGAATCGTTCATCACAAGGCAGTCGCCGGGATGCAGGTAGTCCAAAATATCAGAAAATCGGCGGTGAGAAATTTCGCCGCTATTTTTGTGCAAAACCATCAGCCGCGAACTGTCGCGCTGCGCAAGCGGGGTCTGCGCAATCAGCTCCGGCGGTAAATCATAGTAAAAATCGCTTGTTTTCAAGGCGCTGTTCCCTTTCATTTCCATTCCCGTTGATTATACAGCCTTTTTGCACAGATTTCAACTGTAACCAACACAGGGTTCTTCCACATAGGATGGAGCGGAGGTGTTTCCATGAAAGAACCTTGTTTTCTCGGCGCGGCGACCGCGATCGTAACGCCGTTTATTAACGATGAAATCGACTACATTGCCTACGACCGCCTGCTTTCGCAGCAACTTGACGCCGGAATCGACGCCATTGTCGTATGCGGCACAACCGGCGAAGCGTCCACGATGGACGCGAAGGAAAAGCTCGACCTGCTTCGCCATACGGTCTTCTTTGTCGGCGGGCGCTGCAAAGTCATTGCGGGCAGCGGCACAAACAGCACGGCAAGCAGCGTAGCGCTGAGCAAAGAGGCGCATGATTGCGGCGCGGACGCGCTGCTGGTCGTTACGCCGTACTATAATAAGTGCTCGCAAAGCGGGCTGATTGCGCACTATTTCGCTATTGCCGACACAGTCGATATTCCCATGATTGTCTACAATGTACCCACCCGCACGGGGGTGACCATTCGCCCCGAAACCTGCCTCGCACTGAGCAAGCATCCGAATATTAACGGCATTAAGGAAGCAAGCGGCAGTATTTCGCAAGTAGCGCGCATCTTGAATCTCTGCGGGGACGATTTTCATGTTTGGTCGGGAAACGACGACCAAACCACAGCCACCATGGCGCTCGGCGGCGCGGGCGTAATCTCCGTTCTGTCCAATATCTGCCCCAATGCAGTCGTGCAGACGGCGCATAGCTGCCTTGCGGGCAATTTCGCAGAATCCGCAAAACTGCAAAGAAGATACATGCCGCTCATCGACGCGCTGTTTTCTGACGTCAACCCGATTCCCGTAAAAACCGCGCTGCACGAGCTGGGGCTGTGCAATGCAGACCTACGCATGCCGCTCAGCCCGATTTCCGACGAGCTTCGCGCAAAACTTTGCGAGGTTCTTGCAAAGTGCCCGGATACAAAAAAGCCGCCGAAGTAAAATTCCATCTTGATTTTTCCGTTCATTATGCTATAATAGCCACAGTCAAATTGTGGCTATTATATTTTTTCATACGGAGGCTTAGCTCAGCTGGTTAGAGCGCCTGCTTCACACGCAGGAGGTCGATGGTTCGAGTCCATTAGTCTCCACCAGATTCTACCCAGACGAACCACACGCCGATAATCTATCTTATCGAAGGTCTATTTGTGCTAGTATTTTAATACGGGAAATACCCATTGGGCGAGAGAAAGTTCCCTCACTCAGTGGGTATTTCTGTAATTTTCTCACGAAAAAAGGAAGAATATCTCAAAATTGCGCGCAAAAATCCAAATATAAATAAAATTGGTGAAAGGAGAAATGGAATCATGGTTAGGATTTTACTGTCCACTCGGCTTGGCGAGCGGAGGTGGACGCAGAAAGACCTTGCGCGCAAAACAGGTATCAGACCGCAAACGGTTAACGAGTATTATCACGAGCTGGCAGAGAGAGTAAACCTTGAGCACCTAGACCTTATCTGCGATGCTCTTGGCTGCGAACTGCATGAACTTATTACTCGTGATACGACTCGGAAACACTGCAAAAAGACAGATAAAGACTAATGTACATAACGCATAAGCGCCCGGGAAGCCGGGCGCTTGCTATTTGCGCTAATATGTGGTATGATGCTTTTGTTATCAGGCAAAGCTTAATTCCGAGTGTTCGCTTGCCGCATTGCGAGGTATGGAGATGTTGCTCTATGCTTCGCTTTGTTTTATGGCGCTAAGCTATTAAAAAACATGTACAAAGATTCTATTCTTTGTACATGTTTTTTCTATATCTCTGTCCCATCCGGAAATCGAAATGAGAATCTAAATTCAGCGCCGAGTGCCGATGCAATATCTTCCAGCTCTTGGGTTGTGAATCGCCCTACCTTTAGACGCTGTCCAAGATTCTGCGGGGACGTTCCAATTCTGCGAGCAAGTTCTGTTTCGCGCACTTGCGCGTAGGTCTCCGCCAGTTTTATTTTCATGGGTATAGTCATAAAATCACCTCGTGATTATTATAAAGCATACAGTTGCGAATGTCAATAAAAATATTTTGATTTTTAATTAAAATATTAAAATAAACGCTTGACAAATCAAACCAAAAGCTTTATAATAAATATTAGAAAGGAGGTGCAAATGATGAAAAAGAAAAAAGGAAATCGCGGCAATCAAGAAGTCCCGGTCAAGGTTTTCGTCCTGATTACCGCGATAGTCAATCTCATAACTTCAATAGTTATGCTTCTAAAGCATCTACTGGAGTAAGAGAGGGGGAGTAATCCTCCCCCGTTAATATAATACAAATTAAAGGAGAAGTCAACATGCATGATGTAATATTGGTTATGATTTTGGTAAACATCGCACTCGATATTTACGTGATTTTTAAGCTCGGAAGGAAAAGCAAATAAGAAGCCTAATTCTATTGTTCAATTTTAACAAATAGAATCATCTGATTTTGTGCATTTATACAAAACATGAAATAAACTGCATTTTTTCAAAAAGCACTTGCAATATGCGGAAAAGCTGATATAATATAAACATGAAATAGATTTCATTATTACAAAGGAGATAACAACAATGACTATCAACACACACGGTCTAAAAATGACAGGGCTGCGCAAGGCAGCGGGCGAAACCAAATGCCTTCGCGGTGCATACGATGCAGGCTATGTCCAAATCAGTTTTGACACCGCAACGGGCGAAGTGCTATCCGACTATCACTACGATTTGGGACACAACAGCCACACCCGCTATCATGAAGACACGGTTATCAACTGCGGCACAATCAGCGTACCGACCACGATGCAAGGAATTGCGGACATGATTCGCGAAGCGGCATGGTATGAAAACCAACGCCGTGCCGAATGGGACGCGCAGCAAGCGTTCATCGCATCATTTAGTTAAATTTATAAACTACCCACCGTGCCGGGGCTTATTCGCCCCGGCAGAAAGGATTGAACAATGACTAGCTGGAAGATGATTAAGAAATACGGTGAAACATGGTATGTTCGTAACGGAGCAGAGCCGAAAATGTTTGATAAAGAAACGAGTGAATATGAACAAACCGCAGATTGTTATCTAGCAGATGTCGCCCGTATTATTTGGGGAAGGCTTTTGACTTCTGAGCCGGAATTGGCAGATATAGTCTTATCCGAGATGGAACACGAATTTCATGCAAAAGTTGAAACATATAAAAAGGCGAAATCAGCCGA
>JAISIK010000037.1 GCA_031262065.1 Oscillospiraceae bacterium | reverse complement strand
GCGCAAACATCCTCGTCAATCACATAGTCGCGCCCATAGAGGAAGGCGCGCGCCCTTGCTGCCGCGCTGATATGCAGCGCCCCGCGCGGGCTGATGCCCAGCGCAATCATCGGATTCTCGCGAGACGCCATGGCGAGTCTTGTAATATAGGCAAGAATTACTTCGTGCACGCTCACACAGCACACCTGCTGCTGCATTTGCAGGATTTCCCGTACGGACAGCGCAGGCTCCACCGAATCCAAGGGGTTTTCTGCCTGACGGCTTCGGAGAATCTCCATCTGCCCGTCAAAATCCGGGTATCCGATTTGCAGGCGCAGCATAAAGCGGTCGAGCTGCGCATAGGGAAGCAGCTGCGTGCCCGCCGTACCGACCTGATTCTGCGTGGCGATGACCGTAAAGGGCTTGCATAGCGGGTGCGTCTGCCCGTCCACCGTGACCTGCCCCTCCTGCATCGCCTCTAAAAGGGCGGACTGCGTCTTGCTTGCCGTGCGGTTAAGCTCGTCCGCAAGCAGAATATTGCAGTCTGTTACAACGCCGGGCATATATGTAAACGCGCCCGTCTGCTTGTTATACATGCTGAAGCCCACGATATCCGACGCGATAACGTCCGGCGTGCACTGGATGCGCCGAAACTTCGCGCCCAAGGCGCGGCTGATGGCGATTGCCATCGTCGTCTTGCCGAGACCGGGCACGTCGTCTAGCAAAATATGCCCTCCCGCTAGAATCGCCAGAAGCATTTTCTCCAGCACCTGCGTTTTCCCGCTTACCGCTTTGCTCGCCTGATTCAAAACTGCCTGCAATTGTGTATGCATCAAACTGCCACCCTTTTGTTTTATAGGTTCATTATAGAGGGATTCCCCAATTGAATCAAGTACCAGTTGTACAAATTGTCGCAAAAGGGCTTGCTCCGGCACAAAACTGCGTGTATAATGCGCAGGGAGGGATTACCTATGTCGTCTGTAAAAAAGGCAAGCATTTGCGCGCTTTGTATCGCGCTGTGCAACGTGCTTCCCATGGCATTTCATTTTATCGGGCTGGGGCACCAGTTCTCCCCGATGCACATTCCCGTCTTTATTTGCGGGCTTGCCTGCGGCGCGCCTTACGGGCTTTTGTGCGGACTGGCAGGTCCTGCGATTTCCACGCTGATAAGCAATATGCCCACGGCAGCCGACCTGCCGCGCATGCTCGCTGAGCTGGCGGTTTACGGCGTAGTTTCGGGCATGATGATGCGCGTACTTCGCACGAAAAGCACCTATCTGGATTTGTATCTGAGCCTTGCGGTCGCCCTTGTGCTTGGGCGCATTGCAGCAGGCGTTGCCACTGCGCTTCTGTTTTACAAGGGAAATTATACGCCTGCGCTTTGGGCATCGAGTTATGTGGTAAAAACGCTACCCGGCACGATTGTGCAGTTCGTTTTCGTTCCGAGCATTATCTTTGCGCTGATAAAAGCGCGTTTGCTCCCGCCGCGTTACAAATCATAATAGTCGGCGCTGTTGCGTTTTTGCAACAGCGCCGTTTGCATACTTGCCTACGCGCTTGGCAATACTGAAAAATAAAAGACCGCCTCTTTTGCAGAGGCAGCGGAGGCGCGTATGCTGAAATTTTTCAAAACCCATCCCAAAACGGGCGCAGCTCTCTCCGGCGGCTCGGCAGGACTTGCAAACGGGCTCTTCGGCGCGGGCGGCGGGATGCTGCTTTTGCCGCTGTTGCAGCGCACAACAAAACTTGAGCCGCACGAAACCTTTGCCTGCAGCGTGTGCATCATTTTGCCGCTGACGATTGTGTCGGCAGTCATTTACTACGTGCAAGGCGGCATGGATTTCTCCAAAGCCCTGCCGTATCTCATCGGCGGCGCAATCGGCGGCGTGATTGCAGGGCTCACCCTCAAACGCATTTCCGCAGTATGGCTGCACCGCATCCTCGGCGCGGTGATTCTCTGGGGCGGACTGCGCCTTCTTTTGTCATGATGACGTGGTTTGTGCCCATCCTTGCAGGGCTGATTTGCGGGGTATTTTCCGGCTTGGGTATCGGCGGCGGCACGCTGCTCATGGTCTATATGACCGCCATCATCGGCATGGATCAGCGCGTCGCGCAGGGCATTAACCTGCTGTATTTCCTGCCCACCGCCGTGTGCGCACTGATTTTCTATATGAAGGGCAAGCTCATCCGCTGGAACGTCGTAATTCCCGCAGCGCTGGCGGGCTGCGCCATTGCTGCGCTGACTGCGTGGCTTGCCCTTTCGATTGACACGCCGCTTCTTCGCAAGCTCTTCGGCGGGTTTTTACTGCTCGTCGGACTCAGCGAGCTCTTCGGCGCTCAGCGTGCCAAAAAAGCCAAATAGCCCTCCAAAATCAGCGACGCCGCCACGGCATCGACGGTATTTTTCCGCTTCTTGCCGTGGTAGTTGCAGTCGCTGAGGATTTGCTGTGCCTCGACGGTCGTGCGGCGCTCGTCCCAAAGCACAGGCTCTAAGCCGCACACCTGCTGCAGAAGCTGCCCGAACTGCCGATACAGCGCAGCGCGGGCGCCTTCGCTGCCGTCCATATTGCGCGGAAAGCCCAAAACCAGCCGCTCTACCTTGTTTTCCCGTGCCAAGAGCGCGATTTCCTGCGCCGTTTTTTCCGGCTTGCGGCTGTGAATCACCGTCGTCTTCCCGGTAATCAGCCCCGACGCATCGGAAATTGCAACCCCCGTGCGGGCGTCGCCGTAGTCGATTGCCATCACTCTCATGTTGCTTCCCCTTTCCTGCGCAGGCTGCGCGCATAGGCTTTGCGTGCGTCCGGAATGCGCCGCGAGTCGCAGAGCTTTGATATGGTTTGGTTGTGCGTGAACGTATCGAGCTGCGCCCCCTCAAGCAGGGAGAATGTCAGCGCGTCATAGTCCGTCGCAAGCTCCGCAAGCAGCCACGCCCGCGCCATGTTTACATAATATCCGTCGTGCTGCACCGCAGCAACCGTTTTTGCAACCCACGGCGCATACTCGTCCACCAAAAAATAGTCGAGCAGCACAATCAGTGCAAAGCGAAGTTGAAATTCTTCCTGCGAGTGCAGATACGGCTCGAAAAAAGCCAAAATCTGCGCCAAATCCTGCTTGCGAAAGCGGTAGCTCGGCACAACGCAGTCCGTCAGCGCCCAGCAATCGGGCTTTTTTATGTAATCTGCCGTGCGGGCAAGTTTTTCTTCGAGAGGCATCTTTGCGCCCGCCAAAACAAAGCCTTCGAGCATAATCTGCTCATAGCTCTCCCCTGCGCACGAATCGGAAAATGCCCGCCAATTGCCGCAGCAGATTTCCTTGGCAATGGCGCGCAGCGCCGGAATTCGCACACCGAGAATGGGATAGCGCGTCTTGCAAAGGCGCATATGAAATGCCCGATATTCCGGCTCTGCCAAACTAAGCAGGCGGGCGTAAATCTCTTCTTGCATGGGCTTCTCCTTTTTGGGGCGATATGTTTGCAGTATAGCGCAAAAAAGCAGGAAAATAAAGAAAAAAATGATTGACCTTGTCTAAGTGCTGTGTTAAAATGGCTGTACCTGTGAAAAAGGGTTCTTTTTTTGTGCGCTTTTTTCAGCTGCGTACGGTGCCAGGTAGTTTCGGCGCCTGCTAAATTTTTGATAGCCGCAGACATACAGGGAGGCAAACTATAAGGAGGTGCCGAATATGCGTGTAAAAATCACACTTAGGTGCAGTGAATGCAAGCAGAGAAACTACAACACGATGAAGAACAAGAAGAATGACCCCGATCGTCTTGAGATGAAGAAGTATTGCAGGTTCTGCAGAAAGCATACTGTTCACACAGAGACGAAGTGATGCATTATAAAATGCAGAAAGGGTGAAACCAATGGCAGAAATCAGCAAAAAGCAGAATTTCTTTGTCCGCTTCGGACGCAAACTCTCGAAGTTCTTCCGTGAAATGAAAAGTGAACTGCGCAAGGTCGTATGGCCCTCGGTCAGCCAGATGCGCAACAACACCATCATCGTTCTTGTCGCGGTTTTAATCGTCGGCATCATCGTTTGCTCGTTTGACCTGTTGGCGGGCGGTCTGATGTCGCTCCTGCAGCAGCTCTTCTGAGCGCGGGGACAAGTATGGCAGAAGCAAAATGGTACGTTGTTCATACCTACTCCGGCTATGAAAACACCGTAAAAGCTACCATCGAAAAGACAGTCGAAACCCGTCAGCTGCAAGATGTGATTCATGTCGTTTCCATCCCGATGGAAACCGTTACCGAAATCACCGACAACGGTCCGAAAACCTACGATCGTAAGGTTTTCCCCGGCTATGTCCTGATTAAAATGGTAATGTCCGACGAGGCATGGTATATCATCAAGAATGTTCGCGGCGTTACGGGCTTTGTCAGCTCCGGCACGAAACCCACGCCCCTTACCGAGGACGAGGTTTACCAGCTGGGCGTTGAGAAGCGCGAAATCATCGTGAAATATGCGGTCGGCGATACCGTTCGCATTGCAGACGGTCCGCTCACCAGCTTCAACGCTGTCGTCGAAGAACTCGATATCGAGAAAAACAAAGTTCGCGTGATCGTTTCCATGTTCGGTCGCGAAACGCCTGTTGAGCTTGAGCTTGATCAGGTAGAGGTTATTTCCCAATAACACACCGACCATTTGCTATGGTCTGAAACGTGGGAGGGGGCTTCCCCGCCAAAAATACGCGCAGGCGTATCACCACATTATTTTTGGAGGTGCTTTTCAATGGCACAAAAGGTTACCGGTTATATCAAACTTCAGATTCCTGCCGCAAAGGCGACTGCGTCGCCTCCTGTCGGTCCGGCACTCGGACAGCACGGCGTCAACATTTCCCAGTTTATCAAGGATTTCAACGAGCGCACCAAGGATCAGGCAGGGTTTAAGATTCCTGTCGTCATCACCGTCTACGCAGACCGCAGCTTCTCCTTCGTAACCAAAACGCCCCCCACGCCGACGCTCATCATGAAGGCAATCGGTTTGGAAAAGGGCTCGGGCGTTCCGAACAAGGACAAAGTCGGTAAAATCACGCAGGCGCAGGTTCGCGAAATCGCTGAGAAGAAAATGCCCGACCTCAACGCTGCTTCTGTTGAAGCTGCCATGGCGCAGGTCGCCGGCACTTGCCGCTCTATGGGCGTTGTTGTCGTTGACTGATTATCAGTCGCTGTCGAGGCTTCAGGCAAAAGCCTGACCTCATGAATGTGGGAGGATTATTCCGCATCACCACTTTAAGGAGGATTTAACAATTGTTTAGAGGTAAAAAATATAAAGACAGCGCCAAGCAGATTGACCGCGCTGTACAGTACGAAGTCAACGATGCGCTTGCGCTCGTTGTAAAAACCGCCCCGGCAAAGTTCGACGAGACAGTCGAAATTCACGTGAAGTTGGGCGTTGACTCCCGTCACGCAGACCAGCAGGTTCGCGGCGCTATCGTTCTTCCGAACGGCACCGGCAAAACCCGCAAGGTTCTCGTTTTTGCAAAAGACGCGAAGGTCGAAGAGGCCACCGCAGCAGGCGCAGATTTCGTCGGCGGCATGGAGCTTGTTGAGAAAATCACCAAGGAAAACTGGTTCGATTTCGACGTCGTCGTCGCATCGCCCGACATGATGGGCGTTGTCGGTCGTCTGGGTAAGGTTCTCGGCCCGAAGGGTCTTATGCCCTCTCCGAAGGCAGGCACCGTCACCCCGAACGTCGGCTCTGCCGTGCAGGAAATCAAAGCAGGTAAAATCGAGTACCGCTTGGACAAGACCAACATCATCCACTGCCCGATCGGCAAGGTTTCCTTCGGTCCTGAAAAGCTGGCTGAAAACCTCAATGCACTCATGGGCGCAGTCATCAAAGCAAAGCCCGCTGCTGCAAAGGGTCAGTATATCCGCTCCTGCGTCGTCGCCTCCACTATGGGCCCCGGCGTCCGCGTGAACGCAGCTAAGCTCTAATCACATCTATAAACGAGGTCGTCTCGCTCGTGAAATGCACCCCATCTGTTAGTCAGTATGCGATACTGAAACTAACATAGGGGTGCATTTTCTATAAGCGTTTTTTGTTAAACTCTTAAACTAATTCCCGCACTCTATGCTTATGCTGTTGAAGACGGAAAGCAGTTCGTCCACCGAGGTTGCGGATTTTTCATCGCCGTTTTTCTCAAGCACGATATTTCCGTGGTTGAGCATAAGCATCCGATTTCCGTACGCAACGGCATATCTGAGGTTATGCGTTACCATGATTGCAGTCAGTTTCTTTTCCTTCACGATTCTATCGGTTATCCGCATAATGATTTCCGCCGTTTTCGGGTCAAGCGCCGCGGTGTGCTCGTCGAGTATCAAAAAGGAAATCGGCGTCATTGTTGCCATCAGAAGCGCGATTGCCTGCCGCTGCCCTCCCGAAAGAAGCCCGACAGGAATCTCCATTTTATCCTCTAGTCCGAGGTCTAGCTCTCTGACGGTCTCTCTGAAACCGTCATATTTCTTTTTGCTTACCGCAAAGCCGAGATTATAAGGTCGTCCCTTATTTTGGGCAATCGACATATTTTCAAGGATTGTCATCCCGGGAATCGTGCCGACTGACGGGTCTTGGAAAACCCTCCCGATTTTTGCGGCTCTTTTATATTCAGGAAGATTTGTAATGTCCTGACCCGCGAGCGTCACCCTGCCGCCGTCAATGGGAATACTTCCGCTGATAACGTTTAGCATGGTTGTTTTTCCCGAGCCGTTTGAACCGACAACGGAAACAAAATCGCCCTTATTTGCCTTAAACGAAAAGCCGGTAAACAGCGCTTGCTCGTTCACTGTTCCGCGGTTGAATGTTTTGTAAATATCGCACAGTTCAAGCATCGCTCCCGCCCTCCTTTATCCGCTTTGCACCCTTGCGTTTATATCGCAGACCGCGCAAACCCGAAAGCCTGTCGTTGAATATCAGGATAATCGCAAACATCGCTGCGTTTAGAAGCTTCAAATAGATTCCGTTTTTGTCAACAAGCACGAGATAATTCAAGCAAAGTGAGTATATCAGCGCGCCGGCAATAACCGCCGTGGTGTCCTTGATAAATCTGATGTTGGAAAATACCGCAATACCGATTATCACCGAGGCGAGGGCAAGCACTACCTTTCCGCTTCCGCTGGTGTTATCGTACTGCAAAGTAAACTGCGAATAGAGCGCGCCTGACATCGCCACAAGTCCGTTCGCGAGGGAAATCCCTAAAATCTTATACTTTCCGGGATCCTTGCCGAGGCTGGTGACAAGCCGTTCGTTGTCCCCGGTGGAGCGGAGCATATATCCGAGCTTTGTTTTCAGAAAAATATCAATCGCAAACTTTACAAATATAACAAAAACAAGAAGAACGGCTATGATCCAATAATCCTTCGCACCCCTTCCGAGGGATGTTTCGGACGCGAAACTGAAAAGACTTTTGAGATTTTCACTTCTGTAGGAAAAAATCGCCGTGGTATACCCGTTTTTGGTCAACAACTGCGTCAGTGCAAGCGTTACGGAGAGCATTGCAGTCATAACGATAATGCCCGACAACAGCTTTGATATTCTGCATCTGACGTGCAAATAACCGGTAACCAGCCCCGCTGCAACTCCGGCGAAAAAAGACAGCAGCACCGCTGCTAAGGGCGGCAGCCCCAATCTCAGCATCAGTATTGTGGCTATGACGCCTCCGAGTGGAAATGTCCCGTCCACCGAAAGGTCGGGAAAGTCCAGGATGGAATAGGAGATATAAAGACCGAGGGCAAGAACGGCGAAACAAAGCCCGGTCTGTATACCATATAGTGTGGTTCCGTAAAATAACATAATGTTTTAACCTCTGCAACGGATTTTCTGTCAGAACGGCTTCGGCGCTGATGCGTCATGCCGCATCAGCGCCTCAGCTCTTCATTATTTCACAACGTCTGTCACGCTTATATCGGTGGGAATGGTAAGCCCCAGCGCCGCGCAGGCGGTGCTGTTATAGAAATTTTCGGGGCTGGTGATTGTGGCAACCGGGATATCGTCCGCTTTTTTGCCGTTCAATATTTCTGCTGCAGCTTTTCCCGCGGCTTTTCCAACGTCGATATAGTCAATGGAAGCACTCGCGGCGCAACCGATTTCTACCTGCTCTATCTCAGAGCCGAAAACGGGGATCTGTTTCTCGTTCGTTATCGGAAGAATATTGCTTTCGAGTTTTCCGACAATCGTGCTGTCAAGCAGATTGATAAAGCAGTCTGCGCCGCGGTCTATCAGCTCGTTTACCTTGGTATCAATCGTGGAAATATCCGAAACGGCGCTGTCATAAATCTCCATACCCGCATATTGTGCCGCAGCCGCTTTAAGATTTGCAACCTGTATCGGGGAACTGGATTCCTCTGTTGAGAAAAGAACGCCGATTTTCAAATCTTCTTTTCCCATAAACGCAGTGACAACCGCAAGCTGCTTTTCAAAATTCGGAATATCGGAAGAGCCGGTGATGTTTTTGTAATTCGCCATAACCGAGCTGTCTGTGATCGCACAGTATACAACGGGAATCTCTCCGTCAGAAGCGGTTGCCGCAGCCACCGCCGAAGGGGTTGCAATCGCAATAATCACGGCGGATTTCCCGTTCACGGCGGCGGTTGCCTGCGTTTGCGACAGCGTGGAGTCAAAATTGCTGTTTACATAATCGACTGTGTAGTCATCGAGATTGATTCCGCTCTCCTCAAGTCCTGCTTTTATGCCGTCGTAACAATTGTTGAGAGAACCGTGAGAGCCGAACTGAATGATTGTGATCGTCTTTTTAGAATTTCCGCAGGAGGATAATGCAAGGAGAGAAGCGGTTAAAGTAAGAACTGCAAGGAATACGGCTAATATTTTTTTCATGATAGTATACTTCCTTTCGCCTTTTGGCGTTTATTTTATGATTATTTGTTGAATTTATTGTCGCGGTGTTTGCATAAAACAAGCCACGCCATCGTTTACTTAGTCGCTTTACCATAGGGTTCGTACTCCTTTCCTAAAAACAATAAAAAACGCCCCGGCAATCTTTCTGTTCCAAAAAGATTACCGGGACGAATATGTACTATTCGCGGTGCCACCCGATTTGACGCCGAAACGTCCGCTTTACGCATATGGCTGTACTGAAAATATGTACGGCGGTATGCTCCGCATTTATAACAGGTGCGATACCCGTCGGTTGCTACTCGCTGCCCAAAAAGCAGCTTTCGTCCGCCCTCAGAAGACCATTCGCCGTGTACGCCTCTGCCGCAATCACACCATCTGCGACTCTCTGTGAGACTGTAATATCGGTTACTATCCTTCGTCATCGGTTTTACTATTTGCGTCATTATATCACCAATTCAGCATTTGTCAATAAAATTTATAAATATTTTTCACAGATACAAATTGTTGAAAAAATGCTTGACAAGCTTGTCGCAAACTGCTAGAATAGTCCACGTTGCCATAGACAGCAGGAGGCGCAAGCCGTAACGAGTTCATCCTGCCGAGGTCGCATTGAAAGTAATTTCTATGTCCTTGTGTCTTACGGCACAAGGATATTTTTTTCGGAGGTGACACAAATTGCCCAATACCAAGGTTCTGGAAAACAAGAAGGCAATTGTTGATGCACTCGCCGACAAGCTGCAAGCTTCTACCGCTTCTGTCTTCGTCGACTACAAGGGCATCACTGTCGCACAGGATACCGAGCTTCGCAATAAGTTCCGTGAAGCCGGCGTAGAATACACGGTCGTTAAGAACACCCTCACCCGCTTCGCCGCCAACAAAATCGGCTACAGCGATTTCGATGAGCTGCTCAACGGCACAACTTCTCTCGCCAGCACCACCGGCGACCCCATTGCGCCTGCCCGTATCGTTTGCGAATTTGCTAAGAAGAACAAAGACGTTCTGAAACTCAAGGGCGGTCTCATTGAAGGCTCCGTGCTGTCGGTCAATCAGCTGAAGGAATTCGGCGATCTGCCCAGCAAGGATGCGCTCATTGCAAGAGTCCTTGGCACATTCCTCGCCCCGATCTCCTCTCTGGCTTGCTGCATCGATCAGATTCGCGAGCAGAAGGCAGCCGGTGCAGCTCCCGCAGAGGAAGCCCCCGCTGAAACTCCCGCAGAGGAAGCCCCCGCAGCTGAAGAAGCACCTGCTACTGAAGCTTAATCCACTCATTACAAATTACATTAGGAGGATATAATCATGTCTGAAAAAATCGCTGCCCTGATCGAAGAAGTCAAGGCCCTTTCCGTTCTCGAACTGTCCGAGCTGGTTCACGCTCTGGAAGATACCTTCGGCGTTTCCGCCGCTGCTGCTGTCGCTGCCGCACCCGCTGCTGCCGGTGAAGCTGCTGAAGAGAAGACGGAGTTTGACGTCATCCTGAAGGAAGCCGGCGCAAGCAAGCTCGGCGTCATCAAGATTGTCCGCGCTCTGACCGGCCTTGGCCTGAAGGAAGCAAAGGAAATCGTCGACAACTGCCCGAAGACCCTGAAGGAAGCCATCTCCAAGGAAGAAGCAGAGAAGATCGCTGCAGAACTCAAGGAAGCCGGCGCTGTCGCAGAAGTCAAATAAGATTTGCTTATACAAACCCGCAGCCGCTCGATAGAGCAGCTGCGGGTTTCAATTTCGCAGCAAAAGCCGCAATTAGAGCAGACGTAGCAGTCCCGCAAGGAGCGCGCAAAGCACAATTCCGAACGCTGTCGGAAGCAAGAAGCCCCACGCCGTCCATTTTCGGCTGCGGGTTTCTTTTTTTATTGTCATGAGTGTCGTCGTGCAGGGCCAGTGGAACAGGAAAAATACGATGGTGCACAAAGACAGCTGCCATGTCCAGCCGTTTTGCAGCAAAATCTCCCGCATTGCCGCGCTGTCGCCCGCGATAAAGCCGCTGCTGTGCGTAAGAATAATCATCAAAATCGGAAGCACCAACTCGTTGGCGGGGCTGCCGAGGATGAATGCCAGCAAAACCGCGCCGTTTAGCCCGATGAGCATTGCGGGGCTGTTGAGTATCTGCGCGGCATGCTGCAAGAGATTCATGCCGCTCAGCTCAATATTTGCCAAAAGCCAGATAATAAGCCCCGCAGGCGCTGCCCAAACAAGCGCGCGCAGCAGCACAATTCCCGTCCTCTCCCGCAGGGAGCGCAGCAGAATCTGCCCAATGCGTGGGCGGCGATACGGCGGCAGCTCTAAAATAAAGGAAGAAGACTCTCCCTTGAGCAGGGTTTTGCTCAGGAGCTTGGATGCCAGAAGCGTCATGAGAACAGCAAGCACAACGCACGCAGTCAGCATCCCTGCGCCCAAAAACGAGGAGAAGCCACTCATCGTGATGAGGAATATCAGCCCCGGGAAGCGTCCGTTGCAGGGCACGAAGGCATTGGTCAAAATTGCAATGAACCGCTCTCGCGGGGAATCAATAATGCGGCAACCGATTACCCCGACGCAGTTGCAGCCGAAGCCCATGCAAGCGGTCAGCGATTGCTTGCCGCAAGCGCCTGCGCGTTGGTACGGATGGTCTAAGAGGAAGGCAACGCGCGGCAAGTAGCCGAAATCTTCGAGCACCGTGAAGAGGGGGAAGAAAATCGCCATCGGCGGCAGCATCACGGAGACAACCCGCCCAACCGTTGCATACACGCCGTCCAGCAGCGCCCGGCAGAGAATCGTTGGCAATCCCAGTGCGCGTGCGCCGCGCCAAAGCAGGTCTCCCAGCCGGTCAAAGCACCACTGCAGCCCCATTGACGGGTAATTTGCCCCCGCAATGGTAAGCCAAAACACCGCCATCAGCAGGAGCAGCATAACAAGATAGCCAAATCGGCGGTGCAGCAATACCGCGTCGAGCTTTTGGGTAAATTTGCGCTTCGCATCCGCCCCATTGACCGTCACAGCGCCGGCAATTTGCTCTGCGCGAAGGGCAATTCTGCGTGCGTTCTGCTCTGCATCGGGTAAGGATTCTTCCCGCTTGCGCGGCGGCGCAAAGCCGTCACAAACCGTGCGCACCGCTTCGCAGAGCGCGGCAATGCCCTCTCGGGCGTCTGCCGAAGTCGCAACCGTCAGCACGCCGAGTTCCCGCTGCAAAGCAGCTATATCCAGCTCGATGCCCTCCCGCCGCGCCTCGTTCATCAAATTCACGCACACAACCACCCGCTGCGTCAGCGAGAGCACCTGCAGCGCCAAATGCAGCGTTCGCTCCAGACAAGTCGCATCGCAAACAACCACGGTGCAGACTGCCTCGCCGAGTTCGATAAACTGCGCGGCAACCTCTTCCTCTTTAGAACTGCTTGCAAGCGAATATGTACCGGGCAAATCGACCAGTTCATAGGCTTTGCCCTTGTATTCATAGCTCCCCTGCGCAAGCTCCACGGTCTTGCCCGGCCAGTTCCCGGTGTGCTGATTTTGCCCTGTGAGTGCGTTAAAGAGGGTGCTCTTCCCCACGTTCGGGTTCCCGCACAACGCCACAGTCCGCACGCTCATTCCCCCTCTACAAAAATACTGCCGCAATCCGCGCGGCGCAGCGCAATCATCGTGCCGCGAAAAAAATATATTACAGGGTCGCCGGAAGGTGCTTTTCGCAGGCAAACAACCTTCGTCCCCTCAATCAGCCCCAAATCCAACACTCTGCGGCGGATCGCGCCTTGCAGTGCAATGCGCCGCACAATGCCCGCCTCCCCCTCGGCAAGCTCACGCAGTGTAAGCATCCGATCGCCTCCCATCATTCAACACTAATACAATACAGTCTATACCCATCCCTCGGAAACAGTTCTTCTTCACAACTTCCTTCCTCCGGGCATACATAGTAGACAGAACGATTGATAGGAGGCAAAAATGAAAACTACGTATTTTTTGGGGGCTTGCTCCCCTGCGGGCTTCTCTTCATATTACAGCTCGCTGCTCACAGAACTGGATCAACTGCACATCATCAAAGGCGGTTCAGGCTGCGGCAAATCCACCTTTATGAAAAAACTCGGCGCAGCCGCTCTTGCAAACGGATTGGATGTTTCCTACATCCTGTGCTCCTCCGACCCCGCTTCTCTTGACGGCGTGGTCTTCCCGCAACTCTCCCTGGGCTTTGTCGACGGCACCGCCCCGCACGTGCTCGAACCGAGCCTTTGCGGCGGCGGGATGAATTATGTCAACTTCGGAGAATTCTACGACAGCGAGGCAATGCGCCCGCATGAGCCGGAAATTCGCGCAGCGCAGAAGAAAAACGCCGAACAGTATCCCTACATAACCGCCTGTCTGGCAGCTGCAGACAAACTGCTTGACGTTGTGCGCGCGGAAGCAGCTGCGCACGCGGAAGAAATCGACGCATTGGCGCAGTGCCTGATTATTTCCCAATTGCACGCTGTGGGGCAAAAAGGCAAACTCATCAAACGCTTTATGAACGCCGTTACGCCGGACGGTCTGACCTCTTGCAGCGAGTCCGCAAACGCTCTGTGCCCGAAGGTTTACGTGCTGCAGGATTCTTATCAGCTCGCCCCGCAATTGCTTCTGACCTTGCAGGAAAAGGCGCTCTCCCTTGGGCACGACTGCGTCGCGGGATATTCGCCTCTGCTACCTGACGGGAAGCCCTCGCATCTGCTGATTCCCTCAGCGGGCGTTGGCTTCGTGAGCGCATCGAACGACTTCCCCTTCGACGGCGAGAGCTTCTGCAAAATCGACCTCGACTCCACCCTCTCGGCGCAGACGCGCAAAGACCTCTCCTTCTACGTTGACAGCGTTTCCTCCCTTTTGCAGCAATCTGTGGCGCATATGCACGAGGCAAAGCGTGTGCACGATGAAATTGAAGCGCTCTGCCACCCCTATGTGGACTTCGCGGCGGTCGACCGCTTGACGGTTCTGACAATTGCCCAACTTTTTTCGTAAGATGCACAAAAAGCCCCGCTGAACTTCGGCAAATTTCAGCACCTTTGTCCTTGTATTCTCCCATCTGAAGTGGTAGACTTGTAGCCGAAAAATACAAAAGGGGGCATTTTTATGCAGCTGCTGGTCTTAGTTCTGAACAAAACAGAATGCTTGGAAAAGATTCTGACCACTCTGGGCAAGCAGAAAATTCCCGGCGCTACCATACTCGACAGCACCGGCATGGCGCAGGAGCTGGAGGCGCACGACGAACTGCGCTTCTTAGGTTCGCTGCGTTTGCTGGTAAATCCCGCGCACAAGAGCAACAAGACGATTTTCATGGTTGTTGACGAAGTAAACGTGCCCGTGATTTCCAGAATTGTCAACGGCATCACCGGCGGTCTCGACAAGCCCGACACAGGCATCCTATTCACTGTGCCAATCGATTATGTGGAAGGACTGGGCAAATAACCATGAATCTCAATACCTTGCTCGATCTTGCCATTATGATCTTCGGCGGTATGTTCCTCGGCAGAATGGCAAAACACGTTCATCTTCCCAACATCACAGGCTACTTAGTCGCGGGTCTCCTGCTCGGTCCGAGCGTATTCGGCGTTCTCTCGGAGGACTTTCTCAGCGCCACGAACTTGATTTCCGACGTTGCGCTGGTCTTTATCGCCTTTTCCATCGGCAACGAATTCAAGCTGTCGTACTTTAAGCGCGTCGGCAAAGCCCCGATTGTCATCGCCTGTCTGGAAGCACTCTTTGCGGTGATTTTTGTGGACTGTGCGCTCCTGCTGTGCGGGCAAAGCCTGTCGTTTTCCATTTCCCTCGGCGCAATCGCCGCTGCAACCGCGCCCGCTGCAACCATCATGGTCATTAAGCAGTACCGCGCCAAAGGTCACGTCACGGAAACGCTGCTGCCGGTTGTCGCCATCGACGATGCAGCCGCGCTGATTCTCTTCTCCCTCTCTGCGGCAGCCGCAGGAGCATTGCAGCACACCGGCGGTTCGCTCACAGCCTCCCTGCTCTCGCCCGTGCGTGAAATCGGCGGGGCGGTGGTTGCTGGCGCGCTCTTGGGCTTTATCTTCCTGCTGCCCCTGCGCTTCTTCAAAAAGCCCGGAAATCGCCTGTGCCTAATCGTCGCCTTCGTCTTTGCCGGGCAGGGAATCGCCGAAATGCTTGGGTTTTCGCCGCTTCTTCTGTGCATGGCAATGGGCGCGGTGGTTGCAAACTTCTCCCCCGATGTTGAGAAGATTCTGGATATTACCGAAAGCATCACGCCGCCGATTTTTATGCTCTTCTTCGTTGCGTCGGGCGCTGATTTGCAGCTTTCCGCCCTGCCGACGGTCGGGCTGATCGGCGTAGCGTACATCCTCTTCCGCGTCGCAGGCAAAATGTTCGGCGCGAGCTTGGCTGCGAATATTTGCAAGTGCAACAAGCAGGTGCGCAAGTTCCTCGGTCCGTGCCTCCTGCCGCAGGCAGGTGTGGCAATCGGTCTGTCGCTTACCGCCGCGAATCTCGTGCCGGAGCACGCCCCGCAGATTCGTGCAGTGATCCTCTGCGCCACGCTCATCTATGAGCTGGTCGGTCCTGCAGTTACGAAGATTTCGCTCAAACGCGCGGGCGAAATCGTCGAGGCATAGAAAACACCCCCGGACGATTTCTCGTCCGGGGGTGTTCTCTTTTTGTTATTTCGTTCCGAAAATGCGGTCGCCGCAGTCGCCGAGACCGGGGACAATATAGGCGTGATCGTCCAAGCGCTCGTCTACGGAGGCGACAATAATATCAATATCCGGGTGCGCCTTTTCAACCGCCTCGATGCCCTCGGGGGCGGCTATAATATCCATGAGCTTAATGGACTTGCAGCCGTATTCCTCTTTCAAAATGCGAATTGCAGCAACCGCCGTGCCGCCTGTTGCGAGCATGGGGTCTACGATAAACACCTGCCGCTCCGAAATATCCGGCGGCATCTTGCAGTAATACTGCACAGGCTCTTGCGTTTCGGGGTCACGGAACATGCCGATATGCCCGACCTTCGCTGAAGGGATGAGCGAAATCATCGAATCCACCATGCCCAAGCCCGCGCGCAGAATCGGCACGATTGCCATCTTCTTTCCCGAGAGCACCCGCGTTTTGGCAAGGGCAACCGGCGTTTCAATTTCCACTTCCTCCGTGGGCAGATCGCGCGTTGCCTCGTAGCACATCAAGGCAGCCATTTCCCCGACAATTTCCCGAAATTCCTTAACGCCTGTGTTCTTATCTCTTAAAATCGACAGCTTATGCTGTAGCAGCGGATGATCCAAAACCTGAACTTTACCCATTGTCACACTCCTTACTCATACGTGCTGCGCGCTCCCGCTCCGCCTGGGAAAGGCGAAGATAGTTCGGCACAAGCGCATCTGCGCTGCACTGCGCAGCCGACAGAAGCATCTCGCGCGCAACCAGTGCCACGCCCGATGCGCGCTGCATTCTCATATGCTCCGGCGCAAGCCTGCATGCGGTCACGTCGTTTCTCATGAAATTATAGCACAATTGCGCACCGTCTCCAAATACTATTTTCGGCATTTCGATTTTTTTCAACTCTTCGCGCAAGCTCGCGAGGGAAATTGCGCGGTCTTCCGTCAAGCGGGAGAGCGAACCGCCGCTTGCCAAAAACAGCGCATTGTAAACCTCTTCGCGCCGCGCATCCATTGCGCAGCAAACCACGCCCTCGAAGAATCGCGCCTGCTGCGCCATGGCATACAGCGTGGAAACCCCGCAGCACGGAAGCTCCCGCCCCCACGCGAAACCCTTCGCTGCAGCCGTGCCGATGCGCACCCCCGTAAAGCTGCCCGGTCCCGAGGCGCAGGCGACCGCCGTAATATCCGCAGCGGTCAGCTCGCAGCAGGCAAGCAGCTCCTGCGCCATCTTCATCAGCGTCTTGCTGTGCGTCCGCCCGCAATCGGTGAAGAATTCTCCAAGCAAACTATCGTCTTGCAGCAAGGCAACCGACGCAGCCTTCGCAGAGCTTTCAAAGGCAAGTATCCGCAAGCAAAGCACTCCCCTCGATGGTGATTTTTCTGGTATCCTCGTCTATGCGCTCGATGTGCACGACAATCGCGCCTTGCATCACGTCGCTGACGTTTTCGCTCCACTCCACGGCGCAAACGCCGCCCTCTGCGAGGTAGTCCTCCCAGCCGATGTCGAAAAGCGCATCGCTTGAAGCTAGGCGGTACATATCAAAGTGAAACAGCGGCAGACGACCGCCCGTATAGGCATTTACTATGGTGTAGGTTGGGCTGGTGATTGCCTCAAAAATGCCCAAGCCCCGTGCAAGCCCGCCCGTAAATGCGGTTTTCCCCACGCCGAGACCGCCTGTGTAGGCGATAATCTCGCCGCCGCGCAGCGTTTCCGCCAACTTCTGCGCCAGTGCCTGTGTTTCCTGTGTGCTGTGTGTGATGATCTGCATTTGTAGCTGCGCCTTTCCGATTATCCATTTTGTGGGTATTATAGCACAGTCCCGCGCAAAATAGAAGCCGTC
>JAISIK010000012.1 GCA_031262065.1 Oscillospiraceae bacterium | reverse complement strand
TCTTTTCTATACGGCTTCTTAGTGCCTCCACCTCGTCCGGGGATAGGGTTTCATCCGCAAAAGCGGCGAAAAATGCCTTTTTTGAGCCGCCGAAGAGCCTTTCAATCAGCGTGTTTGTTTCCGCCTTCTGCACCGCATCTCTATTTATAAGACAGGTGCAGATGAAGTTTGGTTCGTCGCGGCGAACGACTTGCTTTTCAATCAGCCTCTTAATGACGGTATAGGTCGTGTTCTTGTTCCAGTCCAGTTTTTCGGCTGCCAGCAAACTGATTTCTTTCGCGGAAATCGGCGCATGCTCCCAAAGAAGCTCCATTAAGCGAAGTTCGGCGTCAAAGAGCTTTTCCATTGCAATTCCTCCTAATACGAATCTCAAATTAAAATATAGCATTTTTCGGTCTATTTTCCGCCTAACTGCGGAAAGCTCCATTGCAATCCACAAAGGATTGCGGCAGTCGCTTTCCTTGTTAGACAAAAAATATACTCGAAAATCTTTTCTACATTTTAACATGAGATTAGTATGACTATTGCGATAGTCTGACTATAGACTACCACAATAGTCTGCGCTTGTCAAGGGGAAGAATAAGAAACCGCATCGAAGCAATTATCCTTCGATGCGTTCAGGCTTTCAAAAAGTCCGAAAACCTATGGTGTCCCGTTTCTATGAAAAGTTGGCAAGCGGCGGGTGCGTATGCACCCGCCGCTTGTGAATTATTTAAGCAATTTGCTGGTTTGATAGAGTAGCTTTGCGGCGTCCATGCGGGTCATAGCTTCTTCTGCATCTTCAAAGACGATGCCTGCCTGCGCGCAGGCTTGCAGCGCTCCGGCAGCCCATGCGGGCGCATCTGTTTCTGTCATGGAAGCTGCGGCGGTCGGAAGCTCCAAAATGTTTTGCAGAAAGACTGCAGCCTCCTGCCCGGTGATTGCGTCGTTGGGATAGAACATCAAGCCGGCATCTGTAATCGTTCCGCGCGAGATGCCGTAGCGCATCGCGGCTGACAGGTAGGGCTGCACCCATGCAGGTGCGTCGCAGGCATCTGCAAAGCCGGAGACGGTCAGCTCTGTGTCCACGGGCATGTCCGCCAGCGTCATTGCCATCACCAAGAATTCGGAGCGCGAGACGCTCTCCTGCGGGGAGAAGCAAAACTGTCCCGCAATGGCGCGTCCGCCGGATAGGGCGCTGTTTTGCATCCACATGGCTTCAAACTGGTCGTTATTGCTTGCAAGATCTGAGAAGGTCTTGCTGTCGCTGGGCTTGATAATTTTGATTTTCACACTTGCCGGGGCGGAGACATTTCCGGCGTCGTCGGTAACGGTGAAGGTGAATGCGTCTTCGCCGACTTTATTTTTCTTCGGCGTGTAGACGTAGCTGCCGTCCTCTTCGAGCGTGACGCTGCCGCGCTTGGGCGACTCAACGAGCTGGAAGGTCAGGGGCGACTCCTCGGGGTCGCTTCCTGCGAGCTTTCCGTCGTTTGCGATGTTTTTGTAGGTTTCAAATTCGGTGTCGATTGCCTTCGGGACTTCGTTTTTGCCGGACTTGATGCGCACGGAAACCTGCTCAACCGGGGCAAGCATCGTGTCGCGGATGGGTTGGTAGCTCATAACTGCGCTGCAGTTTTCTGCGCAGGCAGGCACGAGCGTCAGTTCGCGCAGGGAATCAACCGTCAGCACATCGCCCACGCAGATGACACGATCGCCTAAGCAAATGCTGGCAACTTCGCGGTCGGGAACGGCGGTTACGAAAATACCGGTGAGGTTGGCGAGCACGTCAGCGTCAAAATCGTTCTCATTGAAGCAGTATGCGCTGTTGTACATGGTTTCGCCGTCCGCAGCGGCTGCGGGGATGCACAGGGTCAGGCAGCAGAGCATAATCGCTATGCCTGCGCAAAGCAGTTTTTTGGATGTCAATGGAATCCCTCCTAAATTTTTCATCGCACATAGGATTCGCCAAAAACGGCAGAATATTCATGAAAAAGCAGCTGCAAAGGATTTTCCTTTGCAGCGGCTTACTTAGATTAATATGGGCGGATATAGTGTGCACTGATGTCGGGCTCGGGGCGCATTTTAATGCCGGAAACGATGCCCATGGCAATAAAGGACGTAATAATGGACGTGCCGCCGTAACTGAAGAAGGGGAGCGCCAGACCGATAATCGGGAAGAGCCCGATGCACATACCGACGTTGATAACAATTTGAAACAGCAGCATTGCGGCAATGCCGATGCAAATCAAGCGATTCATATAATCCGGCGACTTCATACCCACGTAGATGCAGCGCGCGACAATCGCAAGCAGAAGCAGAAGCACCGCAAGGCAGCCGATCAGCCCGAGCTGCTCACCGATGGAGGCAAAAATGGAGTCGGTGTGCTGCGCGGGCAGGTTTCCTTTTGCGGTCAGGTCGCCGTGAAACAGCCCCTGACCGGAAAGCCCGCCGTTTCGCAGTGCCTCTAAGCACTTGTTCGTCTGCCACAAAACGCCCTCGCCTGTAGGGTCGATGGAAGGGTCAAACAGCGCCTGAATGCGGAGCTTTTGGTCGCCGCGGAACAGATTCTGCCAAACATACGGACCTGCAACTGCAAGCGCGCCCGCGCCGCCGAGAAACCACCAACCGCTCACGCCGCCGACATACGCCATCACAAGGAAAATGAAAATAAAGATGAGCGCAACGCCCAAATCGCTGGAGATTACAACAATCAGCGCAAGAAGATACAGCATGTGGAAGGTGAGCTGCGAAACCGTCTTGACGGAAGAAATACGGTTGCGGTGGACGCTCATCGTCTTTGCAAGGATGACAATGTAGGTGATTTTGCAGACTTCCGCAGGCTGAATATTAAAGGGCAGCCAGCTGAAGTGCAGCCAGCTCCTGTTGCCCGAAGTGCCCTCTACACCCCAAACCAAAAGGATTAAGAGGAACAGCGTATTGAATAGGAACAGAAGCGGGCGCTGCCCCGCAAGAATATCGATATCAAACAAGGTCAGGGCAAAAAACAGCAACACGCCCGCAATCAGCGCAAAGGATTGCAGGTAAAGGTAGCGGCTGTTTCCGTCGTATTGCGCGGCGCTTGCGATCATGACAATGCCGAAAAGCGTCGCAATGGTGCACAGCGCAAGCAAAACCATATCTCCCTTCTTGAATACATCAAGAAGGCGTGTTCCGAATTTCTTCAAAGAATCACCTCAAACGTGCCGTGTCGGAATATGGACAAGGGTATTGTACCATGATACCTCCCGTTTCGCAATCCGAAATTGATGCAAATCGTGCTTGACATTCCGGCGGGAATACTTATTATAGTTACAGTATGTGCTTCTATAATGGACGCATTATGACCGAAATAGTATTGCTTGGCATCAAACAGAAAAAGGGATTGGAGATTACCGATGAAAGAGTATGCAAATAAGGCTGCGTTGGCGGAGGAAATTCGCAAGACGGCTGCGGCGTTTATCGCCGAATTCGAGGAGCTTGCGGAGGCGGATAAAGACCTGCATCTTCCCGGTGTAGAGCGAAGCCCGCAGGAAATGCTTGCCTATCAGCTGGGCTGGATGGCGCTGCTTCGTTCGTGGGACGCAGACGAACTTGCTGGGAAGACGGTTATTACGCCCGCAGTCGGCGTGAAATGGAATCAGATGGGCGCGCTGTATCAAGGCTTTTATGCTGCGCACGCCGATTGTACGCTTGCACAGATGAAGGCAAAATTTACCGCCACGGTGGAAGAGTTCCTTGTGTGGTTCGACCGCTTCACCGAAGAGGAGGTTTTCAGCCCCGGCGGGCGCAAATGGGCATCTTCCACGCCGTCGAACTGGCCGATTTGGAAATGGGTGCATATCAACACCGCTGCGCCGTTCAAGACCTTCCGCGCGCAGATTCGCAAGTGGAAGAAACTCCGTGTAACAGAATAATTTTAGCTCGAAACGCATCTTGACGCGGTCGTGTGCTGTCCGCGATGCAGATAGCCGCCGCCGAAGCTACGCGAAATATCCGCGTCCGTGGGAGAAAAGCAGCGTCATGCCCTGCGCGGACAAACCGAAGGGGACAAAATGGTGAGCGAAACCTACACAATCCGCAGAGCGTTACCGGCGGATATCCGCCCGGCGTTAGATTTGGCGCTTAACGTTTTTGCCGAATACGAAATGCCGGATTACGCTCCGGAAGCGCTCGAGAATTTCAAACGAGGCATGGATATTGGCAAGTTATTTATTGCTTTAGACGGCGAAAAAACCGTCGGTCTCATCAACGAGCGTAAAAACGGGCACATTTCCATGCTGTTTGTGGACGGGCAGTATCACCGCAGAGGGATTGCGACCGCACTTATGAATGAAATGGTGGGTGCGTTGAAATCGGAGGGCATTGCCCGAATCACGCTCAACGCTTCCCCTTATGGAATGCCGTTTTATGAACACTTTGGGTTTCGACCCACGGGCGGTGTTCAGCACGCGGATGGGTTTGTATTCACCCCGATGGAATACATTTTTTAACAACTCCTCGGAGCGTGTACCGGGCAGGCATAATCATTTTTCGTACAAAGCCGCAATATTCTGTGCTCTGCGCCCCAGTTCCGCGCGGATGTCCGGCGGCTCGATGCACTCGCATTTTTCTCCGAAGCTGAGCAGAATACCGTAATAGTAGTCGTTTTCGATAAACGGAAACTCGGCGATGGAATACTCGTCACCATCCGTATAAAGTATCTCCACACCGCAGTATTCCTGCACCCGGTCAAGGATTGATTTGTGAATCCGAAGCTGAATGTACGTCTTCATACCGTCAAAAAACTCGGGGAAGTCCAAATCCGATTCCGGGGACTCTCTGTCTTCAAAAGTTTCGCAGAGCGTCTGCAAATCCGCCATACGCGAGAGGCGGAAAAGTCGGAAATCTTCTCTCAAAAGGCAATAGCTTTCTAAATACCAATGACTTGCTTTCGAAAAGAGTCGGTACGGCTCGACTGTTCGTAAAGTTTCATTCCCGTTGCGGTCGGCGTAGGAGAAAGAAATCAGTTTGCTCTCATGTATAGCGCTTTGGATTTCCTCAAAATATGGCGCGGCGTCCTGATCTTCCAGCCAAGGGTTCAAATCAATATGGATTTGCTTGGCGCGCCGTTCGATCTCTCTTGCCCGCTCGGCCGGAATGAAGCTCTTCACTTTCGCAAGGGCGTTGATCAGCTCGTCCCCGCGCATCAGGTTCGACATCCCGTAAAGCCCCGTCAGAATCGCCGAGAGGTCGGCGTTTGTAAACACCTTGCTGTCCGCCTTGTAGTTCGGCATGATTTCAAACCCGCCCGAGACGCCCGGAATAGAGCGCACAGGAATGCCCGCCATGCAAATTGCGTCAATATCTCGGTAAATTGTGCGGGGAGACACCTCGAAGGTTTCGGCAAGTTCCTGCGCGCCGATTCGCTTTTTATCCAAGAGTAGCATGATAATGCTGATGAGCCTGTCTACTTTCATCGCTCTTGCCTCCGCAAAATTTCTTTTATTCTACTATAGATTGTTGCCATACTAATGTCAACAATTGCTTGCTACAATAGAATGGTAAATGATTTATGAGGAGCGAGAGTATGAAAAACAAGGCGCTTATCGTCATCGACATTCAAGTGGACATCACGAAAAACTACAAAGAGATTATCGGCAATATTAACGCCGCCGGTGATTGGGCGGCGGCGGGCGGGATTCCTGTCGTGTACATCCGACATGAAAACCTGTCCCCGGCACACGGACATTCAAACCCGGAACGCCGGGCGCGGAATTGGCTTCCGACCTCAAAATTGTGTCGGAGCATATCTTCACGAAGTCGAAGGGGAACGCGCTGACAAGCCCCGCGTTTGCCGCATTTATCAGCGAAAACGAGATAGCCGACTTCATCATCACGGGTGCAGATGCTGTGGCCTGTGTGAAATCGACCTGCTTTAATTTGCGCAAGGCGGGCTTTGATGTGACGGTTTTA
>JAISIK010000021.1 GCA_031262065.1 Oscillospiraceae bacterium | reverse complement strand
GCGGCGACAATATCCTCCCGCGCATTTTCGAGAAGTTGGCGGGCATGGGTCAACTGCTGCAGTGCCTGCGCTTGCCGCTCCTGCGCCATCGATAAATCCAGCGTTACTCTTTCCGCGCGCTCGGCGCTCTGAAAGAGCGATTGGGTAAGCGCCGTTAGCTCCGCCGCCTTGGATGAGAGCTTTTCGCGCTGCGACTCCTGCCGGGCGCGCAGGTCAAAATACTGCTTTGTCATGCCTTCCGCGGAATCCGCGAGGCTCTTGCCTTCGTTTTCAGCCTCGCACAACAGCGAATCCAGCGCTTGCGACTGCGCTTCTATCTCGGAAATACGCGCTTCCAAATCCGAAATTTGCACGGAAATCCCGCCGCTTCGCGAATCCTGCTCGGACAATTCCCGTTTTACGCGCTCGATATTGGCAAGCGCATGGTTGCTGTTGGATTGCAGAACGGCAATATTGCTTCCGATATCGCCGCTGCGCGCGTCGGTCTCGAAAATTCGCTCGCGAATCTGCTCGATTTGCACATCGCGATCGCGCAAATCCTGCGTGAGCGTTTCGCTGAGGGCATAGAGCTTGTCCAAAGCGTCATGCTCTTGCTGTAAAATAAATACGGCTGAGTGGTAGTCCTCCTCCGCTTTGCGGGCGGTTGCGCTCAGCTTTTCTAAGGTCTGCAGCCACAAGGCAACCTCTACGCCCTTGAGTTCATCGCGGAAGGCGAGAAATTTCTTCGCCTTTGCAGCCTGCTCGCGCAGCGGCTCAACCTGCAGCTCCAGCTCCGAAATTTTGTCGCAAACGCGCAGGAGATTGTCCTGCGTGGCGGCTAAGCGGCGCTCGGTGTCTTCCTTGCGGTGGCGATATTTGGAAATACCTGCCGCCTCCTCGAAAATCTGGCGGCGGTCGGTGCTCTTTACAGAAAGAATTTCGTCAATGCGCCCTTGGCTGATATTGGAATAACCCTCTCTGCCAAGCCCGGTGTCCATAAGCAGCTCGTGAATATCCCGAAGGCGGACGCTTTGCTTATTGATATAGTATTCACTTTCGCCGGAGCGGTAATACCTGCGGGTAATCATCAGCTCCTGCGAATCGTATTGCAGAGAACCGTCGCGATTGTCAAAGAGCAGGGTCGCCTCTGCAAAGCCGACCTGCGCACGCTTGAGCGTGCCGCCGAAAATGACGTCTTCCATGCGCTGCCCGCGCAGGGAGCGGGAGTTCTGCTCGCCCATGACCCAGCGAATCGCGTCGGAAATATTCGATTTTCCGCTGCCGTTCGGCCCGACAATGGCTGTGATGTCGTGACCAAAGGTGACAAGCGTCTTATCCGTGAAGGATTTGAAACCCTGAAGCTCCAGCGATTTTAAGTACATCAGCACACGACTCCTTTGAGATATTGTATTTTAACAATTTTTTGTAGAAAAAGCAAGACAATACCACAAATCCCCGCCGAATTTCAGTAGCCTAATATAGACGCGGAAAAACCGCGGTCATTTGATACTAATATCCGATAGAAACAGTGGCATTCTTGCGGTCTTTTTACCACCCCGCCGCGTTGTCGTCCTCGCCGGGCGACAGCCCGCCTTCGTCCTCCGCCTTGCGGGGCGATAAAAATCCTCGCAATTCTATTCACCATTTCTATCGGTTATTAGTATGACCGCGGTTCACGGACAATCTGCTATTTTTTGTGCAGTGCGTAGCGCAGGGCTTTGCTTGTGCTCGAGCCGATGGTTGCACAAAGCAGCGCCTCTACCAGCCCCTGTACGCCGACAAAGAGCAGAACAAATACAAGCACATTCGACGCGCCCAGCTGCGACACAAAGCCCTGTATATATGCTGTGCGGTAGAAGCAGGCAACCAATATACCCATAAAGAGAATCGTGTTCAGCAGCGCGCCGCTGAGCGCAGCTACGAGATAGGACGCGAAGTTTGTTTTTGTGCCTGCGAGCTTTTTGTCCATCGCCTTGAAAACCAAGCCGCAAAGATACCCCATCAACATGCGGGTCGGAACGCAGACGAGAAAGGTGTAAAAGGGATTGATTTGCAGAAGAGCTGCGCCGAAAATGCTTTTCCCGAAGCATTCCCAAAAGGCAAGCAGACCAAAGCCCAACCCTAGGATTGCCCCCGCGAGAGGTCCGAGAACGATTGCACCTAAAATGACGGGTACCTGCATAATCGTCAGTTCCAGTCCTGCGGTTTTGAACATGCCCAGCCCGGTCAGCTCCATGAGCAGCAAGACTGCCAGAAGCACTGCCATTTGAACCATGTACAAGGTGCGTGATTTGCTGTTTTTCAATGTGGATTCCTCCTAAATATATGCTATCACTCCGCAATGCGGATGTAACGCCAATAGGAAATCAGAGTTCCTCCTCGACAGGCGGATTGCTCGGCAGGTATGTGCCGTTTTGCATCTGCGTCCACTGCTCGCGCGTGATAAGCAGCTGCCGCGGCTTTGCCCCTTCAAACGGACCGACGATGCCGCGCTCCTCCATTTCGTCTACAATACGCGCAGCGCGGGCGTAGCCCAGCTTTAATCTGCGCTGCAGCATCGAAACCGACGCCTGCCCCGTCTCGAGAATGACCTCCACGGCATTCGGCAGGAGTTCGTCGCCGCCGATTGCTTCCGCGCCGTTCGAGGCGGCGCTTGCAGCGCCCTTGCCGTTTTGCGCGGCGCTCTTTTCAATCTGCTCGATAATATCTTGCGAATAGGCGCTGTTCGAGCCGGATTTTACGGCATTAACAACCGCCTGCACCTCTTCATCGGTAATGAAGCAGCCTTGGACGCGCTTCGGCTTGCCCTGCCCCAGCGGGGCAAAGAGCATATCGCCTTTGCCGACCAGCTTTTCAGCGCCGGGCGTATCGAGAATAATGCGTGACTCCATCGCGGAGGAAACCGCAAAGGCAATCCGTGAGGGAATATTTGCCTTCATAAGCCCCGTAATCACGTCCGCAGACGGACGCTGGGTGGCAATCAGCAAATGGATACCCGAGGCGCGCCCCATCTGCGCAATGCGGCAGATGGATTCTTCGACTTCTTTCGCCGCAACGAGCATCAGATCCGCCAACTCATCGATGACAACCACAATTTGCTCCATAGGCTCTAAATCGGGGTCGGCATGGATTGCCTTGTTATAGGATTCCAAATCGCGCACGCCGAGATCCGACATCATGCGGTAGCGGCGCATCATCTCCGTCACTGTCCACTGCAACGCGCCCGCAGCCTTCTTCGGGTCGGTGACGACCGGAATCAGCAGGTGCGCAATGCCATTATACACGCCCAGCTCAACCATCTTCGGGTCGACCATAATCAGGCGCACTTCTTCCGGCTTTGCCTTATACAGCAAGGACACGATAATGGTATTCATGCACACGGACTTGCCCGAACCCGTCGTTCCCGCAATGAGCATATGCGGCAGTTTGGAAATATCGCCGACGATGCAAGCGCCGCTGATATCCTTGCCGACTGCGAAGGAAATCTTCGACTTGCCCGATTGGAAGACATTCGAGCCGATAACCTCGCGGGCATAGACGGTATTTACGCTCTTGTTCGGCACTTCGATACCCACTACGGAAATTTTGTCCGGGATTGCGGAAATACGCACGCCGGATGCGCCGAGCGAGAGCGCAATATCGTCTGCAAGATTCGTGATTTTCGAGAGTTTCACGCCGCGGTCAAGCTCCAGCTCATAGCGGGTGATGGACGGCCCGCGAATCACGTTCACGATATGCGGCTCAATGCCGAAGCTCTTGAGCGTTTCCGCCAAGCGATGGGAATTCTCCCGCATTTCGGCGGTGGCGTCGATGGTATTTTGCTTATGTATCGTCAGTAAATCAAGCGTCGGGAAGGTATAGGAAGGCTGCGCTGCAGCAGCATGGATTTCCTGCGCGACTTCCAAGGCAGAGGCACTCAGCTCCGCCTTCGTTGCCTTTTCAATCGGCGCTTCCTTCTCGAGTTTCGGCATGCCCGACACGCTGTCGATCGCTTCCGCCTTCGGAGAAAGCAGCTCGATTTCATCAATCGTTACTTGCGAAGGTTCTTGCATCGCGGCTTGCTGCTCGCGGCGCTTTTCAATAAACGCGTCCGGGGAGACTACGCGCCCTGTGCGCTTGGGTTTTTCTTCTTTCGGAAGTGCGGGGGGATCGTCAACAGGCAGGTCAAATTCCGCCGCGCGGCGCTTCTGGGTGCGGGCAATGTGCTTATTGGCTACATGATTCACAATCCGCTCGGCAGTGGTCAGCTCCTGCGCGTCTTCTTCCTCTTCGCTCTCCTGCTTGGGTAGGCGCGGGCGATTTTTAATCGCCGTAATAATGCTGTTAATTGTCATATTCATGCTGGAAATCAGCTCAATCGCGAGTAGCACAAACAAGACTATATACGCGCCCACTCTGGTTATGGCAAGTTCTAAGAGCATGGCGATAAAGCCGCCGAAAAGCCCGCCGCCGTCGCCTGCGATGCCGTTCTTATACAGGGTCGGCACCATTGCCCACGCCCACTTGACCTCGGGGCTGACAATCAAATGGTACAAAGCGGTTACGGAAACAAAGGCGGAAAACGCGCAGAAAATGCGCAGGCGCACGGGGCGTCCCTTCGCAGTGAACAGGATCGCAGAGGCTGCAAAAATAATCAGCGGCAAGGTGTATCTGCCCGCCTGACCAAGCAGACCGCCGATAAAGTTTGCAACCGGCTTTATGAGAAGGGCAGTTGTATCCCAACAGCAGATCAGGGCATAAATCCCCGCCAAAATCCCAACAATCGCGTAGACTTCGCGGCGATTTTTAGAGGGCGCTGCCGTTTTCTTTGCAGCCGCAGACTTTTTGGCTGCCTGTTTCGGTGCTTTCTTAGCGCTTGCCATTTGAAAACTCCTTTGCTTTAGTTATTAATCAAGGATAAAATCAGCACGATTGCCGCCACATCCCACGAATAGTAGGCAAAAAAGCGGAACGCACGCTTGCTGAGCAGGTAGCGCAGGTACTGGATGGCGAGATAGCCAACCACCAACGCGCAGAGCATTGCCAAAAGCATGGCAGGCAGAATGGACGCGGAAAACCTGCCGAATGCGAAGGCGCGAATCAGGCGGTAGAAAAAGGAAATCCCGCCAAATATAAGGCTCAGTAAAAAGCCAAAGCGCAAATTGAAGTGCGGCGAAAAACCTCTTGCCTTACCCACCGCAAGCGATGTGCCGATATCGGAAACACCGGGAATTACAGAAAATGCACGCGCCGCGCCGACCAAAATTGCATCGCCCAAGGTAAGGCTTCGCTCGTCCTTTTTTCTGTCGCGGCAGCGGCAGGCAAAATAGATAATTGTGCCGTTGATTGCGAAAAAGATTGCCAGATACAAAAGGCGCGTTATGCGCTCAGCGCCCGCGCTAAAGAGCAAAGACAGCAGCATCGGAAGCAGGGCAAAAAGCATCATGAGGAAGCTGCGCCACTGCGGGGCGCTGCGCCGTCTTCGTTTGCCTTTTTGCGCGAGGGCGGATTTTGCAGCCGCAAGGTAGGCGCGGATATCGCCTAAAAAAGCAAATACTATCGCCAAAACAACGCCCAGCGTAATCGCGGCGCGAACGTACAGACCGCCGCCGCTTGTGAGCGCCGAGATATTAAACGCACTGTGCAGCACCGCCGCATGACCGCTGAAAGACAGCGGCAGAAGCTCGGTAAAGCCGCCCAATATACCGTAAATGATTGCTTCCCAAATTTTCAAGCCGTCGATCTCCCGCTTTTTCTCTTTAGTACAGGCGCAAACCCTAGGAATAAGGCACACTGCGGATAGTATACCACATTTTTCCCTCAACTGCCATACTTTTTATCTCAGACTGTCAAAGAAGTGCTTCGCACTTCTTTGACAGTCTGTTATCTGCTGTGTTGCTTAGATTTCATCAAAAAAACACTGAAGCAGGTAAACTGCTTCAGCGCCGAGTAGAGCCTAAAAAAGCGCGGGACGAACCCGCGCTTTTTTTGCTTGCCTATTGTTGAATTTCTGGACGAGCACTTCCTTCGTTGAATATCAGATACACTGCAGTGATATCAATCTCGGATCTCCTGCTCGATGTGTCAACTTGAATATATCCAATCAGTGTGACAGTTTCGCCAGGCTGTATTGAACTTCTTACGCCTACAGAATTGCCGGCTCCATCAGAAATAGAGTATTCTTCGCCTTCAAGAGCTTGGAAGATTACATCCTTTGAGAATTGGGCATGTGAACCAAGAGCATCACCTAACGGTTGAGACGTTGTGTTTGTATACACAACCTTGAACGGAGCATATCGTAGCTCGGAATCTCCCGTTGGGTTGCTTATCATGTGCTGAGCAGAGCCTGGATGCGTCACGCTGTCGTCGATGGGTTTTGCATCCCAAATAGTTATAACGTAATCGCCATGCCTATCATCAGGATTCACAGTCTGTGCGTCAGTATCAGTCCAATAACCACTTTGGTTTGTGTCGTTGCCGCCCTGTGAAGTGCCGCCCGTAGATTGACTACTCGGCGTGGAATTGTCGCCTGAGGAACTGTCGGGGGTATTGTTGCCGCTCCCGTTATTGTTCTCTTTCCCGCCGCAAGCGGCAAGGGATAGCACCAATGTCAGCGCGAGGAGTAGTGCAAACAGTTTCTTCATAAGGGAATACCTCCAAACATATTCGCAGATATTTATAGCACAATTTATAGCACATTTTCGTTGTTTTTTCAATAGCGTTTTTGGCTTTCCGCTTTGTATCTACTTTGCTGCTTTGATTCAGGATTCGCCGAGCCAAATGCGCTGCATTCTTTGCAGCATTTCCTTGATTTCGGCTTCATGGCGGTGAAATACATCGTTTGCATCGGCGTCCGCGGAGTAGTCCAAATATGTGCCGTTCTCATCTACATAAAGAATATATTCGGAAACTTCCCCATCGACGTACTCATACACGTTCGCTGCAAAGAGCAACTCGCCGCCGCTATTCGGGTACACATCCAACGAAGACTGCGTTTCCGCGCCCTCTTCGGGGGGCATGGCAACCGAAAGAAACCACGTGTGATTCAAGAATTTCGGCATAACAACCGAATACTGATACCCATCTTCGTCTACCCACGCGCCTGCGTCCTCGCTCCATGCAAGGTTTTCCTCGCAAATATCGCGATAAGAGGCGGCGGGGCGATACGACATTGTATACCAGATATACACCATGCCGAGGATTGTAAGGAGCACAAGCACAGCGAAGAAAATCAGCATGCGCTTCGTCCAATTGACTTCCTTTTTAGGTCTTGTGAGCATAAAGAACTCCCTTTGTAGTAAAAATACCGTGCGGTTGTATCGGAATCACAGTAGTCGTTGATAAAAAACGGACGCACCGTAAGATACAGCACGTCCGAATTCTTGTGGTACGGCGAAAGTCCGTGGCTGAAAAACATGCCGGCGGCATGTTTTTGCCGAGGAGTCCCTTCCAAGAGGGCGAGCCTTTGGCGACGCCCGATTGGCGTACTACATGTGCATTATAGTTTTCGGACGCACTGTAAATGCAGTACGTCCGAATTGTTTGGTACGCCGAAAGGGACTCGAACCCCCGACCTACTGGTTCGTAGCCAGTCACTCTATCCAACTGAGCTATCGGCGCATAGCGAAGTTGCAAAAAACTTGCGCGGTAATAGTAGCACAGGGAAATGGAAATTGCAAGCATTTTTTTCCGAATTTGTGCTACCCCCTCGAAATGCAACTATTATGAGAGAATTCTGGCAGGGAGCGGGCGTTTGACTTTCATTGCGCCCTTCGGGCAGAATTCTTGACAGCAAAAACAGCGGATGCAGCTTTTGCGGTCGATAACGGCGATTCTCTTTTTAATTGCAATTGCCTTCGCGGGGCAAATGTTCTTACACACGCCGCAGCCGACGCACTCTTTGCGCCTGAGCTTGGGGACGGAGGAAAGGGCGCGCCTTCCGACTTTGCCGACAATCTTCCCGAAGACGCCGGGCAGAATCGAGGAAAATTGCGTGCTCTGCCCGCTTTCAATGCGCACAAAATCCGGGACAAGCAGGCTTTCAAAGTCGCCCGCAATCGACAAATCCTCCACAGATTCGGGCGCAAGCCCGCGCTCGATTGCTGCGGTCAGCGTGGGGACTTGCGCGGGGTTTAAGGCAATCAATTTTGCACACAGAAGGTCCACTTTGTGCGGATTTTCCCCCGCAAGAACTGCGCCGATTTGCCGCGGCGTGCCTGCGGTCGGTCCGTTTCCCTCCATGCCGACAACCGCGTCGACAATGCACAATCGCGGCTTAAAGTATTCATTCAGATCAACAATCATGTGCGCAAAATCCATCGCGTTTGGGAAGCGGAAATGATACTCCGGCTTGACCGTGCCGGGCACTGCGCCGAACATATTTTTCGCAGCTGCAGACAGGGACATCATCCCATGGCTTTTGAGCTTGCAGAAATTGATGATGGCATCCGCCTTGTCCAGATACGCGGTGTAGGCAAACTCTCGCGCCGCTTTCGCAGCCGGAAACTGCGCCACTTTCTGCGAAAAATCCTGATTCAGCTCTGCGCCGACCGCTTCCACCTCGTGCATGCCGGACTGCTTGTAGACCCGCCCGACAAACGCCGCAGTAAACAGCCCGCCCGGGCTGTCGCCAAGCGTGACGTGTGCGCCGCGCGCCTTGAGCATCCGCACCAGCGCGGAAAGGAGGGCAGGATGCGTCGTCGCAGCAAGCCCCGGCTTCATCGCGGAAACCAGATTCGCCTTAATGACAATGCGCATACCCTCCTTGACCCACAAAAGCCCGCCCAAGGGCGCAAGGACTTCCTCGAGCGCATTTTCGCAGGACGACTGCGAATACTCAGCACAACTTACAATCGATACATCGCTCACAGTGCCACCTCTTTTCTTGCTTTTATTGTACATACATAGCGCACCCCTGTAAAGCCCGAAATTTCTAAAAAAACGCGAGAAAAGGGATTGCATTTTTCTGCAAAGGCGTTTATACTGAAAGTACAATTTCAGATTGATAGCTGCAACGAAGTGCTTCGCGCACGGGCTTCCAACTATCACTCAGCTGTCGCTTGAGTGGAGGTGTCGGACTGTATGTCCGCATCGCCATTTTTTGTTTTATATTATAATAGGAGGTCATTCTATGTACATTCTCGCCAACGGCAAACTCATCACCAGAAGTCAAACGCTTCCCTATCTGCCCGACGGTGGCGTAGTCATCGACGGCACAAAAATCAAGGAAGTCGGCACAACCGCCGCGCTTCGCGCAAAATATCCCGACGCAGAATTTGTCGATGCCAAGGGCGGCGTAATTATGCCCGCGCTGATCAATGCGCACACGCACATCTACTCCGCACTCGCACGCGGGCTTTCCATCAAAGGCAACAACCCCACGAACTTCTTCGAGGTGCTCGACGGCACGTGGTGGGCGATGGATCGCAAGCTGAACCTCCGCGGCACGAAGGCGTCTGCAGACGCATTGATGATCGACTGCATCAAGCAGGGCGTTACCACGATTTTCGACCATCACGCCTCCTTCTGCGAAATCCCCGGCAGCCTTTTTGAAATTGCCAAATCCGCGAAAGAATTCGGCGTGCGCTCCTGCCTGTGCTACGAGGTCTCCGACCGCGACGGCGAAGAGAAATCCTTGCAGGCTGTGCAGGAAAATGCCGACTTCATCAGCTACTGCGAAGAGCAAAACGACGATATGCTCAAGGCAATGTTCGGCGGACATGCCCTGTTCACCATCTCGGACAAGACCTTCGATCGCATGGTTGCCGCGAACAACGGACGCACGGGCTACCACATTCACGTTTCCGAAGGCATGAACGATGTGTACGATTCTCTGCAAAACTACGGTCGCCGCCCCGTGCAGCGCTTGCAGGATCACGGCATTCTCGGCCCGAAAACCATCTTGGGGCACTGCATCCACGTGAACTCTGCGGAAATTGAGCTTATCAAAGCGACAGATACCATGGTCGTGAACAATCCCGAGTCGAACATGGGCAATGCAGTCGGTATCTGCCCGGTTCTCACGCTGTATAAGGCGGGGATTCTCTTAGGCATGGGCACGGACGCGTACACCAATGATATGCTCGAATCGCTGAAGGTCGCGCTTTGCTCGCAGCGCAGCAATGCCTGCATGCCAAACGTCGGCTGGTGCGAAGTGACGGATATGCTCTTCAAAAACAACGCCAAAATCGGCGCGCGCTACTTTGACGCGAAGCTCGGCGTGCTGGAAGCGGGCGCTGCCGCAGACGTAATTGTTATGGACTACAAGCCCTTCACGCCGTTCTCTGACGCAAACATCGACGGGCACATGATTTTCGGCATGACGGGTCGCCAGTGCCAAACCACCATCGGCAACGGCAAGCTCCTGATGAAAGATCGCGAGCTGGTCGGTATCGACGAGGAAGCAGTTAACGCACACATCTTAGAAGATGCGAAACTTCTTTGGGGCGCGTTGAACAACGAAACATACTAGAATAAGGAGAACCTGCTATGTCTGAAAGAATGTATCCGATTCCCTTCCGCGATCTGATGAACTGGATCGTCACAGAGCGTAAAAACACCGGCGAAGTTTTCGGTATCCATCAGAACTACAAGGCAAATCCCGAAAAAAACTTGCCCATCTTCGGCGAGAAGATTGAAACCCCCTTCGGCCCTGCAGCAGGTCCGAACAGCCAGCTTGCGCAGAACATTATCGCCTCCTATGTTGCAGGTTCGCGCTTCTTTGAAGTAAAAACCGTGCAGAAGATGGACGGCGAGGAATTGGCAGCCTGCGTGCCGCGCCCCTGCATTTTGGCGGACGACGAAGGCTACAACCAAGAGTGGTCCACCGAGCTTGAGGTCGGTCAGGCGCTCAATGAGTATATCAAGGCGTGGTGCGCCATGAAACTTATGGCGAAACTGTGGGGTTACGGCTCTCCCGACGGCTTTGTATTCAACATGTCCGTAGGCTATGACTTAGACGGCATCAAGGGCGAAAAGGTGAACAACTACATCGAATCGATGAAAGACGCATCGGGCACCGAGGCGTTCAAAGAGTGTCTTTCCGTCCTGACGCAGATGTTCCCCGAAGAAGCAGCGTTTATCGCAGGCATCAGCCCGCATGTTTCGCGCAGCATCACCCTCTCGACCCTGCACGGCTGTCCGCCCGACGAAATCGAGCGCATTGCCTCCTACCTCATTACCGAGAAGAAGGTCAATACCTTCGTAAAGTGCAACCCCACCATTCTCGGCTACAAAGATGCGCGCAGCATTCTCGATTCAATGGGCTACGACTACATTGTCTTTGACGATCACCATTTCAATGAGGACTTGCAGTATGCCGACGCAGTGCCGATGTTCCATCGCCTGCAGGCGCTTGCCGGGGAAAACGGCGTAGAATTCGGTTTGAAGCTGTCGAACACCTTCCCTGTCGATACCACGCGCGGAGAGCTTCCGAACAATGAGATGTATATGTCCGGGCGGGCGCTTTTCCCGCTGACGATTGAAATGTGCAACCGCATCTCCAAGGAATTCGGCGGCAAGATGCGCCTGTCCTTCGCGGGCGGCGCGGAGTACTTCAACTGCGACAAGCTGTTTGCTGCAGGCATCTGGCCGATTACCGTGGCTACGACTATCCTCAAGCCCGGCGGCTACAATCGCATCTACCAAATGGCAAAGAAGGTGGAGGCTCTGCCCTTTGCAGCCTTCAGCGGCACGGACAGTGACGCGATTGCAAAGCTCAGCGCCACATGCCGCAAGGATTATCACCATGTAAAGCCCATCAAGCCGCTACCCTCCCGCAAGAACCCCGACCGCGTGCCTTGGATGGACTGCTATATTGCGCCCTGTAAGGGCGGCTGCCCGATTGATCAGGATATTCCGGAGTATATCGAGCTGTGCAAGAAAGGCATGTTCGATGAGGCGCTTGCGCTCATCACCGAAAAGAACGCGCTACCCTTCATGACCGGCACAATTTGCGCACACCGCTGCATGGGTAAGTGCAGCCGCGCCTTCTATGACGAGGCGGTGCAGATTCGCGCAACAAAGCTGCTCGCAGCCGAAAAGGGCATTGCAGCGCGTATGGCGGCAGTTAAAAAGCCCGACGCAGTCGCAGGCAAAAAGGCAGCCATTATCGGCGGCGGTCCGACGGGTATTGCAGCTGCGTACTTCCTCGGCAGAGCCGGCGTAAGCTGCACGATTTTCGAGCGCACAGCGCAGCTCGGCGGTATCGTCCGCCATGTTATCCCGGAGTTCCGCATCTCCCATGAAGCCATCGACAAGGATATTGCGCTCATGCAGGCATACGGCGCGGAGGTTCGGCTGAACACGGAAGCCCCCGGCGTTGACGAGCTGAAGGCGCAGGGCTACACGCACATTCTTTACGCAGTCGGCGCATGGAAGGCAGGCAAGCTCGACGTCAGCGGCAATGTACGCGGCGTTATCGGCTGGATGGAAGAGATGAAGTCCGGCAAGGGCGGAGAACTTGGTCATGTGGCAGTCGTCGGCGGCGGCAACACCGCGATGGACGCAGCCCGCGTGGCAAAGCGCGCAGGCGCAAAATCCTCAACGCTTATCTACCGCCGCACAAAGAAATTCATGCCCGCAGACGCGGAAGAGCTGGAGATGGCGATTGAAGACGGCGTGGAATTCTTGGAGCTGGTTGCGCCGCTTGCGCAGAAGGACGGCAAGCTGATCTGCAATCAGATGAAGCTCGGCGAGCCGGACGCTTCGGGCAGAAGAAGCCCCGTTGCTACGGGCGAAACCGTCGAGATTCCCTGCGACCTTGTTATTTCCGCAATCGGCGAGCAGGTGGATGATGCACTCTTCCGTGCAAACGGTATCGAGCTGAGCGCAAAGAACCGCCCCGCATTCAAAACCAACGTGGAAAATGTTTACGCAGCGGGCGACGCCACGCGCGGACCTGCAACCGTCGTTGAGGGCATTGCCGATGCAGCGAAGTTCGCGGAAATCGTGATTGGCGCGAAACACAGCTACGAAGTTCCCGCAGCCGCCTATCCGAGTGAGGCGGAAGCAGTTGCGAAGAAGGGGCAGCTTGCCATGGCTTGCGACGCCTCCTGCGAAGGCGATCGCTGCTTAGATTGCAATACCGTCTGCCAAAACTGCGCAGATGTATGCCCGAACCGCGCAAACGTCGTGATTCGTCTGGACGACGGCAGAACGCAGCTTCTGCACGTAGATAAAATGTGCAACGAGTGCGGCAACTGCACCGCATTCTGCCCCTACGCTTCTGAGCCTTCCAAGGACAAGTTCACCCTCTTCCAGACTGCAAGAGATATGGAAGACTCCAACAACTTCGGCGTTCTCTTCCTCGGCGGCGACAAGGTGCGTGTGCGCCTGATTGGCGTGGCAGACTATGACCTCTCGGAAAGCAACAATCTTCCCGATGAAATCAAGCTTTTTATCAAAGCAATCAAGGAAAAATACGCCTATCTCTACTAAACACGGCTGCAAGAACCCCGCTGTACTCTGTACGGCGGGGTTCTTGCTTTGTACAATTTGTATAAAAATCTGCCCTGCGGCTATTGCAATGCGGAGAATTATCGAGTATACTATACAATATTTTATAAAGGGGGCATCTACATGAAAAAATGCTACATTCCGTCCGATTACTCTAACCCGCTGAGCGTGTACGAAACACAGTGCGCCATCGAATTCATCAAGCACAATTTCCAGAAAAATTTGTGCAGTGCGCTGAATTTGTTGCGGGTCTCCGCGCCGCTGTTCGTAGAGGAGGCGTCCGGTCTGAATGATAATCTGAATGGTTATGAGCGTCCTGTTTCGTTTGATGTTCCCGATGTCGGAACCGAGGCGCAGGTCGTCCATTCGTTGGCGAAATGGAAACGCTACGCGCTCGACCGCTACGATTTCCGCCCGGGCAAGGGTCTGGTTACGGACATGAACGCCATACGCCGCGACGAGGTCGTGGATAACATCCACTCCGTCTATGTGGATCAGTGGGACTGGGAAAAGGTCATCACGCGCGAAACGCGCAACCTCGACACCCTGAAAGACGTTGTGCAGCGCATTGTCAACGCTGTGTATGTCACCTGCGAAACCCTGAAAATCGAGTATCCGCAGCTGTCTGTCACCCTGCCGCGCGAGGTGCTGTTTGTCACCACGCAGGAATTGGAGGATCGTTTCCCCGAACTGACCACCGCTGCGGCGCGCGAAACCGCCTTCCACCGCGAAAACCGCGACAAGGCGATTTTCCTGATGCAAATCGGCGGCGCACTGCGCTCCGGCAAGCCGCACGACGGCAGAGCGCCGGACTACGACGACTGGTCGCTCAACGGCGATATCCTCTTCTGGAACGATGTGCTCGACCGCTCCTTCGAGGTGTCCTCCATGGGCATCCGCGTGGACAGCGCATCGCTGGACGCGCAGCTGACGATTTCCGGCTGCGACAACCGCAGAGAGCTTCCCTTCCACCGCGCACTTCTCAACGACGAGCTTCCGCTCACCATCGGCGGCGGCATTGGGCAGTCGCGTCTTTGCATGCTGCTTTTGGGCTGCTGCCATATCGGCGAAGTGCAGTCGAGCGTGTGGGACGCCGAGACCGTTGCCACCTGCAGCGATGCCGGAGTAAAACTACTGTAAATGAGGTATGGTTCTTATGGACCTGATAGCAATCCAATCTTTATATAAAAACACCGCTGCTTTTGCAGAGCAGAGCATCGAGGTCTGCGGGTGGGTTCGCTCCGTGCGCGCCTCAAAGGCATTTGGCTTCATTGTTCTGTCCGACGGCACGCATTTTTCCCCTCTGCAAATTGTCTACCACGACACGCTGAAGAACTTTGCGGAGATTTCAAAGCTCAATGTCGGAACGGCGCTGATTATCCGCGGGAAGCTCGTGCTGACCCCCGACGCAAAGCAGCCCTTTGAGCTGCAAGCGGAGGAAGTCACCGTTGAAGGGCAGTCCACGCCGGACTATCCCCTGCAAAAGAAGCGCCACACGCTGGAGTATCTGCGCACGATGACGCATCTGCGTCCGCGCAGCAACACCTTCCAGGCAGTCTTCCGCGTGCGCAGTTTGGCAGCCTTTGCCATTCACAAGTTTTTCCAAGAGCGCGGCTTTGTCTATGTGCACACGCCCCTCATTACCGGCTCTGACTGCGAAGGCGCGGGCGAGATGTTCCGCGTAACCACGCTGGATATGCAAAACCCGCCGCGCACGGAAGACGGGGAAATCGACTATTCCAAAGACTTCTTCGGCAAGCAGACCAGTCTGACCGTCTCCGGGCAGCTCAACGGCGAGGCCTATGCGATGGCATTTCGCAATATCTACACCTTCGGTCCGACTTTCCGTGCGGAAAACTCCAACACCACCCGCCACGCAGCGGAGTTTTGGATGATAGAGCCGGAAATCGCCTTTGCAGATTTGGGCGACGACATGCGTCTGGCGGAGGATATGATCAAATACATCATCGCCTATGTGCTCGAGCATGCGCCGGAAGAAATGGCGTTCTTTAATCAGTTTGTCGATCAAGGGCTTCTCGAGCGGCTAAACCATGTGCTCCATTCTGAGTTTGCGCATGTGACCTACACGGAAGCAATCAAGCTGCTCGAACCGAAGAACGACGAGTTTGAATACCCGGTCAGCTGGGGCTGCGACCTGCAAACGGAGCACGAGCGCTACCTGACGGAAGTATTATTCCGCCGTCCTGTTTTTGTAACGGATTATCCGAAGGAGATTAAGGCTTTCTATATGAAGTTAAATCCCGACGGAAAAACCGTCGCCGCTATGGACTGCCTCGTGCCGGGCATCGGCGAAATTATCGGCGGCAGCCAGCGTGAGGACGATCTGGGCGTGCTCACAGCGCGTATTGAGGAACTGGGCTTGTCCCCCGAGGACTATGCCTTCTACTTGGATTTGCGCAAATACGGCTCTGCGCGCCATGCCGGTTTCGGGCTGGGCTTTGAGCGCTGTGTGATGTATCTGACGGGCATTTCCAACATCCGCGATGTGCTCCCCTTCCCCCGCACGGTCAACAACTGCGAACTGTAATTCAAAATTATTGTAGATTTGGGTAGGGATGAAAATCCCTACCCAAATTCTATTATGCAAGGTTCTCTGCGTGAGAATTTCGCTGCGCCTGTGCATAACTGTGCTCTTGACATAATTATACCGCCCAAAAGTTGACAATAATGATAACATCGGGCAGGTTTTACAAAAGTTATAAACACTTTGCACAGCTTTGTGCACAAGCGGTAGATGCCCGTTCTATGGGCTTTCTCCCAAATTTGACAAAAACAGACATGCGGGCAATTGGATTTCTTTCGCGTTTGAAAGTGAAGAAATCGTTTACATAATCGCATTTTGCGGTCATTTTGCCACCGCGCAATGCGTCAAAATAAATGCAGGATGCGACAAAACATCCTGCATTTCGCGAAATTCTACACACTTTCGCCTTCCATCGACTTTGTCGCGAAGGCATTCAAGCTCTGGTCTGCGATACTCCCCGCGAGGTATTCGTAATAGCCCTGCGCGCCGATCATCGCGGCATTGTCCCCGCACAGCGACAGCGGCGGAATGCACAGGCGAACCCCCAGCTGTGCACAGTTTGCCTGCAAGAGGGCGCGAATTCGGCTGTTTGCCGCAACCCCGCCGGCAACAGACAGCGTGCGGTATCCGCTTTGCTCCAGTGCGTGCATTGTGCGCGGAATCAGCATATCGCCGACTGCCTCTGAAAAACTTGCGCAAAAATTCGGGATATTCACAGACTCCCCTTTTTGCTCCATATTGTGAAGCAGGTTGATAGCGGCAGTCTTCAGCCCCGAGAAGGACATATCCAGCGGATTTCCCGAAAGCTTCGGGCGCGGCAGCGCATATTGGGAGGCATCGCCGCCCTGCGCAACGCGATCCAGCGCAGCGCCGCCCGGATAGGGCATGTGCAGCACACGCGCAACTTTATCAAAGCACTCCCCCGCAGCATCGTCGCGCGTGCCGCCGAGAATTGCCATGTGCGTATAATCGCGCACATCTACAAGCAGCGTATGCCCGCCGGATACGACCAGCGCCAAAAACGGGGGTTGCAGGTCAGGATAGGCGATATAGTTCGCCGCAATGTGCCCGCGAATATGGTGCACGGGAATCAGAGGAATGTCCATCGCCAGCGCCGCTGCCTTTGCAAAATTCACACCAACAAGCAGCGCGCCAATCAGCCCGGGGGCGTATGTCACTGCGATTGCATCCAAATCCGCGCGACTGCACTTCGCATCGCGAAGGGCTTGGTCTGCCAAGGCGTAAATATGCTCGATATGCTTGCGCGAGGCAATCTCCGGCACAACGCCGCCGTATTCACGGTGCAGTTCCACCTGCGAAGAGATGGCATCTGTCAGCACTTCGCGACCATCACGCACAAGGGCGACCGCCGTTTCGTCACAGGAAGATTCTATCGACAGTATCAGCATGGCGCAGCTCCTTTCGCATAATCAGTGCGTCCTCCTGTGGGTTTCTGTAATAGCCGGGTCTTCGCCCGACGATGACAAAGCCCATCTTTATATAGAGCGAGCAGGCGGGGCGATTATTTTCGCGCACCTCCAAGCTCAAAGACTCGACGCCGCTCTTTTCCAAATACTGCGTCAATTGCAGAAGCAATTGCAAAGCGATACCGCTTCTGCGCCATTCGGGCGCAACCGCAAGGTTCATCACATCCGATTCCGGGGGCACGGTCTGCGAGCCGACATAGCCCAGCACGGTTTCCCCCTCCAGTGCAACAAGCCAAAAGCTCAGCGGGTTTTCAAGCTCCGCCTCTATCGAACGCACACTCCACGGGTCTGAAAAGCAGCGCGTTTCCAGCTGCGCCACCTGCTGCACATGCTGCGCCGCCATCGGTACAATTTGCATCATTTCGCAGCGTACCAGCTTTCCCCCATTTTTGCCTCGGCAATGAGCGGCACGCGGAGCTTGACCACCTGCTCCATCTCCCGCGTGACGATTTCCATCACGCGGTTTGCCTCAAAGCCGGGGCATTCGACAATCAGCTCATCGTGCACCTGCAAAATAAGCCGCGCCTGCAGGTTCTCCTTTTCCAGCGCCTCGTACACCCGCACCATCGCCAATTTAATAATATCCGCGGCAGTGCCCTGAATGGGTGTGTTGAGCGCAATGCGCTCCGCGCCGGAGCGGACATTGAAATTGCTGCTTTTCAGCTCGGGGATATTCCGCCTGCGCCCGAAAAGCGTGGTGACATAGCCCTGCGCTCTTGCCGATTCCACAATCGTTTGCATATAGGCGCGCACCCCGCGGTACTTTTCAAAATAGCTCTCCATGTACGCCTTGGCTTCATAGCGGGAAACGCCGATGTCGGCTGCAAGGGAGAACTCGGAAATGCCGTAGACAATGCCGAAATTCACCGCCTTTGCATGGCGGCGCATCAGCGGCGTTACCTCGTCCAGCGCTACGCCGAAAACCTGCGAGGCAGTTATGCTGTGGAAGTCCTTGCCGGATAAAAACGCAGCCTGCATCGCCTTGTCGTCCGCAATATGCGCCAAAACACGCAGCTCAATCTGGCTGTAGTCCGCATCGACGAAAACCCAGCCCTCGCGCGGCACAAACATCTTGCGAAGTTTGCTGCCCAGCTCGGTGCGTACGGGGATATTTTGCAGGTTCGGCTCTGTTGACGATAGCCGCCCGGTCGCGGTAATCAAATTTTGGAAGGTGCTGCGAATGCGCCCGTCCGCCTGCGTCACCTTCTGCAAACCCTCCACGTAGGTCGAGTTCAGCTTGGTGAGCATGCGGTAGTCCATAATCGCCTGCACAACCGGGTGCTTGCCGCGTAGCTTTTCGAGCACTTCCACATCGGTCGAATAGCCGCTTTTGGTTTTTTTCACAGGCGGCAAGCCGATTTTTTCAAATAAAAGCTGCCCGAGTTGCCGCGTGGAATTGATATTGAGTTCGCCGCCGTTGCTCTCTATAATCAGGCTTTCGCACTGCGCAATACGGCTGCGCAGCATTTGCCCAAACGCGGAAAGCGCCTGCGAATCCACACCGACGCCGTCGCGCTCCATATGCGCAAGCACCGTACACAGGGGCAGTTCGATATCGAAATAGAGCTTCTCGCAGTCCATCTCCCGTAGCTTTTCGCGAAAGACACGCGCCAATTGGGCGCACGCCTCGCAAGCAGAACAAATATCCCCTTCCGGCTCAAAATGCAGATAATCCGCAGCCACCTGCGCAAGCGCATACTTACCGCGCGTGGCGTCGAGCAAATAGGCAGCCAGCGCAGTATCAAAGACAAAGCCCTGCGTCGGAAGATTGCGCGATAGCAATTCGCGCAGCAAGGGCTTCAGATCGTGCGCCGTTTTGCGGATTTTTTCGGAAAGAAGCTCGCGGCAGAATTCTTCGTAGAAATCGCCCAAATCTTCCTTGCAAAAACTGCTTGTCCCGTCCGGCTCAGCAACCGCAACTGCAGAAAAATCTTGAGAAAAGGACACCGCAACCGATTTTTGCGCGGCAAAACTTCTGAGCATTTCGTCGGCAGTTTGCGCATTGGTGATGCAGCGCCGCACCCTTTTCTCCGGCTCCTGCGTCACAATCGGTGCGAACTGCGCGCCGCGCAGTCCGTAACGGTCAATGAGGCGCTGGAACTCAAGGCGCATGAAAAGGTCATACAAGGCGGCGCGATTCGGCGCTTGTACCAGATTGTTTTCGGGCACAAAATCGATGGGGGCGTCACAGCGAATCATTGCCAAATCGTAGGACAAATAGGCAAGCTCACGGTTTGTAAGCAGTTTGCTGCGCAGATTTTCCTTCATCTCCGCACTTTCGATATTGGCATAAATGCCATCGAGTGTACCGAACTGCTTGAGCAGCTGCGCAGCCGTTTTCGGTCCGACGCCCGGCACGCCCGGGATATTGTCCGAGCTGTCGCCCATCAATGCCTTCAAATCGACAAGAATCTGCGGCTCAAACTCGTATTCCGCGCGAAAAACCTCGGGCGTATAGTCCGTGGTGATGGTCTTCCCCGCCTGCGTCCGCACGAGCTTCACCCTTACATGGGCATCGACCAGCTGCAAGCTGTCGCGGTCGCCGGTGAGAATCACGCAATCGCACTTGCGGCTGCTGCAGAGCTTGCTGACCGTGCCGATGACGTCGTCCGCCTCCCAGCCCTCGCATTCGTAAATCGGGATATTCATCGCAGTGAGCACCTGCTTCATCACGGGAAGTTGCATTGCCAGCTCTTCGGGCATGGGCTTGCGCGTGCCCTTATACTGCTCGTAGAGAATGTGCCTGAAGGTCGGCGCTTTCAGGTCGAAACTTACGCACAGGGCGTCGGGGTTCTCCTCGGACTGCACACGCTGCAAAATATTCAGAAAGCCGAAAATGGCGTTGGTGTGCATGCCGTCGCGCGTAGTGAGCGGGCGGATGCCGTAAAACGCGCGATTGATGACACTGTTGCCGTCTAAAATTACTAATTTCATTCTTCTACCTTCATGCGCTTCCACTTCGCGCCCTGCGCCGTGTCGATGATTTCAATGCCGCGCGCTTTCAGCTCGTCTCGAATGCGGTCTGCCTCCGCCCAGTTCTTCGCGCCTTTGGCGGCGGTTCTCGCCGCAAGCAGCGCGTCGATTTCGGGGTCTACTTCCTCCTGCGGTTGGGCGGCGCGCAGCGCCTTGGCAGCCTGCAAAAGATTCAGGCACAAAACTTTGTCAAAGTCCGCAATTGCCGCCAGCTTGCTTGCATCGTTTGTCTTTGCCTTGAGGACATCATACAGCGCGGTAATCGCAAGAGAGGTGTTGAGGTCTGCATTGAGGGCATTTTCAAAGCGGGATTTCAGCGCAGCAAACGCCTGCGCATCGACCGCGCCGTCTTCCTGCAAGGCTGCAATTTTTGAAACCAGCTTCTCGTAGGCAAGCACTGCATTGTCAAGATTTTCCCACGAGAATACCAAATTGCGGCGATAATGGCTTTGCAGGCAGAAAAGGCGGTATGCCATGGGGTTATATCCCTTCTGCTCCAGCAAAGAGACTGTCAGAAACTCGCCCTTGGACTTCGACATTTTCCCGCCCTGTGTATTTAGGTGGTGGACATGGAACCAATAATTGCACCATTTGTGCCCCAGAAATGCCTCGGACTGGGCAATCTCGTTGGTATGGTGCGGGAAGGCATTGTCGATGCCGCCGCAGTGAATATCCATATCACCGCCGAAGTGCTTAATGCCGATGGCGGAGCACTCAATGTGCCAGCCGGGGTAGCCAAGCCCCCACGGGGAGTCCCACTTGAGCGCCTGATCTTCAAACTTGGATTTGGTAAACCACAGAACAAAATCGTTCTTGTTTCGCTTATTGGCATCCTCCTCGACGCCCTCACGCACGCCGATTGCCAAATCTTCCTCGCTGTGGTCATTGAAGACATAATACTGCGCAAGTTTCGAGGTATCAAAATACACATTGCCGCCGGCAAGGTAGCCGAAATCCTTCGCAATGAGCTGCTCGACCATGGAAATATACTCCCCGATGCAACTCGTCGCAGGCTCGACCACCTCCGGGGTTTTGATGTTCAGCTTTGCGCAGTCTGCAAAGAAGGCGTCCGTATAGTATTTCGCGATTTCCATCACGCTCTTATTCTCGCGCTTTGCGCCCTTGAGCATTTTATCGTCGCCCTCGTCGGCGTCGGACGCCAAATGCCCGACGTCCGTGATATTCATCACGCGCTTGACGGGATAGCCCAGATAGCGAAGTGCCTTTTCCAGAACATCTTCCATAATGTAGCTGCGCAGATTACCGATATGCGCAAAATGGTAAACCGTCGGACCGCAGGTATACATTTTCACAAGCGCAGGGTCGTTCGGGACAAACAGCTCCTTCTTGTGCGTCAAAGAATTGTACAAATACATTATTTCGCCTCCATTTTTTCTTCTAAGTCCGCCAAGCGCCGCGCCAAGTCTTCTAACTGCGTGCGAACCGGGTCGGGGGTTTTGGCATGGTCGAGTTTTTCGCCGTTAATGCGCACAACGCTCCCCGGCACACCGACCACGGTGGAATTCGGCGGCACTTCGTGAAGCACCACGGAATTGGCGGCAATGCGGGCGTTATCGCCCACCTTGAAGGGACCCAGAACCTTTGCGCCGCAGCCGACCATTACATTATTCCCCAGCGTCGGGTGACGCTTTTCATACTTTTTCCCCGTTCCGCCGAGGGTTACGCCTTGGTACAGCAGGCAATCGTCGCCGATTTCAGCCGTAGCGCCGATGACGACGCCCGTGCCGTGGTCGATGACCAATCTCCGCCCGATTTTCGCAGCGGGATGAATTTCTACACCCGTTCTCCTGCGCGCAAACTGCGAAATCCATCTGCCGATAAAGCGCAGCTTATGCGCATAAAGCCAATGCGCCGCGCGATAGTAGATGACTGCATGCAGACCGTTGTACAGCCAGAAAATTTCAAATTTCCCCCGTGCAGCGGGGTCATTCTTTTGGTAGGCTTCCAAGGTTTCTCTCAGACTCATAATGCTTTACCCTCCAAACGCAAAAATGCCCGCCTCTGATTTACTCAAGAGGCGGGCGTAATGCTCGCGGTTCCACTCTGATTTCTCACTCAAGACATTGACGCTGCCCAAACGGGGTCTCCCCTCGCTCCCGAATGCACTTCCCCCGCAATGCGCCGCAACCGCTTTCAGCCGACGGCGGTTGCTCTCTGCTGCGCAAGGGGCAGGGTACTCTTTTCGTTCAACGCGATATTCACATTGCCATTATATTAGCATTTTGCAGCCCTTGTGTCAAATCCTATTTCTTTGCCAGAAGGACATCTCGATTTTTAATGAAATATTCTACGCCGGAGTAGAGAGTCGTGGCAGAAATGGCTGCAACCACGCTCCAGTTGAGCCAAAGTGCCCAGCTCGACCGCCAAAACACGAGCATAAAGCAAAGCCCGACCATGGTTACGGCGGTTTTTACTTTGCCCGACCAGCCCGCTGCAATCACTCTGCCGTTGCCGACCGCAACCAAACGCAGTCCAGTTACCGCAAACTCGCGGGTGAGCACTATCATCAGCGCCCACGCGGGGAAAACGTCCAGTTCGCAAAGCATCGCCATCGCCGCGATTACCAGCACTTTGTCCGCCAAGGGGTCTAAGAATTTTCCCAAATCCGTTACCTGATTACAGCGGCGGGCAATCTGCCCGTCGACAAAATCGGACAAGCTCGCAATGGCAAACACCGCGAAAGCAACATATTGTAGTCCATTCCAAAGCGGAATGCAATACATGCACACCATAAAAACGGGAATCAATGCCACACGGGCAAAGGTGATTTTTGTTGCAGTTGTCATCTTTCTGCATCCTCCCTAGCTATCCCCAATAAGTCGGCGTCATATACGCCGGTAATATCCACCCAATAAAATTCTCCAATAGAAGCCGCCTTTGCGGTAAAGCAAACTCTGCCGTCAATATCGGGCGAATCGGCAAAACTTCTGCCGAAGTACCGCTGCGCTTGCGCATCGTAGCCCTCGCAGAGAACCTCCAGCGTTTTCCCTACCAAGGACGCATTGTGTGCGTCCATAATTTCAGCCTGCAAATCGCCGAGAATCTCCGCCCGCCTGACTGCAATTTGCTCATCGGGATACTGCATGCGGGCTGCAGGCGTTCCCTCCTCCGGGGAGAAGGAAAACGCGCCGACGCGCTCGAGGCGGTGCTCCCGCAGCCAACGACAAAGCTCTGCAAATTCCGCCTCGCCCTCTCCGGGAAGACCCGTAATCAAACTCGTGCGGATAACCGCATCGGGCATTGCTGCGCGCAATTTCGCAATAAGCGCGGAAAGCTCCGCCTTTGTCGTGCGGCGATTCATGCGCTTTAGAATGGTATCATTGACATGCTGGATCGGAATATCCAGATAGTTTACGATTTTCGGCTCGCCCGCAATCACTTCGATTAGCTCGTCGCTCATTTCGTCTGGGTAGAGGTAGTGCACACGAATCCAGTGCAGCTTTTCAATCTTGCACAGTTCACGCAGAAGCTGCGGCAGGCGGCGCTCGCCGTAAAGGTCGATGCCGTAGCGGCTTGTGTCCTGCGCGACAACGATAAGTTCCTTCACGCCATCTTGCGCAAGCAAACGCGCCTCATGGAGGCAGTCTTCCATGGTTCTGCTGCGGAATTTCCCGCGAAGTGACGGAATGACGCAGTAGGCGCAGTGGTTATCGCAGCCCTCTGCAATTTTTAAGTACGCATAGTGTTTCGGCGTTGTGAGAATGCGTCCGACCTCGTCCACCGGGGCGTGAATATTGCCGAAGCTACACACGGCGCGATCTGACAGCAAGCTCTCGACTGCAGACACAATCTCGCCATAGCTGCCTGTGCCAAGCACGCCGTCCACTTCCGGCATTTCTTTGAGTATCTCTTCTCGATAGCGCTGCGACAAACAGCCGGTAACCAGTATTTTCTCAATGTGTCCCGCCTTCTTCAGCGCGCCCATTGCCAGTATATTGTCGATTGCCTCGCTCTTTGCAGAGTCGATAAAGCCGCAGGTGTTAATGATGACCACCTGCACGTCCGTCAACTCCGCTGTGATTTCGTAGCCGGCTTCGCGAAGCAAATACAGCATCTGCTCCGCGTTGACCTGATTTTTTGCACAGCCAAGCGAAATCACAGCAATGCGATTGCTCATAGGCTCATTCCTTTCGTATATCGCCCCAAGGCGCGTCGAATATCCTCCCAGCTGTGACCGCGGCGCAGCAGCGCGTCAGTTGCGCGCTTGATATCCGCACGATCCGGTGTTTCTTCGCGGAAACGCTGCCGAAGGAATTGATCGATGGTTTCGTCTTGCTCGGGAAGCTGCGCTAGGGCATCGTCCCAGTATTCGCGCGGTACGCGCTTTTCGTAGAGCATTTGCCGAATCCGCGCGGCGCCGTAGCCCTTTGACGCGCCGCGGCGCACCACCTGCTGCGCCAATTGCCCGTCGTCGAGCAAATTGAGCTCGTTCAGCCAGCTCACCGCCCGGGAAGCATGCTCCTCGCTCTCCCCTTTTTGCACAAGGCGATGTTTCAGCTCGTTTTTCGACACCGCCGTGGCTGCTACAATGCGCACCGCGCGCTGCTTAGCAGAAGCCGCGCCGGACGCATCATGCAATTCCTGCATGGCATCGTCCGACAACTCTGCGCCGCTGTAGAGTCCCAACTGCGCGATGACTGCCGGGAACACCGACATGCTGCTGCCGTCTGCAAAGTGCAGGCGCAGCTTGCCCTGCCGCGTTTCCTCGATGGACTCAAGTTTCATCGAAATCATCCGCAGAAACGTCTACTCCCTTTCCTGCGGGCTTTGCTGCCGATTTGCCGCGGCTGAGCGCCAGCTTATCCATGTTCTCGCGAACCTTCTTTTCCAGTTCGTCCGTGAGCGCGGGGTGTTCTTCCAGATAGCGCTTTGCGCTGTCTCTGCCCTGCCCAATGCGCTCGTCGCCAATGGAGAACCA
>JAISIK010000006.1 GCA_031262065.1 Oscillospiraceae bacterium | reverse complement strand
GTCAGCAAGGCGTCGTCGTCCGCAGCAAAAATCCCTCGAAAATTGCCAGCCGACAGGTGCGAAGCAGTTTTAGAAGAGCAAATTTTCGTCAAGTCGAGAAAAATGCCGCAGTGAATACTCCTGTATTGACAAGGGATTTTGCGATGAATTGGCGGAAATTTGCCTTCTAAAACCGGCGCGGGTTCGACTCTCGTATGCCTACCCTTTGTGTCGAAAATAGTTTTGCACAGGGCAATCCCCCGGTGCATCGGCATTTTGCCGACTCCCCGGGGGCGCTATGCCGCAGAAGCCACTTTCGCGGGATTCCGTATTTCGATGTTTTTGGGTGTTTTCTGAACTTTTTCGACAGAAAAGTCTTGCAAATTGTTTACATAATTCAAATTTATTGCGCAATTGCAGATTATCGAAACCGCATGATTATGGGAATCATACGTCAATTATTCATGCACAAGCGCCGCCGTATATGGGACGCAACCGGGAACAACTTCTTGAAAACCATGGGTTTTGCACACTTTGCACAGCTTTGTGCACAGCCCCCTTTTTATACATCTTCATGCGTTCTTGCATACGCGGTTTTCATAATCTAAGAAAGCGGCGCAGTCGCGAATTGTGCAAAATCCTCGAACTGCATCGCAGGATGGAGCGCAAGGTTGATGCCGCCGGAGAGCACCGCGCAGATAAACTGTATTTGCGCATCGATATCCCGGGGTGTAACAAACATGCGCGCCTCTTTGGCGTTCTTCACTTCTCCGCCAAGCTCCGCAACCAAGGTGGCGGCATCAACCACCGTGGGAACGCCGATGCTGTAAACCGGCACGCCGAGCGTCTCTTTATTAAACGCCACTCTGCTGTTGCCCACGCCCGAACCGGGGATGATGCCGCTGTCGCTCATCTGCACGGTGCGCACGATTCTTGCAGCGCTGCGCGCCGCAAGCGCGTCAATCACCAGCACACAGTCGGGCTTCACATTTGCAATCGCGCCGCGCACAATATCGGCGCTTTCTATACCCGTTGTGCCCAGCACGCCCGGCGTCAGGGCGCAAACACTGCGATACGAGCCGAAAAGCGCGGGCATATTTTCAATCAGATGGCGGGTTAAAAACAATCCGCTGATACAGTGCGGACCGACCGCATCGGGCGTAACCGCCTCGTTTCCCAAGCCCACAACCAGCACGCTCGCGTTTTGCGGCAGGGTAAGCAGGCTTTTCAACTCCTGCGCCACGCCGATGGATAAACGGCGCACATCGTGCTCATTGGGCGGCAATTCTAATGTAATATAGCGTCCGATGGGCTTGCCGAGCGCCTTCTCACCCTCTTGGTCTAAAATCTCCACCTCCGTCACCGGGATGCCGTTGATGTTTCGTTCTTTTGCAACAACGCCCTGCAGCTTCGTCGTCTTTTCCGTCGACTCCTCCCAAAGGGTTTTTGCCTCCATTGCCAAATCGGTCCGTATCGACATTTCTTCGATGCCTCCTGCGTCTTTTTCTTTATCATTCCCAAAATCGCCGCTGTTACGAAAAAAAGGTAAAAAATCGAAAAAAAGAGTTGATTTTATCGGCTGTCCTCGTTATAATAAATCCCGCATGAGTTTATATACTATGGTTTTTTAGATAAACGCCATTCAAGGAGGTGGAATCCATGCCCAATATCAAGTCCGCTAAGAAGAGAGTTTCTCTGTCGCGTATCGCCAACGAGAAGAACAAGATGGGGAAATCCGCACTGAAGACCACGATCAAGAAGTTCGACGCTGCAGTTACCGCAGGCAACCGTGAGCAGGCAGACAGCGCGTATAAGGCAGCAGTCGCTGCTGTGGATAAGGCAGTGGTGAAGGGAATTCTTCATAAGAACAATGCAGCCCGCAAGAAGAGCAGCATGACCCTGAAGATGAACGCCCTTTAAGCAAAACGAAATCATCGGCTGATGGAAGTATCCATCAGCCTTTTGCTTTTCCCCTTGCCGTGCAGACAGATTTCTATTATACTAATATGTAATAGGGGGTGCAAAAAATGGCAGAGCAGAACGATTCGATACGAACCCTTGCCGGCGTCGGTCAGAAGAAGGCAGAGATGTTTGCAAGGCTCGGCGTAAAAACCTTGGGCGATTTACTGCGCCTGTATCCGCGCGACTACGAAGACCGCACCAAACTTGTGACCATCGAAGAGCTGGATATCGATGCGCCCGCCTGCTTTGTCGCCTCGCTTGTGACAAACCCGCAGACGCACACCATCCCCAAAGAGGGCGGCAGAACGCTCGAGGTTACCAAATTCACCGTGGCGGACGATACCGCCCGTCTGAGCCTCACGTTTTTCAATCAAGGCTACGCAGCCGGGCGTTTGCAGCGCGGCGAAACCTACTGCTTCTACGGCGCGTTGGCAGACGACAGCCGCCCGGCGATGATCAACCCCCTTTTTGAGCCGCTCGGCAAATCGGGCGAACTGACCCGACGGATTATGCCCATCTATCCGCTGACCGCCGGGCTGACGAACAAGGCGGTCATGCAAAACGTGGCGCTCGCCTTTTCCAAATGCGGCGAAGTCTCGGAAACGCTTCCCGAAACGCTCTTGGCGCAGTACGACTTACCCGCTGCGGATACTGCGCTGCACCAAATCCACACGCCTTCATCGCAGGAGGACTTGGCGCGCGCGCGTCGGCGGCTGATTTTTGAAGAATTCTTTGTCTTTTCCGCCGCTCTGTCGCTGCTTCGTGCGCAGCGCACGCAAAAAACCTGCACAGCATACACGCAAACCGAACTGGGCGATTTTTATGCGGCGCTTCCCTTCACGCTCACGGCTGCGCAGCAGCGCGCCATAGACGATATTCTATCTGACTTCAAGAAGGGCATACCCATGAGCCGCCTTGTGCAGGGCGACGTGGGCAGCGGCAAGACGATGGTCGCAGCTGCAGCCGCAGTCGCAGCCGCAAGAAACGGCAGGCAGACCGCCTTTATGGCGCCGACGGAAATTTTGGCGCAGCAGCATTTCGCCCTTTTGGAAAGCCTGTTAACGCCCTTGGGCGTGCGCTGCGCGCTGTTGACAGGTTCGCTGAAGCCCGACGTGAAAGCGCAGCTGCGCAAGGAAATTGCGCAGGGAGAGTATGACCTTGTGCTCGGCACGCACGCCCTTCTGACCGACGCTACGACTTTCTCGTCCTTGGGGCTTGTCATCACCGACGAGCAGCACCGTTTCGGCGTAAACCAGCGGGCAAAGCTCAGCGCAAAGGGCGAAGAGGCGCACCTTTTGATTATGTCCGCCACGCCCATCCCGCGCACCCTCGCGCTGATTATGTACGGCGATTTGGACATCTCGGTGATTGACGAACTGCCGCCCGGGCGGCAGAGCATCGACACCTTCTTGGTCGATGAGCGTTATCGCAAACGCCTCAATGACTTCATCCGCAAACAGACCGCTGCCAATCATCAGTGCTTCATCGTCTGCCCGGCGGTGGAGGAGGATGAATTACAGTCGCTCAAATCCGCAGAACAGTGGGCGCAGGTGCTGCAAACGCAAGTCTTCCCGAATCTGCGGGTGTCGCTTCTGCACGGCAGGATGAAGGGCACTGAAAAAGAGGCGGTTATGGCTGCCTTTGCAGCGCACGAGGCGGATATTTTGGTTGCCACAACGGTTATCGAGGTCGGCGTGGACGTTCCGAACGCCACACTGATAATCATTGAAAATGCAGACCGCTTCGGACTGTCCCAGCTGCACCAGCTGCGCGGGCGCGTCGGACGCGGGCGGGAAAAATCCTACTGCATTTTGGTATCGGACAACAAAAACTCCGATACGCTGCGCCGCCTGAAAGCCCTGTGCGCCACAAACGACGGCTTTCGGCTGTCCGAAGAGGATTTGGCGCTGCGCGGTCCGGGCGACTTTTTCGGCAGCCGTCAGCACGGACTTCCGACTTTTCGTATCGGCAATCTTGCGCAAAATCTCGCGCTCTTGCAGCAGGCGCAGGAGGCTGCAGCCGCGGCAATCGCCGCAGGGGAGCTTTCCCCCGCGCTCTTACATGCAATACGCGGGCTTTTGGAAAATGCAGACTTTGCGCTGAACTGAACCGCAAATACAGAGAATGGAAAAATTATTTGTATAAATCATAAATATGTAGTACAATATTCGGGATTATAAAAACATCGGAGGCAACGAAAACTATGCGCAAACCTATCGTTCTTGTGATTATGGACGGCGTAGGCCGCGGCGACGGCGGCAGCGGGGACGCTGTAAAACTCGCCCGCACCCCCACGCTCGACCGTTTATTTGAAACCTGCCCCTACACGTGGCTCAAAGCACACGGCACAGCCGTGGGGCTGCCGAGCGACGAGGATATGGGCAACTCCGAGGTCGGTCATAACGCCCTGGGTTGCGGGCAGATTTATCCGCAGGGTGCAAAGCTCGTAAGCGAATCCATTTCCGGCGGTGCGCTTTTTGAATCCGCAGTGTGGAAAAATCTGGTTGCCAACGGGAAAGATAAGGCGATGCACTTCTTGGGGCTTTTGTCCGACGGCAATGTGCACTCGCATATTTCGCACCTCTTTGCCCTGCTGCGCAGAGCAAAGGCAGAGGGGATCACCCGCGCCTACTGCCATATTCTGCTCGACGGGCGCGATGTTCCCGCCACTTCCGCATTGGAATATGTCGCGCAGCTTGAGGACGTCCTCGCGGAGCTTTCCGCAGACGGCAGCGATTACCGCATTGCCTCCGGCGGCGGCAGAATGCAAATCACAATGGATCGCTACGAGGCGGATTGGTCGATGGTCGAGCGCGGCTGGAGAACGCACGTGCAGGGCATCGGGCGGGGCTTTGCAAACGCAAAGGAAGCCATTGAAACCCTCCGCAGCGAAAGCAATTGCATCGATCAGGATTTGCCGCCCTTTGTGATTACGCGCGGCGGCGCGCCGCTTGCGAAAATTGCCAACGGCGACAGCGTCATCCTCTTTAACTTCCGCGGCGACCGCGCGCAGGAGATTTCCATCGCCTTCGACCGCAAGGATTTCGACAAGTTCGACCGCGGCGACTATACGGGCGTGCAATTTGCGGGCATGCTCGAATACGACGGCGACCTGAAAATTCCCGCGCACTATCTGGTGCAGCCCCCCGTGATTCAAAACACGCTCACGGAGCTTCTGTGCAAGCACAATATCCGCGAGTATGCCGTTTCCGAAACGCAGAAATACGGGCATGTGACCTACTTCTGGAACGGCAACCGTTCGGGGAAAGTCTGCCCGGAACTGGAAACCTACGAGGAAATCCCCTCGGACGTGATTCCCTTTGAAAATGCCCCCGCCATGAAGAGCGCAGAGATTACCGACGCTATGCTCAAGGCAATGCACTCCGGCAACTACGACTTCCTGCGCCTGAACTACCCCAACGGCGATATGGTCGGGCACACCGGCGTGATGCAGGCAGTCATTACGGCGATGGAATGCGTCGATGCGGGTCTTCGCAAAATTTTGGACGCAGCCGACAAGCTCGGCTACCTCGTGCTCATTACCGCCGACCACGGCAACGCAGACCAAATGTCGGAAACGAAGAAGGGCAAAACCAGCATCCGCACGGCGCACAGCCTCAATCCTGTTCCCTTCATCGTCTACGACCCGTCCCAATCGCATACGCTAAAGCAGGGCGCGTTCGGGCTTGCCAATGTTGCTCCCACAATCGCAGCCCTCTTCGGTATCGAAAAGCCGCATGCTTGGGAAGAAAGCATGCTTTGAAAAATCGTGATTCGTTATAAGGAGGTTACCGTATGATCCGCAGGCAAAATGAACTGGGCGAAATTGCAGTAAGCAGCAACGTTTACACCCACATTGCCGGAAATGCAGCGACAAACTGCTTTGGCGTGAAGGGTATGGCAATCCGCTCCGTAAGCGATGGTCTGTTCCATCTGCTGCGGCGCGAATCCATGGCAAAAGGCATCCTTGTGCGCAAAAATGAAGACGACAGCATCTCCATCGACTTGCACATTGTCATTGACTATGGCGTGAATATGCAGGCGCTCGGAAGCTCGATCATTTCTGAGGTGCGCTATGTCGTATCTCAGCAAACAGAAACGCTTGTCCGCGATTTGAACGTTTTTGTGGACTCTATTATGACTGATTAAGCGAGGTTCTCGCATACGGAGGTGCAATTCCAGTGAGGCAAATACTTGACGCAGCGGCATTTCAAAAAATGATGATCAGCGCCGCTGCTTCTATTGAAATTCACAAGCAGCAGCTCAATGAGCTGAATGTATTTCCCGTCCCCGACGGCGATACCGGCACAAACATGAGCATGACGCTGAGCGCAGCAGCAAACGATCTGCGAAAGCTCTCTGCGCCGACGCTCACGGCGGCTGCAGACGCAGCAGCTTCTGCAATGCTTCGCGGCGCGCGCGGAAATTCCGGCGTGATTTTGTCGCTGCTCTTACGCGGCTTTGCAAAAACGCTCAAAGGCATGGACGCCTGCGACGGCGCGCAGTTTGCTTTTGCGCTCAAAGGCGGCGTTGAAGCAGCCTACAAGGCCGTGATGAAGCCCGCAGAGGGCACAATCTTGACCGTTGCCCGCGTGGCTGCGCAAGAAGCGGAAGCCGCAGCCGAGAGCGACCCCTCTTTTGAGGCGGTGATTGAAGCTGCTGCCGCCGCTTCCAAAGTTGCACTTGCGCAGACCGTAAACCAAAACCCTGTCTTGCAGAAGGCAGGCGTTGTCGATGCGGGAGGAAAGGGCTGGATGTACGTTTTAGAGGCAATGCTCTCCGTCACCAAGGGCGTGGAAATCGAAGCGCCCGATGTGATGGACACGGCAGTGCGTGAGCAGGCTGATTTTTCGGATTTTAACACCGCAGATATTACCTTCGGCTACTGCACGGAGTTTATCGTTTCGCGCGAAAACGGCAAAGCGCCCGAGGCGCTGCGCAGCTTCCTGAACGGTTTGGGCGACAGCTTGGTGCTTGTCGATGACGACGAGATTATCAAGGTACATGTGCACACAAACAACCCCGGCACTGTGCTCGAAGAAGCCATCACTTACGGCGGTCTGGTTACGGTCAAGATTGAGAACATGAAGCTGCAGCACACCGAGAAGGTCATGAAGCAGGAGGAAGCGCCCGCGATTGCCCCTGCGCAGAAGCACTACGGCATGGTCGCTGTTTGCGCGGGTGCGGGGCTGTCGAACGTCTTCCGCGAACTCGGCGCGGACAATATGGTTGCGGGCGGGCAGACCATGAATCCCTCCACGCAGGATATTTTGGAAAAAATCAATGCCACCCCGGCGGAGGTCGTCTTTGTCTTCCCGAACAACAAGAACATCATCATGGCTGCAGAGCAGACCATTCCGCTTACCGAAAAGAAGGTCATCGTGATTCCCTCGAAGACCGTCCCGCAGGGCGTAAGCGCGATGCTGCAGTTTGACCCTGAGGCGCAGGAGCAGGACAATATCGAGGCGATGCATGCTGCGATGGAGCAGGTTACGACCATGCAGGTCACCTACGCCGCGCGCAATTCCGACTTTGACGGGCACAGCATCCGCGAAGGCGAATATCTGGCGCTCTACGGCGGCTCACTGTTCGGCTCTTCGGGCGATCTGCCGGGACTGATGCAGGGGCTTGCCGACAAAGTAAAAGAAGAAGGCGGCGAATTTATCACCGTCTATTACGGGCAAGACGTCAGCGAAAGCGACGCCGCGCAAGTGGTCGACATCTTCTCAAAAACCTGCCCCGATGCGGAGGTTACCCTTATCGACGGCGGTCAGCCGGTCTACTACTACCTCATATCCGCAGAATAAACTACACAAGCTCTGTAACTGACACAATGTCAATTACAGAGCTTGTTTCATTATGGACGTCTTTCGGTTATTTCCGTTTGGCTTCGATGTGATATTCAATCGTTCCGGCGCTCTCCTGCTCGATACAAATGCTGTATACGATATGCAGCGTGCCGCCGTCGTCGCCGAATTGCGCGGAAATATGCTCCGCGCACACGGCAATCATCAGCGCGCCGAATCCCATGTCATATAAGGAGCGATCCTCTACCCCAACCTCGAAAACCATCTGCGACTGCAAGGACCCCTCGCGGGTCAGCGTCACACGCGCCTCTTCGATGCAAAAGGTGGTGGTTGTTCCGATCATCCCGGTCATTTCGCTCTCTTCGTAAGAAAGATACGTCTTTCCGTCCTTGCGCGTAAGCGTACCCTGCGTAACGAGCTTGGTTACCTGCGGCTCGTCCTCCTCGCAGCGCTGCGTCCCCGCAATCGTCAACATTACCTGCATATCAGTCCTCCGCGGCAAGGGCAATCAGCGAATCAATGAGTTCGCTGTAGGGAATGCCGCTTGCTGCAAAGAGCTTGGGATACATAGAAATCGAGGTGAAGCCGGGCATGGTGTTAATCTCGTTGAACACCACCTCGTTAGTATCATAGGTCACGAAGAAGTCCACGCGGGAAAGCCCGCGGCAACCCATCGCCTCATAAACGCAAATGGCGGCCTCGCGCACCGCCTCGGCAGTCGCCTCGTCGATGCGGGCGGGGATATAGAGCTGGGCGCAGTCGGAAAGATACTTGGCGTCGTAGTCGTAAAACTCCGTGCCTGCGTCAATTTCGCCGCAGCCGGAGGCTGCGGGCAGGCTGTTGCCGAGCACGGCGACTTCCACTTCATGCCCGTTGATAAATTCCTCTACAAGCACTTTGGCGTCGTACTTCGCAGCGCGCTGCAAGGCAATTTCGAGCGCAGCGCGGTTTTTCGCCTTGGAAACGCCCACCGATGAGCCTGTCCCGGCGGGCTTGACGAATACGGGATAGGAAAATGCCTGCTCTGCCGCATCAAGCACTGCCTCCGCATTTTTTGCAAGCTCCCGCGCCGTAACCAGCTGCCAACGCGCCTGTCGCACCTTTGTACGGTCGATGACAAGTTTTGTCAGGCTCTTGTCCATGCAAGTGGCAGAGGCTGCAACCGCTGAGCCGACGCAGGGAATCCCCGCCAGCTGCAGCAGTCCCTGTATAGAGCCGTCCTCGCCGTTCTCGCCGTGCAGGACGGGAAATACCACATCGATGCGCTCGCGCACGACACAATCGCCTTCAAAGTTCAGTAGGCCTTGTCCGCGCACGGGGGAAATTGCCGCGCGGCGGTTGTCCGGGCAGGACTTCCACGCGCCGCTGGGAAGGCTGCTGTAGTCCTTGCCGCCGTAGAGTATCCACTGCCCTTCGCGCGTAATGCCGACAGGGAAGATATTATATTTTTCAGGGTCCATATGATTGAGAACCGACTCCGCCGAGCGAAGCGATACCTCATGCTCCGGCGACATGCCGCCGAAGAGCACACATACACTGCGTTTGTTCATCTGCAATTCCTCCATGAGATGATGTTTGTATATCATATGCCATTGCCCGAACAAAAACAAGTATTTTTTTCCAGTGGCGGGTTTTATAGAATGTTCCTACAGGAGCATACTAAAAAGGGACGCATTCGCGTCCCCTAAAACTTAGAGCAAATCCAATAGATAAGCCCGTATATGGCGCTTGCAGCCGTGCCGAACACCAAAACAGGTCCGGCGATGGTGAACATTCTTGCGCAGGTGCCGAGCACCACGCCCTCGCTCTTAAACTCTACAGCGGGTGCGACGATGGAGTTTGCAAAGCCCGTAATCGGCACAAGCGTGCCTGCCCCTGCGTATTTTGCCAGATCGTCGTAAACCGCAAGCCCTGTTAAAAGTGCAGACAGCACGACCAAACTGATGCTCGTCGCCGTTCCTGCAAGCGTTTCGCTCAATTTCATCTCTAAAAAACCGTTTAACAAAAGCTGACCCAAAACGCAGATAAGACCGCCCGTCCAAAATGCACGGAAGGAATTTCTCCAAACCTTGGATTTCGGCGCAAGCGAAGCGACATATTGCCCATATTGCTCGTTGGTCATTGTCATGCCCTCCTTTTTTCCTAGGATACCCGAAATTCTTATTTTTCTGCGCGTCGCGATGCACTGCAAATGATTGCATTTTCAAGCAAAGGCTGGTAGAATAGCTGTAATTGGAGGGTTCCCTTATGAGAATTGTAGTAAAGGTCGGCACATCTACGCTTGCCCATTCGACCGGGCAACTGAATATCCGCCGCGTGGAGCAGCTTTGCAAGGTGCTCAGCGACTTAAAAAATGCGGGGCACGAGATTATTCTTGTCTCTTCCGGCGCAATCGGCATGGGCATGGGCAAGCTGTCACTGCAAACGCGTCCACAGGATATTCCCACAAAACAGGCGGCAGCTGCCGTGGGGCAGTGCGAGCTGATGTATACCTACGACAAGCTGTTTTCCGAATATCACCACACGGTGGCGCAGCTGCTGCTCACAGGCAGCGATATTGAGCATCCGCAGCGGCGGGAGAATTTTCACAATACCCTTTTCCGCCTTTTGGAGCTTGGCGCACTGCCCGTGGTCAATGAAAACGACACGATTGCCACGGATGAAATTGTTATCGGCGATAACGATACCCTCGGCGCGATTGTCGCGGTCAATGTGCAGGCGGATTTGCTGATTCTTCTGACGGATATTGACGGCTTTTACACCGCAGACCCGCGCACGAACCCGCAGGCGCAGCTTATCACCCGCGTGGATGAGATTTCGCCGGCGCTGTTTGCCATGTGCGGGAAAAACCGCACAGCCCTCGGCACAGGCGGCATGAGCACAAAGCTCTCCGCTGCGAAAAGGGCTGCAGATGCGGGCATCGACACCGTAGTTGCCAACGGCAACCGTCCTGAAATTCTATACGAAATTATGGATGGCGCGCCTGCAGGCACGCGGTTTATCGGGAGGAACACACAATGACGACCTTGGAGATTATGAAGGCGGCAAAGGCTGCTTCCCCTGCGCTGGCAACTGCCGACCCGCAGGTCATCCACGCGGCGCTTCTTGCCATGGCGGACGCCCTGCAGGAATCGGCGCAAGCGATTTTGGCTGCAAATGCGCTGGATTTGGAAGCTGCGCAGGCTACGATTTCCCCCGTGATGCTCGACCGCCTTCGCCTGAGCAGCGAGCGCATCGACGCAATGGCTGGCGGCGTTCGGGAAGTCTGCGCCCTGCCGAACCCGATCGGGGAAATTCTCTCGACCGTAGAGCGTCCCGGCGGTCTGCGGATTGAAAAGGTTGCCGTGCCCTTGGGCGTTGTCGCAATTATCTACGAAAGCCGCCCCAACGTCACGTCAGACGCAGCCGCCCTTTGCATCAAAAGCGGCAACGCCTGCATTCTGCGCGGCGGCAAGGAAGCGTACCGCTCCGCAGCCGCCATTGTAAAGGCGCTGCAGGCGGGACTGGTCAGCGCGGGGCTTCCCGCGCAGTTGCTGCAACTGGTCAGCGATACCACAAGGCAAAGCGCAAACGAGCTGATGCGCGGCGTAGGCTATATCGACCTGCTGATTCCGCGCGGCGGTGCGGGGCTGATTCGCGCCTGCACGGAAAATGCAAAAGTCCCCTGCATCCAAACCGGGACGGGCATTTGCCACATCTATATTGACCGCGCGGCAGACCCGTATATGGCGCTGTCTATCTTAGAAAATGCGAAGGCGAGCCGCCCGTCCGTCTGCAATGCGGCGGAGGTTTGCCTTGTGCACGAGGATATTGCCGAATCCTTCTTGCCGCTGCTGCGCGAGCAGCTGGTGGACAAGCGGATTGCTGCGGGGCTGCAGCCGGTCGAGCTACGCACAGACCCGCGGGCAAGTGCAATTATCGCGGGCACAAAGGCGGGCGATACAGATTTTGACACCGAATTTTTGGATTATACTCTCGCTGTGAAGGTTGTGGCAGACACAAACGCGGCAATCGCGCACATCGCCGCGCACTCGACCGGGCACAGCGAGGCAATTATATCCTCTGACGAAGCCGCAGCAACGCTCTTTTTGCGGCAGGTAGACAGCGCTGCTGTCTACCATAACGCCTCCACCCGCTTCACAGACGGCGGCGAATTCGGGCTGGGCTGCGAAATGGGCATCTCCACGCAGAAACTGCACGCGCGCGGTCCGATGGGGCTGCGCGAACTGTGCTCTTACAAATATATCATCCGCGGCAGCGGACAGATTCGCTGAGGAGGAAGACTATGAACAAGATTGGATTTATCGGCATCGGCAATATGGGCGGCACTTTGGCAAAAACGGCAGCGCAGGCGGTCGGTGCGGAGCGCCTTCTCGTCAGTGACCGGAGCATGGAGCTTGCAGGCAAATTTGCAGACGCCGTGGGCTGCACGCCCTGCGAAAACACCGCACTTGCCGCGCAGGCGCGCTACATCTTCCTCGGCGTGAAGCCGCAGGTGATGGGCGCTGTTCTGGGAGAAATCGCGCCGATTCTTGCAGGGCGCGAGGATCGCTTTGTGCTCGTGAGCATGGCGGCGGGGCTGTCTGTCGCGCAGATTTGTGAAATGGCGGGCGGCGCGTACCCCGTTATTCGCATTATGCCCAACACCCCGGCAGCCGTCGGCTGTGGGATGATTGTTTACTGCGCAAATCAGGAGGTCAGCGAGCGCGAAGTTTCCGCCTTTTTGGAACTGCTCGCCCCTGCCGGGCGGCTTGAGACGCTGCCCGAGGCGCTGATTGATGCTGCGAGCGCCGTTTCCGGCTGCGGACCTGCCTTTGGCTACCTGTTCATCGAGGCGCTGGCGGACGGCGCGGTTGCCTGCGGCTTGCCGCGGCAGGCGGCGCAGACCTATGCTGCGCAGACGGTGCTCGGCGCGGCGCAGATGGTGCTCAGCTCGGGCGCGCACCCCGGCGCGCTCAAGGACGCGGTGTGCAGCCCCGGCGGCAGCACCATCGCGGGCGTACACGCGCTGGAGAAAAGCGCCTTCCGCGCAGCTGCGCAGGAGGCAGTGCTTGCCGCCTACAAACGCACCGTGGAATTGGGGAAATGACTGCACATACAAGAGCGGCGGGGATGTGCATCCCCGCCGCTGCTGTATTATATTACCAATATCGCACGGTGCTCGCAAACTGCGACGCGAATTACGCGTATTCTGCAGCGCTGCCCTTTCATGCTATATTATGTTAGAAGAGGCGATTGCCTGCGACGTATTTTGCCGAGATTTGGCGGTCGTCTGCAAGGTAGATGCAGCGCTCCAAACGGGCGCGGACGTCGAGCCGCTGGGGATGGTCGAGCGAGCGGTCGTCGAGCACGACTGCGTCGAGCGCGTAGCCCGGCTCGAAACTGCCGACTTTGCCGAAGAATCTGCCGCCGCCGAGGGTGGCGATATAGAAAATTTGGTCGATGGTGAGCGGCTTGACCGCCTGATCCTGCAAGCGCCAGCGCAATTTCGAGGCGCGGATTGCGTCCGCCATGACGCGGAACATATTCTCCGTGCAGCCGCCTGCGACGTCGGAGGCAAGCCCGACGTTCAGCCCCGCTTCGAGGTATTTCGTGACCGGGGCGACGCCGGAGGAGAGGTTGGAGTTCGACATCGGCGAATGCGCGACGAAGACGCCGTTTTTCTTCATGAGCTCCACTTCTTCATCGCCGGAATAGACGCAGTGCGCCATGATACAGGGCGATTTCCCGCCGAACATGCCGAAATTCTCATAGGCTTGCCCGTAGAATTTTGCCTTCGGGCAAAGCGCCTTGACCCACTGGATTTCTCCGAGGTTTTCGGACAAATGGCTCTGCACGGGGACTTGGTATTTTTCAGCCAGCGCAGCAAGCCCGTGCATCAGCTCGTCTGAGCAGGAGGGGATGAAGCGCGGCGTGATGATTGGGCGGGTGTTCTTATAGCGGGTTTTGGTGTCGTTAATCCACTGTTCGGTGTCCGCAAGGGACGCCTGCGCGCTCTTTTCGCACAGAATATCGGGGCTGTTGCGATCCATATTGACCTTGCCAACATAGCTGACAAGCCCGCTTTCCTCCAGCCGATCCATCAAAAGCATGGTGGCGGGGGCGTGAATCGTTGCAAACACGGCTGCGCGGGTGGTTGCGCTGCGGCGCATGTGGTTGACAAATTGCTTATATGCCCGCTTCGCATAGCCCAAATCCGCATACTTCGACTCCTCGGGGAAGGTATGCGACTCGAGCCAATCGAGCAGTTCCATATCCATTCCCAATCCGCGGAAGGCGAACTGCGGGGCATGCACATGCAAATCCGTGATGCCGGGGATGATGATGCTCTCGCCGAAATCCTCGACCGGAAGCGCGGCATAACACTCCGGCACGGCGCGGAACACTCCGGCGCTTTCGCCTTCTATACAAACAAGATACGCCTGCGGAATGATGCGAATCTTGTTCAGGTTTTCGCTGTAACAAATATTTCCCTTTAAGACAAAATTAGCCATCGTTCGTTCCTCCTTGTCAGAATGATACACCTTAATATTAGCGCAGAGTGTCGGAGCTGTCAACTTCTTTCTTCGTTCGCTCCCGAATTCTGTGCAAAATCGGCAAATTCCTGCCATCGCTTTTGGGCAGATTCGAGAAGCGCCGTGCGCTCGTTCGGCAAAATGCCCTCGCATACGTCGCTTTGCAGCGCGCGGAGAATGTCTCCCAAGCGCCTGCCTTCGGGCACGCCGAGCGCCAAAAGGTCCTCCCCGCGCAACGCAAGCGGGCTTGCAGATTGGTCGAGGGCGCGGGTGAACAAATCCTCCACGCCGCGCATTTGCTCTGCAATGCTCTGCTGCGTTTTCGTGCCCTTACCCATCTCGTCTGCCTGCTTTAAGTGGTTTAGGTCTTCAATCGTTTTCGACTCGTATTTTGCCAAGAGCCGCCGCATTGCGCGCAGCGTTTCCGGGAAATCGCGCGCATGCAGGTCGATAAGCTGCACCACGGCTTGCGTGGTTTTATTGTCATAGCGCAGGCGGCGCAGAACCCGACGGGCAATCGCCGCGCTGATCATGGCATGGTTATAAAAATGCCCGAGCAGGTTTTTATCAAAAGAGAAGGTGCAGGGCTTGCCGATATCGTGCAGCAGCGCTGCAAGGCGCAGGTGCACAATCGGCGGCGCGGAAGCTACTGCCTTCATGGTATGCTGCCAGACGTCAAATTTGTGATAGGGAGTATACTGCCGAAAGCCCACACAGGCTGCAATTTCGGGAATCAGCACGCACAAGACGTCGGTAAATTCCGACAAAATCCGCAGGACATTTTCACCTGTAAGCAAGCCGTCGAGTTCCTTGCGCAGGCGCTCCGCAGCAACTTTTTGGAGGCTCTGCCTGCATGCGTGGATTGCCGCTGCAGTCTCGGGCGCAACAGAAAACGAAAACCGGGATGCAAAACGGAGCGCCCGCATGATGCGCAGCGCGTCCTCGCCAAAGCGTTCGCGCGGGTCGCCGACGCAGCGCACAATCCCCTGCTCTAAATCCGCAGCTCCCCCCAAGGGGTCGATCACGCGACCGCGCAGATCCGCCGCCATGGCGTTGAGGGTGAAATCGCGGCGCTGCAAATCCTCCGCAAGGGAGGAGACAAAGGAAACCTCGTCCGGGTGGCGGCTGTCGGAATAGCCGCGTTCACTGCGGAAGGTTGTAATCTCAAAGCTCGCGCCGCCGCGCAGCAGGGTTACCGTCCCATAGCGCGCGCCCGTGAGAATTACGCGCTGCCCCGAAAAGGCAGCCGCGCTCTGCTGCGGCGTGGCAGATGTGCAAATATCCCAATCCGCGGGGCGCTTACCACGCAGGCTGTCTCGCACACAGCCGCCGACTGCGTAAGCCGCAAAACCCGCGTCAGTGAGGGTTTTGAGCACAAGCTGTACCGCCTTCGGGATGGCAATCGAGCGTTTAGCCATTGCTTTTTTTCAACTTTCCCTTGCAGTGCGGACAAACTTCGATATCGCGCTCTTTAATCGGCAAAAGCCGCTTGCACAGCGGGCAGCGGTAGAAAATGATGCCAACAAGAAAGGCAGCTGCAAACACAAGCAGCCCCGCGCCCACCATCCACAGTGACAGGGTGCTGTTGCCGTTTTTCAGAAAAATGCCGACCAGCGCCAGCGCGCAGCTGACGCCGTATAGAATATAGCTTAACCTTCTGCAAGTGCGAAGAGGCATGTCGTGTTACTCCTTATTATTCCCAGTTTTTCCAGGCTTCGGGGCAATACCCGACTGTCGCCTGCTTCCCGTTGCGAACTACGGGAGTTTTCATGAGCGCAGGGTTATCAAATACCTTATCCTCTTTGGCGCAGCGGTTGTCCATATATCGTAGCAGGTCGATATCGGGGTTGTTCTTCTGCCAATCGATGAGCGCATCCACGCCGCCGACTGCCCGCAGGACGCTTTCAAATTCGCCGTTTGACATGCCGTAACGCTTCAAATCGATCTCTTGAAAACGGATACCGCGCTCTTTGAACCATCTGTGCGCCTTCTTGCTGTCAAAGCACTTGCTCGTGCCGAAAATCTGAATATTCATCCTATCGCTGAAAATCACCCTGCCGAAAAAATCCGACAGGGTGATTTTTTCTCCGTCATTCTACGAAATATCGTTCCATAAACCGGGTGAGCATCGTTGCGCACTCCGCGCGCGTGGCAACGCCCCCGGGGTTGAGTGCGCCGTCGCTGCCGTTCATAATGCCGCTGCCCACTGCCCACTGCAAGGCTTCTACGGCGTAGGCGGATATGCGGGCTGCATCGGGGTAGCTGCTCAACTCTGCCCGCGCGGCGGTATCATAGTCGCAATACTGCGCGTAGCGGTAGAGCATCGCCGCGAGCTGCTCTCGTGTAACGTTACCATCAACATCAAAGCGGGTTGCGCTTGCGCCCTTGACGACGCCGGTTTCATACGCCCACGAAACTGCATCGGAGTAATACTTCCCATCCGCAACATCCGTAAAGCTGTGGCTCTGCGTGGCGGGCGGTTTGCCTGCCATGCGGTGGAGCACCGTAACGACCATCGCGCGGCTCATAAGCCCGTTGGGCGAAAACGCCGTTAAGGACGTGCCGTTCATGATTCCCATTTCCGTTACTGCGGCAATCGGATCATAGTACCACGCAGTCGGCGGAACATCGGTATAGACAACATCCGATTCCATCCACTGCGCATAGACGGTCTGATTGCCGAGCGGCTGGGCAATGGAGCTCTCTGTGAGAAGTGTGCCGCCGGATACCTTGTCGTACCAACCCAAGAAATAGAAGCCTTCCATGGCAGCGGTGGGCAGCGTACCTAAGGCTTTTCCCGATTTATAGTAGCGGTATCCGCTGCTCGGCGTGCCGCCGACGCCGTTAAAGACCATGCGCATATAGACGTTGCTTCGCAGTGCGTATTCGCCGTTTAGGTAGAGATTTGCCTCGTCGATGCGGCGGCGCGCCAGACCGTTCACCACAGAGCTTTCCGAACTGAGCCAACTGCCCATGGCATTGACAAATTCCATCTCCGTGTAACCGCCGGAAACGACATATTGATACACATTATATTTGCTGTATGCCCACTGCCCGCCAAGGTTATACGTAAAGCTGATGAGCGCGTCATACTGCGCCTGCGTGTGCTGCAGGTTCGATTCTGCCAGCACGCGGTCAACGGTTTCCTCAAAAATCGGCAGCATTTCCCGTAAAAGAAGGTCTGCTTCCTCTTTGGTTATGCCGTTGGGATATTCGCCCGCTTCGCAGCGGGTTCCGTAGCCGATTGTCCACTGGCTGATATCCCAGTAGGCATACTCGATAAAGCCCTCGTGATCCTTGATAAACTGGATGCCCGCTTCGCTGGTCTTCAGCTCCGGCAGATCGGGATTGGGATCTGTGTCGCCGCTTCCGCCCTCGCCCTCGTTGGGGTCGCCCGAAGGCGCATTGTCTGACCAGTGGGCATAGAGGGTCTGGTGCTGGGTGACCTTATCTGAATTGAAAACCTGCGTGCCGCCGGAGGTTGCCGTAAACCAGCCGGTAAAATACTTTCCTTCGCGGGTCGGCGTTTCCAAATCGCCGTATGTAGCATCGAGTTCGTAGCAGTGTACGTCGCCGTCGGTCATTGTGCCGCCGTTGGGCTTATAGATGATATAGCGAAATCTCGGGTTGCAGTTATTCCCCGTATAGTCGCCGTAGATAAAGAGCTTGACATCGCGAATGCGGCGGTTGAGGATAGCAGTGCTGACGCTCGCGCCGACATGACACCACGCGCACCATGCGTCAGCAAGCTCCGCATCGGTGTAGCTGCCGCTCATGAGCACCTGCGCGTAGCGGTAAGAGGTGCGCAATGCGCTTGGTCCCATGTTAAAGACGAAGTCAACCAGCGCATCGAACTGCGCCTGATTCACAGCGATGTTGTTCGCGGCTACAAACTTGTTGACCTCGGACTCAACCGTCTGCAAAGAATTGCCGAAAGAAGAAACCGGGACGCCCTCGAAACTTTCAATCATCGCTATGCCCGCTGCGCTCGTGGTAAAGGTCGTCGGCGCTTTGGTCTGCGAATCCTCGGTAGCCGCTTGCTCCGCTTCCTCGGCAGGAACTTCCTGCGTTTCGGCGATTTGCTCTGTATTTTCTGAAAATGATTCGTCTGCAGGTTCGGCGAGCACCGGCTGCACCATGCCAAGCAGCAGGCACAGAACCAGCAGGACGCAGAATGCTGTTCGTTTCATTTCTTCACTCCTGTCGGAATTATGTTAATCGTTGTTAGTCGTATTGTAACAAAGCCGACGGTTCTCGTCAAGTCCGCATCGTCATTTAACGTATATTTTACAAAAAATAATTACAAAATAGTGACAAATTTTGAGGTTTTTATCAATAAATTTCCGGCAATTGCGCTGCATCGACCGTTTTTTTGACGCATTTTTCAGTCGAAATTTTCAGGAGTCCGATTTAACGGACAGCGCATTTGCTAGAGTATATCCATAAAAGAAAGGGAGTGTGCGCCATGAACCGTGTAATTGATTTAACCCCACATCTGCATATAGACGGAAGCCCGCATCTGAAAGCAGTCTGCGCAGAGAACTGCGCCGCAACGAAGAAACCCGGCGTTTTTGCCGCAATTACCGCAGCAATCGAATCCGCCGTGAGCATCCTCATCGGCGGGGCGTTCCTGCTTGCAGTCGCCGCATTTTTGTCGGTAATCCTATAAATCGTTCAAGGTCTGCGCGAGGCGAATGCAACTGCTCGCGCCGTCTGCTTGCAGCAGGTATTCAGCGCAGCGCGGCATCATGCAATACTGATAGCCCATCGCATGCCCGTATGCGCCGACGTCGTGCACAACGAGCACGCTGCCGCGCTTGCAGGGCGGCAGCAGCCGCACGCCGAACATTTCCTTATTCTCCGCAATTCTGTCTGCAATGCGGTAGGGGCGCCTTCCCTCGTCTGCGTGATTGCCCAGCACGGAAATGTGCAGGCTCGTGCCGTAAATCAGGGCGCGCAGCAGGTCTGCGCGCGTCATATCCACGCCCAGCCATTCCTCCGCCCCGCTCTTCACGCCCGTGACCGTGGTCAAAAGCAGTCCGCTTTGGGACAGAATATGCCGATCGAACTGCGTATGAACCGCGCAGTCCCCCAAGCCCGCGGGGAGCATATGCTGCTCAAACAGCTTGCGCACACTGCGCGAGAGCTGTAAGATTGCAACGGTATCGTCCTGCCCCGCAATGCCCACGCCGCCGCCGAGATTGCAGCACTTCACACTGACGCCCAGCGTTTCCTTGATCTCCGCAGCAAGCTGAAACAGCGCGCCCGCCACCTTCGGCAGATATTCCGGCTGGGTGCTGTTTTCCGCCAGTTCCGCCATCAGCCCGATTTCCCGCACGCCCAGCAGTCGCAGCTCCCGCACCGCGCGCAGCAGTGCGGGTTTTTCCATGCCGAAACGCGAATCGCTCCCCCGCGCAGCGGGGTGCGCGCGCAGGGTATGCGGGCGATAGCGAAGTGCAATGCGCGGCGGCAAGCTCTCATTGCGCTCGAAACGCATAATTAAGTCCGCATCGTCCAAAATCAGGTGCTTCGCATGCCGCGCAGCCAAAAACTCAGCAGCTGTGGGAAATGCGGGCGAAAAGTTGATCTCCTCCGCCGAAAAGCCGCAGCGCAGCCCAAATTCCAGCTCGTTTGCATTTGTGCAGACAATGCCGAAGCCCTCCTGCCGCAGGATACGCAGAATGGTCGGGTTCGGATTTGCCCGCAGCGGAAACCATTGGCGAAAGCCGCTGTTCCACGCAAATGCCTCGTGCAGGGCTTTCGCCCGCGCGCGAATGCCCGCCTCATCATAGATATAGTAGGGCGTGGGGTAGGGCAAAGCCGCAAGAAGCGCGTCGGGCGCAAAGACGGCGTCGCGGTGTTCGCACTTCATCTCAGGTTCGTCCATTCCTGCGATACAAGAGCGCAAGCCCCTTGAGCATCAGGTTCGGATCGTAAATCATCTCGCGGCGGCACAGCGGCAAAATAACCTTCGAGCTGCCGCCGGTGACGATTGTTTTTGCGCGCTGCCCCAATTCCTGCTCGATGTGATCCAAAAGCCCGTCGAGCATGGCAGCCGCGCCCAGAACGATGCCGCTGCGCATTGCATCGCGGGTATTTTTCCCGATTGCCTTTTTCGGGGCTTCCAAGCTGATTCCCGTAAGCTGCGCGGTCGAGCCGGTAAGCGCAGCCATCGAAATCTGGATGCCGGGGCAAATGCAGCCGCCTGCAAACGCGCCGCTTGCATCCACCGCCGTGATGGTTGTGGCGGTGCCCATATCGACAATCATAAGCGGCGCGCCGTATTCCTCAATCGCCGCAACCGCAGCCGTGATGAGGTCGCTTCCGACCTCGTTGCTGTTATCCATGCGGATATTCAGACCCGTGCGAATGCCCGGGCCTACAACCAAGCTCTCCTGCCCCGTCAGCCGCGCAATTGCCGCGTATACATTGTTTGAAACCGGTGGCACAACGGAGGAAATGATGCTGCCCGTAATCGCGCTTGGCGAAACACCGTATAAATCCAGCATCATCTTAAGTTCCGCCGCGTACTGATCCGGCGTTTTCTGCAGCTCGGTGGCAAGCCGCGCCTGCAAGGCGATCGTCTGCCCGTCTATGCAGCCCAGCACAATATTGGTGTTGCCGATATCTACCGCTAAAATCATGGGGTTTCCTCCTTATACATATCTACAAGGCGGCAATTCGCCTGCCCTGCTTCTATATTTACAACGCCGTAGCTCGGGCGGCTTCCGCTGCAAGCGCCGGGGTTGATGAGCCACAAACCGTCCCTGTATGCGCAGTAGGGCTGATGGGTATGCCCGAAGGCGACGACCTGCGCGCCCTTTTCCCTGCCCGCAAACGCAATTTGCAGAAGGGACTGCTTCACGCCGTAGCGGTGTCCGTGCGCCGCGAAGACGCGCACGCCCTCCAAATCGCGCAGCAAGGTTTCCGCGCAGGCAAAGGCAATGCGGTCGCAATTGCCGCGCACGCGCAAAATCGGCAGCCCCGGATAGTACAGCTCGTCTGCATCTGCAACATAATCGCCTAAGTGAAGCACCGCATGCGGCCTCTCGCGCCGGATTGCAAGATGCAAATGCTGCATCTCGCGGTGGGAATCCGACAATAGTAACAGCTTCAAACCAGTCACCCTTTCCTGCCCTGCTGCATACATTATAGCAGGTCACACAAAGGGAGGCAATCACAATGAAACACGATTCTGCAAAAAATGCAGGTCCGAGCGAGGCGCAGATACGGCAAATCCTCAGCTCTTCCGAGGGCAAACAGCTCATCGAGCTTCTTTCCAAAGGCGGCGCAGGGGCGCTGCAGCAGGCAGCAGAAGCATATAAAAAGGGAGATGCAAGCACCGCAGAGCAAATCCTTACCCCGCTTGTACAGTCGCCCGAAGCGGCTGCACTGCTCAAAAAAATTAATAAAAAGTAGGTGATCGGCACGGACAGCGATAAGCTCAGTCAGATACTTAACAATCCCGACGCTATGTCGCAGATCTTTTCCATGGCACAGTCCCTCGGTCTTAATACGCCCTCGAGCCCCGAGCAGTCCGAGCCGCAGCCTGCACCACCCCCGCCCGCAATGGGCGAGGATTTTGCCCATGCACTGCCCACGATGGGCGAGGGCTTTGCGGGCGCTATGCCCATGATGGACGAGGGCTTTGTAAAGGCAATTATGCAGCTGATGCAGCAATCGCAGAAATCCGACGGCAAGCAAGAAACGCTGCTCACTGCGCTCAAGCCCTATCTCAAACCCGCGCGGCGGGAGAAGATCGACCGCGCCGTGCGCTTGGCGCGTATCTCACAGCTGGCAGGCTCTACGCTGCGCGAGCACGGCGGTCTTGCCGGTCTATTCGGCAAATAAGGGGGTTAGGATTTGTATAACCGATACTCACCCGGTTCAGACGGCGCATATCAGCGGCAAAGCATGCCCCTGCATCCGCCGAACCGACCGAATCCTCCGCCGCGTCCGCCGATGCCGCCCCCCGAACCGCATCCTCCGCATCCGCCGCATCCTCCGACGCCTCCAATGCCTCCGCCCGGACCGCATCCTCCGCATCCTCCGCACCCGCCGACGCCGCCCTGCCCTCCTCCGCCTCCGCCGGACGGCAAGCGGCTGCGCATTCCGTTTCTGGATAAAATCCTGCCCGATATGGACACGGGCGATTTGCTTTTGATTCTGATTCTCCTTTTGCTGATGATCGAAGGAGAGGAAGACTCCACGACCATCCTATTAACGCTTGCCATATTCCTGTTTATGCAATAAGTATTCCAAGAGCGCCTATTTTTTCAGTTTCCCAAAATCCAAAAACATTCTCTTATCCTCTAGTTCGCTCCTTATTTTGCAGTTATTTCCTCTATCCATATAACTAGGCTGTGCGGCAAAACCGCACAGCCAATTTTTATTGATGAAATTCTTCCGGGCGGCAGGGACGCAGCCCGAAGTGCCACTCGATGGCGTCTGCGATGCGTTTGCATGCCTTGCCGTCGCCGTAGGGGTTGGCGGCATGCGCCATGGCATCGTAAGCCGCAGGATTTTCCAAAAGCGCATTCGCGCCTGCAAGAACATCTGCATATTCCACGCCGACAAGCCGCACCGTACCCGCTGCAACCGCCTCCGGGCGCTCCGTTTCGCGCCGCAGGACAAGCACGGGCTTTCCCAGAGCAGGCGCTTCCTCCTGCAAGCCGCCCGAATCCGTCATCACAAAGCAGCTTCGGGCAATCAGATTGTGCATTTCTTCCACATCCACAGGGTCAATCAGATGTACGCGCGGCACATTGCCGAGAATCTCCTGCGCGCAAGCGCGTACCGCAGGGCTCAGATGCACCGGGTAAACCACCTCGACGTCCTCGTGCGTTTGCGCTACGGTGCGAATCGCAGATAAAATATCGCGCATGGGCTTGCCGTAATTCTCTCTGCGGTGGCAAGTCACCGTGATAACCCGCCTGCCCGCAAAATCGAGCGCGTTGAGCGTTTGCGTTGCGAAGCGAAAGTCCTTGCGCACGGTGGTTTTCATCGCGTCAATGACGGTGTTTCCTGTGACGAAAATCTCCCCGCGCACCGCCTCTTTGCGCAGATTCTCTGCATTTGCAGGCGTCGGCGCAAAGTGCAGCGCCGCAATATCGCTCACCAGCAGGCGGTTCATCTCTTCGGGGAAGGGAGAATAGATGTCGTAAGTACGAAGCCCCGCCTCCACATGCCCGACGGGAATCTTATGGTAAAACGCAGCCAGCGCGCCTGCAAAGGTCGTGGAGGTATCGCCATGCACCAAAACAAGGTCGGGCGCAGCCTCGGAGATTACCTGCTCCATGCCCAAAATCGCACGGGTCGTAATCGACGAGAGCGACTGCTGCTGCTGCATAATATTCAAATCATAGTCCGCCCGCTGCCCGAAAACCTGCATTACAGAGTCGAGCATCTGCCGATGCTGCCCGGTCAGGCAGCACAGGCTTTCGATGCCGTCGCGCGCGGACAGCTCCTGTACCAAGGGAACCATTTTGATCGCCTCCGGGCGTGTGCCAAAGACGGATAAAACCTTACGCTTCTTCATCGCTGTGCTCCTGCAACTGCTCTTCTTCGCAGGGCAATTGCCGATGGTGCTTGCCCTGCCGATGTCTGCCGAAAATCAGGGTGAATCCGATGATGCTAACCAGAATAAGCGCCCCGATAAAAATGAGTGCGCGAATTTCGCCGTCGTTGGTCAAAACCACCGCCGACATGCCCAAAATCGCGGTGAGCATATAGGCAATGGCGACTGCCTGCTTCTGGCTGAAGCCGAGGTCAATCAGGCGGTGGTGCACATGCCCGCGGTCTGCATGCATGGGGCTTTGCCCCTTGGAAACCCGGCGGACGATGGCAAAGCAGATATCGAAAATCGGCAATCCCAGCACCAAAAACGGCACGGCAAAGGAGATTACGGAATACAGCTTGAACATGCCGTAGATGGAGATGCTCGATAGGATAAAACCCAAAAACGTCGAGCCTGTGTCGCCCATGAAAATCTTCGCGGGGTTAAAATTATAGGGGATAAAGCCGATACAAGCGCCGACGATTGCAGCCAGCATCACGGCGGAGGTAATCTCCGGCACAAGCAGCGCAACAACCAGCATCGTGCCTGCGGATATTGCCGAAACTCCGGCAGCCAAGCCGTCTAGCCCGTCGATAAAGTTGACCGCATTCGTCAGCGCGACTATCCAAAGAACGCTCACAGGATAGGAAAGCCACGTCGGGAAGCTCAGCCCCATAAAATGCTCAATACGGCAGCCGTGCAGCACAACGATAATCGCCGCGAGAATCTGCACGCCGAACTTAACCATAGCGTGCAGCGCTTTAATATCGTCGAGTACGCCGAGGATGGCAATGAGCACCGACCCGAGCAAAATGCCCTGAATTTCGCGGTCAATATCGACAAACAGCAGCACGGAGACCATAAACGCGATAAAAATCGCCATGCCGCCCATGCGCGGAATCGGGGTTTTGTGCATGCGCCGCGTATCCTTCGGCACGTCAACCGCGCCGATTTTGACAGCCAGCATCTTCACAACGGGCGTAATGGCATAGGCAAGCACCGCCGCGCACAAAAGCGAAAACACAATCTTCAGAATAAAATTCGGGTCGAGAATCATCTCTGTTTGTCTCCTTATTTCTCTTTAGCGCGGAAGAAATCCCACTTTTTTATAGACCTTGCGCAGCGTTTTTTCCGCAATAAAGGCTGCATTTCTTGCGCCGCTTTCGCAAACGCTTTGCAGATATGCTTTATCCGCAAGCAGGCGCTGCGCCTGCTCGCGAATCGGGCGCAGCAGCTCAACGACCGCCTCGCCGGTTTCCCTCTTGAAGTCGCCGTAGCCGCGCCCTGCAAAGTCGGATTCAATCTGTGCGTAGCTTTTGCCGCTTACCGCAGAATAAATCGTCATAAGGTTGGAAACGCCCTTTTTATTTTCGGCATCAAAGCGCACGCAGCTCTCGCTGTCGGTAATCGCCCGCTTAAAGCAGCGCATAATGTCGTCCGGCGAGTCCATCATGAGGACGCAGCCCGTATCGCCGTTGTCGGATTTTGACATTTTCTCTTCCGGGTTCGACAGGCTCATAATGCGCGCGCCGACCTTGGGGATATACGGCTCAGGCAGCTTGAAGGTGTCGCTGTACAAGCCGTTGAAGCGCTTGGCAATATCGCGCGTCAGCTCGATGTGCTGCTTCTGATCCTCGCCCACCGGCACGTAGTCCGCCTGATACAGCAAAATATCGGCAGCCATCAAAGACGGGTAGGTAAACAGCCCGCCGTTGATATTTTCGGCGTTTTTCGCGCTCTTATCCTTAAACTGCGTCATGCGGCTGAGCTCGCCGAACATCGTATAACAATTGAGCACCCAGCCAAGCTCCGCATGCTGGTGCACATGGCTCTGCATAAAGAGCACGTTTTTCTCCGGGTCGAGCCCGCAGGCAATATACTGCGCCAGCTGGTTCAGGCTTCGCTTGCGCAAAAGCGCGGGGTCTTGCCGCACCGTAATGGCGTGCAAATCCGCAATAAAATAGTAGCAGTCGAAATCGAGCGCACGATCCTTCCAGTTGCGAATTGCGCCGAGGTAGGAACCCAGCGTCATATCCCCCGAGGGCTTGATGCCCGAAAGCATGCGTTTTTTTGTATTTTGCGGCAGACTCTGTTCTTCCATTTTCCTTCGCCTCTTCCATTGATTTCGACTATTTTACCATACTCCGTCACTTAACGCAAGGGCTTTGACACGCTGAGAAAATTGACTTTCCGGCGCGTACATGCTATATTTATTCCAGATTTATCATTGAGGTATACGACTATGGATTATTCCGCTCTTGCTTCCCTACTTTTCCCCAACGTAAGCGAAACGCCCGATACGCTTGAGGCGCGCTACCCTGTCCGCAGTCTCCCGCAGGGCGCGGTCGTTACGCGCATGGCGCCGTCGCCGACCGGCTTTGTGCATCTGGGCAATCTCGTGCAGGGTCTGGTTGCCGAGCGCATGGCGCACCAATCAGGCGGCGTATTGTTCCTGCGCGTGGAAGACACCGACGCCAAGCGCGAAGTGCCCGGCGCAGTGGAAGTGCTGATTGATTCCCTGCGGCACTACGGCATCTGTTTCGACGAGGGCGCAACGGTAGACGGCGACTTCGGCAGCTACGGTCCGTACCGCCAGCGGCAGCGCGCCGCGCTCTACCACGTGTATGCAAAAAAGCTCGTCTTACAGGGCGAGGCGTATCCGTGTTTCTGCACGGAGGCGGATTTGACCGCCATGCGCGAACAGCAGGAGCGGGAAAAGCGCAACTACGGCTACTACGGAGAATTCGCGCTCTGGCGCGACCGCCCGCTGGAAGATATCAAAGCAGCCATCGACGCGGGCACGCCGTGGGTGCTGCGCTTCCGCTCTTCAGGCTCGCAGGAGAACAAGTTCACCTACATGGATTTGGTGAAGGGCGCACTCACCATCACGGAAAACGACATGGATCAGGTGCTTCTCAAGTCCGACGGCATCCCAACCTACCACTTCGCCCACGCGGTGGACGACCACCTCATGCGCACCACGCATGTCGTGCGCGGCGACGAATGGCTGCCCTCGCTGCCCTTCCACCTGCAGCTCTTCCGCGCGCTGGGCTTTGCAATTCCGAAATACGTGCACATCGGACCGCTGATGAAGATGGACGGCGTGTCCAAACGCAAGCTCTCCAAACGCAAAGACCCGGAGCTGGCGCTCACCTTCTATAAGGCTGCGGGCTTCCCCGTCAGCGCGGTGTACGAATACGTCATGACGCTTCTGAACTCCAATTATGAGGATTGGCGCAGGGCAAACCCCGCCGCCCCGGCAAGCAGCTTCCCCTTCTCCTGCAAAAAGCTCAATCCGGCGGGGGCGCTGTTTGACTACGCAAAGCTCTGCGACGTTTCCAAAAACGTCATCGCGCAAATGCAGGCTGCAGACGTTTATGCGCAGGCGCTTGCCTACGCCCGGGAGTTCGATCCCGATTTTGCAGCCGCGCTGGAGCGGGACGCCGCGTTTGCAACCGCCGTTCTTGCCATCGGGCGCGGCGGCAAGAAGCCGCGCAAGGATTTGGCGACTTGGAAAGATGTGCGCCCGTATATGGGCTTCTTCTACGACGAATTCTTTGTAAACGAGGGCTTCCCCGCAGCTTTTGAGCCTACCCTGATTCGCGCCGCGCTTGCGGCATTCTTGGAAAGTTTCGATTTCGCAGACGATGCAGCGACGTGGTTTGACAAGGTCAAGCATGTCACGGAAAAAATCGGTTTTGCAGCGGATATGAAGGCGTATAAGGCAGACCCCGCCGCCTTCCCCGGTTCGGTTGCGGATGTTTCGGGTTTCCTGCGCATCGCCGTGACCGGCAAGAGTAACTCCCCCGACCTTTACACCGTCATGCAGCTTCTCGGCTACGACAAAACCGCAGCGCGGATTCGCGCTGCAATGGAGGCGCTTTGATATGAACTACCGCGTGATAGATATGGAAAATGACGCCCGCCGCGCACATTTTGCCCTATTTCGCGGCATGAAAAACCCCTATCTCTCCCTCACCGTCAACTGCGATATCACCAGCGCATACCGCACGATTCGGCAGAAGGGCTATCCCGTCTTCCTGACGCTTCTGTACTGCGTGGCAAATGCCGCGAATTGCGTCGCGGAACTGCGCAGGCGGATTGTCGGGCAGCAGGTTATCGAATACGAGGCTTGTACCGCCTCGCATACCGTCGCCCTGCCGAACGGCACATACTGCTACTGCGCGCTAGATTGTGCAAAGCCGCTGGAAAGTTTCCTGCCCTACGCCCTTGCAGAGGTGGAAAAGGCAAAGGCGAACCCGAATATCGACGACGGCGATGCGGTCGATACGCTCTTTTTCATCTCTGCGCTGCCGTGGATTTCCTTCACCTCGCTGTCCCACCCCGTTTCTGACCCGCCGGACAGTAACCCCCGCATTACCATGGGGAAATTCTTTGCGCAGGACGGAAAAATGCTTCTGCCGCTGAACCTGACCGCGCACCACGCGCTGGCGGACGGTCTGCACTTCGCCCGCTTCTTCGCGGCCTTTGAACAGCTCGCAGCGGAAATTGAATAGGCAAGCACTTCGGGGTATTTGCCTCGCGGACAAGGCTGTGCGAAAGAATTGTGTAGTATTTAGTGAAAAGGAGTAACCGAAATGAGCTTTAATATATTAACGGCTATCCATAATATACTCTCTTCCCCCATTGGGGAATTACGCTCTTTTTACACAAGCCGCAATAGGGCTAATACGATGGGTGAGGCCTTAGAAAACTATGTTAAGGACATCTTTGCAGGTACACTCAATGAAACGAATGAACAAAGCAGGCTTGTAAAACTCGGACAAGTCTTCTCATATCAGGGCAATCAGAATAACCCGCCCGATATTGTTATTCGCGGCGGCGATGCTATTGAAGTAAAGAAAATTGAATTGCCCAATGCACAATTGGCGCTGAACAGTTCATACCCCAAAGCAAAAGTCTTCGCCGATAGCCCCATGATAACCTCGGCTTGCCGTGACTGTGAAGAGTGGACGGAAAAAGATATCATTTACGCAGTTGGCGTTGTAAATGAAAATCATTTGTTAAAGCTGTTTCTCGTTTATGGCGTTGACTATGCCGCAAGCGCAGAAATCTATGAACGCATCAAGTCTGTGATTCATGAGGGGGTTAATACCATTCCCGGCGTTGAGTTTTCGTCAACGAAAGAATTGGGGCGCGTCAATCGGGTTGACCCCTTAGGCATTACATATCTGCGTGTGCGCGGAATGTGGGGTATAGAAAATCCTTCCAAAGTATTCTCGTATGTTTTACCGCAAGTTCCGCCATGCGATTTTCAAGTTACTGCCATCATTGGTAGCGAAAAATACAGCTCCTTCCCTGCCGAAGACAGGCATGCTCTTGAAAGCATTTCCGATGAGCTGCTTCAAATATCAGAATCACAACGAAGTGCAGCGAAAGAACGCAATACATATTCTGATGCTGAATTGAAAGAGTTGGCGTTATTAACTACGCCGAATTTCAGTATAACCGACGTTAAAATCAAATCGCCCGATAACCCGTCTATCCTCAAAGACGCGAAGGTAATTACCTTTTTCAGGAGGACGGAAGGATGAACATTGTCAGCTTATTCGCCGGGGCGGGCGGTATGGATTTGGGCTTTGAAAAAGCCGGGTTTTCCGTCATCTTTGCCAACGAATATGACCGCAGCATTTGGCAGACGTATGAGGAAAACCACACCGCCCCGCTTGATCGGCGGGATATACGCGCGATTCCGTCCGACGCTATACCCGACTGCGACGGCATTATAGGAGGCCCGCCCTGCCAAAGTTGGAGCGAGGCCGGCGCACTTCGCGGCATTGCAGACGCACGCGGTCAATTGTTTTACGAGTTTATAAGAATACTGACCGACAAGCAGCCGAAATTCTTTGTTGCCGAAAATGTTTCCGGCATGCTTGCAGATATTCATCGGGATGCCGTAAAGAATATCGTACACCATTTTGAAGCCGCGGGGTATACCCTTTTTATTCAGCTTGGCAATGCTGCCGACTACGGCGTTCCGCAAGACAGAAAGCGTGTGTTCTATATCGGTTTCAGGAAGGACTTAAACATTCCCTTTGCCTTTCCGAAACCACTTAACTATAAGCGAACACTGAAAGACAGTATTTGGGACTTGAAGGACAATGCGATTCCTGCTCTGGCAAAGAACAAAACAAACGCAGATGCCTGCGCTGTTCCCAACCACGAGTATTTAACAGGCGGTTTTTCAACAATTTTTATGTCGCGAAACCGCGTGAGAGCTTGGGACGAGCAGTCCTTTACGATACAAGCGGGCGGGCGGCACGCACCAATTCACCCGCAAGCACCGAAAATGCTCTTCGTCGAGCAAAACAAACGGATTTTTGTGCCGGGCAAGGAGTCGTTATACCGCCGCTTGTCTGTGCGTGAATGTGCGAGAATTCAGACTTTCCCGGACAGCTTTATTTTCCGCTATACCGATGTAACAGACGGCTATAAAATGGTTGGAAACGCAGTGCCGGTAAACATGGCGCAGGCGGTCGCCGAAGCGGTTTACAAGGCGCTGAAAAACAATGGCAATCCGCGCTAAGAAGCGCAAATTCCCCCGCATTGTTTGCAGAGAATCACGAGTCCCTCTTTGCGCACTCGAACGTGTGTCCCAGCAAATCGGTATTTTGTATACATAGAAGCGTTAGGAGGTTTGAAATTGTTGAATGGAATTAAACGTTATTTGCTCATCGCAATGTGTATCGCGATGTTAATTGCAATGTGCAGTTGCCAGAAACTAGGGGGCACAGTTCCCGAAGTACCAGTAGATGCGGATGGAATACGTTGGCTCGTCTTCTCGACTACCGAATTTGAACAAGAGCGACAGGCAATCAAAGAGTGGCATGCCGAGGCGTATGAGGCAATGAAAATCGTTCTTGGTGATGCTTATCATGAGTACCCCATTTATATTACCAAATTTGACCTGAACAAAGATGGCGAAGACGAACTGATTACGGGAATGATTGGGACATATTGGGGATGCGCTTCCGTTGGCGCTGCAATTTACGTGTATTTCTATGAT
>JAISIK010000065.1 GCA_031262065.1 Oscillospiraceae bacterium | reverse complement strand
CCTCTGCTGCGCGGCTTTCGTGTGGACGACCCCTCGGCGGTGAATCTCATGGTGCTGCACGGCGATGCGCTGCAGCCCAATTCCCCCTACAATCCCATCTCCCGCGAGGAGATTGCAGCATCGGGGCTTTCGTATCTTGCCCTTGGGCATGTTCACGCCATGGACGTACAGGAGGCAGGCGGCACAACCTACGCCTACCCCGGTTGCCTGATGGGGCGCGGTTTCGACGAAACGGGGCAGAAGGGCGCTCTCTTGGCGGAACTGTCCGAAGGCGATTGCAAAATCACCGTTTTGCCCGTCGCCTCGCGCCGCTACGAAATTCTCAGCGTGGAAGCGGGCGACGACCCCTTAGGAATGATTCTTTCACGCCTTCCCGCGCAGACGCAGCGCGATTGCTATCGCATTATCCTGACGGGCGAGTCCGACCCCATCGACACAGGCGCTCTTGCGCGGGACTTGGAGGGGCGCTTCTTCTCCCTGTCGCTGCGGGATAAAACGCTGCCGAAGCAGGCGCTTTGGGATGCCTGCGGCGAAGAGACGCTGCGCGGGCACTTCCTGCAAACGCTCAAGGAGCAGTACGACCATGCGCAGCCGGAGGAGCAAAAACTTCTCGCGCAGGCTGCCCACTTCGGGCTTGCCCTGATGGACAGGCGGGAGGTGCAGCTATGAGAATCCTGAAAATGCGCGCCTCTTTCGGCAAGCTGCAAGGGGAGCTTTCGCTGTCGCAGGGTTTGAACCTCCTGTGCCTGCCGAATGAATCCGGCAAATCCACATGGTGCGCCTTTCTTATCGCAATGTTATACGGCATCGACAGCAGTGAAAAAGCCTCGAAAGCAAACCAAGGGCTGCCCGAAAAACTCCGCTACAAACCGTGGGACGGCGGGGCAATGGAAGGCGCTGTGGAGCTTATTTGGAACGGGCGCTTCATCACCATCGAGCGGCGCTCGACCGGGCGCATCCCCATGGGCGATTTTGCCGCGTATGACACGCAAAGCGGCGTCGCGATTTCGACCCTCACGGGCGAAAACTGCGGGCGCACGCTCTGCGGCGTGGAGCGTTCCGTCTTTGAGCGCACGGCGTTTATCCGCCAGCTGGGGCTGGGTGTGACGAGCGACGCCGCGCTGGAACAACGCTTGAACGCGCTGGTAACTACGGGCGAGGAGGGCGTCCCCGCCACGGAGCTCTTAGCCAAACTTCGGGATATGCAAAACAAATGCAGCCGCAGCGGCACGGGGCAAATTGCCAAAAAATCGCAGCGGCTGCAGGAGCTGGAGGACAAACGCAAAGGTTTACGCGCAGCGCAAGACGAGGCGATGGAGCTGCGTGCAAAGTGCAAGCAGGCGCAAGCGCGCGTAGAGGCGTGCGAGGCGCTGCAAGCGCGCATGGAGCGGGCAAACAGCGCCAAGAAGCAGCGGGAATTAAGCGAAATGGCGCGGCAGACGGCGGCGCAGGAAGCCCTTTGCCAAGAATTGTCCGACGAATGCAGCGCTCTGCCCGATGAATCGCAGGTAGCAGCCGATAAGCGTGCGCTCGAGTCCGCCGAAAACGAGCTGCGCACCGCGCAGCTCGAATCCGCCCTCAGTATTTCTCCGCTTACGCCGCCCGCCGTCCCTGCGTATTTTGCAAATGCGAACGCACAGGAAGCAGCGGCGCAGGTGCAGCGGGATCTTGCGGAGTATCGGCGTTTGTCCGCTGTGCGTGAGCAGAATAAACTTCTGCCGCTCTCCCTTTGCGCCGCGCTCATCGCCCTTGGCGCGGGGCTGTGCCTTGTTTCGCTTTTTATCGGCCTGCCGCTCTGCGCCATCGGCATAGCGGCGCTTCTCATCAGCATTTTCCGACTGAGCCGCCGCAGCGCGCAAGTGCGCGAGGAGCTTCATCAGGCGGCGCTGATTCCCCTGCGCTACGGTGTGCGCACGGCGGACGAAATCCCGGCGCTGGCGACGCGCTATGCGCAGAGCGTGGCGGAATTTGAAGAAAAGAGAGCCGCGCTTGATGCGCAAAAAGCCGAATATGCCGCGCGGATTGCCGAAATCAACAGCCGCATAGACGCGGTTCTTCGCAGCACTGCCCGTTTTGCGCCGCAGGTTCGCACCGGCGAGGACTGCCTGCGTGCGCTGGGCGATGCGCTGCGCGCACACGAGCGCTTGGGGCTTGAACAGCGCACGCTCAAAAGCATGCGCCAGCAGCTGGCATCTATGCGGCAACTGCTCGGCGATGTGCAAGATGCGCAGCAAGACGAGGAGGCGCTGGGCTATGACCCCTTGCAGGTTTCCTACGAGCTGCGGCAGGCTGCGCAGCGTCTTGCCTCGTTGCAGCAGCAGCTCGCCCATCTGCAAGGGCAGATTTCCGCCTTCGGGGAAGACGTTTCGCTCAGCGCGGAAATCGAGCTGCTCACGCAGCAAATCTCTGATTTGCAGGACACAGACCGCGCCCTAAGCTATGCAATCGGCGCGGTAAAAGCGGCGGACGATAGGCTTCGTTCGCGCTTTTCGCCGCAAATTGCAGCGGATGCGGGCGAGCTGTTCTCTCGCTTGACGGACGGGAAATACAGCAAGCTCCTGCTTTCGCCGGATATGAGCCTCTCTGCGCAGCCGCAGGGCGGCGCGGTGATGCACCCCGCCGCTGCGCTCAGCTGCGGCGCTGCGGATCAGATGTATCTTGCCCTGCGCCTTGCCATGTGCAAGCGGCTTCTGCCGAACGACGCCCCGCTGATTTTCGACGACGCGCTTCTGAGCTTTGACGATGCGCGGGCAAAAACCGCCCTTGCCCTCCTTGCCGAGGAGTCCGCGCAGCGGCAAATCATCCTGTTCACCTGCCAGACACGAGAGGAGCGATTCCTGCAAGATGTACTTTGATTCACACGCACATTTAGACAGCGACTGCTTCGATGCAGACCGCGCGGAAATCCTCGCAGATTTAGAAAACCATCAGGTCAGCTACGTGATGAACGTCGGCTGCGACCTTGCCTCCTCGGAAGCCTCCGTTTCTTTAGCCGAGAAATATCCGTGTGTCTACGCAGCGGTCGGTTCGCACCCGGACGATGCAGACCGGCTCACAGACGAAACCCTTGCCCGATACCGGGAGCTGTGCAAAAACCCGCGCGTGCGGGCAATCGGCGAAATCGGGCTGGACTATCACTATGAGGACGTGCCGCGCGAAATCCAAAAGCAGGCATTTGTCCGCCAATTGGAACTTGCCGAGGCGCTTTGCCTGCCCGTTATCGTGCACCAGCGCGATGCGCAGGAGGACGCCATGGAAATTATCCGCAAGTATCCGAATATTTGCGGCGTTTTCCACTGCTTTTCCGGCTCTGCAGAATTTGCGCAGTGGCTCACGGCGCGCGGCTGGTATATCGGCTTCACAGGGGTTGTGACATTCAAAAACGCACGCAGACCCTTGGAGGTCGTGCGCGCGCTGCCGATGGATCGGATTGTAATTGAAACCGACTGCCCCTATATGTCGCCCGAGCCATACCGAGGCAGGCGAAACGACAGCCGCTTTGTGCCCTATGTGGGGCGGAAAATTGCCGAAATTCGCGGCATGTCCGCAGAGGAAGTCGCCGCGCAAACCACAGAAAATGCCAAGCGGCTTTTCGGGATTCTATAAGGGCGATACCACACAAAAGACGGCATGCAGATTGGCGCGAGAATTTTTCGTAAGAATGTGCAAAAAGCGCAGGCAATACTTTGTGTATTAACGATTGCCTAAGGTCCAGTCGATGGCTTGTTCCCCGTTTTGCAGGAGAAATTCGTTGATTTTGGAAAACGGACGGCTTCCGAAAAAGCCGCGATAGGACGAAAGCGGGCTCGGATGCGGCGCGTGCAAAAGCAAACGCGGCGCGGTGCTTTCGCGCAAAAGCGCAGCCTTTTTCTGCGCCTGCGCGCCCCACAGCACAAAGGCAATCGGCTGCGGCAGAGCGGCAATTTTCGCAATCACCATATCGGTAAATTCCTGCCAGCCGTAATCTGCGTGGCTGTTCGCCTTGCCCGACTCCACGCTGAGCACGGTGTTCAGAAGCAGCACGCCGCGCGACGCCCACGGCGTCAGATCGCCCTGCGCGGGCGTCGCAACGCCGATATCCGCAGTCAACTCGCGGAAAATATTGCGCAGCGACGGCGGCAGGCGCGTGCCCTTTGCCACAGAAAAGGCAAGCCCCATTGCCTGCCCCGGCTCATGATAGGGGTCCTGCCCCAAAATTACCACGCGCACGGCAGACGGCTGCGTGCAGGAAAAGGCGAAAAATTCCCTGCCCGCAGGCGGGTAGACCACCGCATGCTCGCGCGCAAGCGCCACACGCTGTAAGATATTCGGCAGCTGCTGCGTATCCAAAAGCTGTTCCCACGCGCCCAATGCAGACAATTTCCTCACCCCTTTGCAGGCTCGATTCTCGTATGCCTATCTTAGCGTATCAAATCTACATTGTCAATAACAGGGAGGAACCTATGAAACAGATCGCAGTCATCACCGGCGCAAGCTCCGGCATGGGGCGCGAGTTTGCCCTGCAACTGTCCGCGTGGCAGACTTTCGACGAATACTGGGTCATCGCACGTCGCGCCGAGCGGCTCGAGGCGCTCGCGCAAGAGCTGCGCGTTCCCGTCCGCGTTATCGCGCTCGACCTGACGGACGCGGACGCGCTCGCGCACTACGGAAATCTTCTCGAAACGGCGAAGCCGAACGTCGGGCTTCTTGCGAATATCTCCGGCTTTGGGAAATTCGGGCGGTACGATCAGATTCCGCTGGAGGACTCCATGAAAATGATCGACCTCAACTGCAAGGCGCTCGTCGCCATGACGGATTTGACCCTGCCGTATATGAAGCGCGGGGCAAAGATTGTGAATCTCGACTCGCTTTCCGCGTTCCAGCCCGTGCCGTATCTCAATACTTACGCTGCAACAAAGGCATTTGTGCTCAGCTACACCCGTTCGCTGGGGCGTGAGCTGAAGCCGCGCGGGATTCGCGTGATGTCCGTCAACCCCGGCTGGGTCAAAACGGAGTTTTTCGACCACGCCGAGCAGACGAGCAGCACCGCCGTGACCTATTTCAATCGTCTCTACGAGGCAAAAGACGTCATTGCCACCGCCCTGAAGCACCTGTATAAGACCAAGAAGGAAATCTCCATCCACGGGCTTCCCGTGCGCAATCAGGTGCGGCTCGTGAAACTTCTGCCGCACAGCCTCGTCATGCGCATATGGCTGCACCAGCAGAAACACGATAAGGAGTAAAAGCCGCGGCTTTCTAAGTGTGGGCAATGCCGCACAAAGACCAGCACGACAACCGGACGGCGAATTTTCTGTCAGAAAGCCCAAAATTGCTCGTTAACACACAAAGTATGGTCTGCGCTTTTTGTGCATTCTTACGAAAAATTCTCGCGCCAATCTGCGCGCCGCCTTTTGCGCGGCATCGCCTTAGATTTTTTGCTTGCATCCTTCCTCGCGCAGTGGTATAATCTACTTGATTTTACACGCCGCTGTGGTGGAATCGGCAGACACAAGGGACTTAAAATCCCTCGATAGAAATATCGTATCGGTTCAAGTCCGATCAGCGGCACCAAAGAGCGGCTGCTTACGCAGCCTAAATGAAGAATGAATGATGAAAAATGAATAGTGAATAATTTTGCGCAGATTTGTTGCCGCTCTTTGTATTATTCATTATTCATCATTCATTAGGGCGTTAGCCCGATTTCATTATTCATAAAACCTTCGAAAATCTCCCCCGCAGGAGAACGCATCTTTTCAGTAGTACTCTTGTATGCGGATGGCGAAAGCCGTCCGCAATTCAGTTTGCCTTGCGGCAAGTGAAGTAGCTATCGCAGTGAAGTTACCTTCGGTAGTGAAGTGTGCTGCGGCACGTATAGAGGTAAACTTAACTTCACGTTTTGCGTAGAAAAACACTTCACTGTCGGCGCAAGCCGACTACTTCCCTTCTTGGCATAGCCAAGATACTTCACAAAAAGAGGCATCTTTTTTGTAGCACCCTTACACGTCGGAGCAAATTATGCTCCACTCAAAATCTCGAATCGCTTTGCGGTTCGGGATTTTTCATACCGCTCCATTGCGCATCCTCTTCCGTAAAAAGTTACGGTCTTGTCGGCTAAGCCCCGCAAGCGCGGGCTTTTCACGCCGACTGGCGACCTACCAACTTTTCACGGGTTGCGGGCTTTCTATCGCTGACAAATGCCGTGATGTGATCCCCAAGGCAGATGCCAGTTGTTCGCGGGTTAAGCGCCGCGCCAGTCGTGCGGATTTGACCACAGCGCCAAGCCCATTTAACCTACGTGCGTTCTCCATTGTGCGGTCACTCCTTCATCTGCGTGTAATTACTTTTTTCGACTCTGCGGCGGCCCCATCGTCTGCAAGACGCCCTTTTTAATTCCATAGACGACATCCGCTTCTCGCGCCAATTCCGCCGAGTGGGTAACGACGATGACGCATTTCTTATGGTAATGCGCGCTCTCCTTGAGCAACACAGCGATATTAGCAGCGGTTTACGGCGGTGCTTGTACGCGTCAAAGCCGATACGGGTGTTTTGGGTTAGGATTTTGTTGCTTTCGGGTTTCTTGTCGCGGTACTTCCGGCACACGGTTTCCGCGTCG
>JAISIK010000030.1 GCA_031262065.1 Oscillospiraceae bacterium | reverse complement strand
TCCTGTAATAATATGCTCAACAGCCGTGCGGCCGTAGCAGTCAATAAATCCTTGCCCGCGCAGGGCGGGGCAATTTTGGAAGACTTGACATAATCATGCGATGAGTATTATATCGCAAGGAGCCTTGCAAAGTCAACCGCTTTTTTTGCGATTTCGGGCTTTTCTTAAAACTTGTGGCGATATTGCCCGAAAAGCACAAGATGTGGAATTTTAGCCCCTGCCTTATTTATGATAGTGTGTGCCGGCTTGGATGGTTTCCGCGCGGTAGATTTGCTCCAGCGCCATCACCCGCATGAGGTGGTGCGGGAAGGTCATTCTTCCGAAGGACAGGCGCAAATCAGCCTGCGCCTTTATCCCCGCGTCTATGCCGTGCGACGAGCCGATGAGAAAGCAGGCGTGGCTCTTCCCGCTGTGCTTAACCGCCTGCAGCGTCTGCGCGAAGGCTTCCGACGACAGAAGCTCGCCCTCCGGCGTGAGCACGCAGAGCCACGCGCCCTTGGGAATGCGGGCGCGAATCAAAAGCGCTTCCTTAGAAAGCCCCGCCTGAATTTCCTTCTCGTTTGCATTTTCGGGCAGCCGCGCTTCTACAAGTTCCGTTACCGTGCATTTGCAGTACGCGCCCAAGCGCTTGCGATACTCCGCGACCGCCTGCGCATAAAACGCCTCTTTAAGCTTTCCGACCGTAAGTAATGTAACAGAAAACATCAGCGCAGGAAGCCCTCTAAAATCTTCTGCTCCGCAGCTTCCGCGTCCATACCCAAGGTCATCAGCTTGAGAATCTGCTCTCCCGCAATGCGCCCGATTGCAGCCTCGTGAATCAGGCTTGCATCGACGTGGTTACAGGTGATTTCGGGGATGGCGCGAACCTTCGCCCCGCCCATAATAATCGCATCACATTGCACATGACCAAAGCAGGCGCTGTTGCCCTCCGCGCGGGGGTAGAAGACCTGCACGGATCTGTCCTTGGCAACGGAGCGGGAGATAATCTGTGCGCGGCTGCCCGCTGCGTTTAGGAACACATCCATCTCCGAATGGGCAAACTGCTCGCCCTCGGTCAGCAGATTCTCGCGGATGATAACCTCGCTGTTTTCGCCCTCGCAAATCACCTTTGTGTAGCGTTTCGTGTCGTCCACGCCGCGAATTTGCGTGGTTTCCAAGGTAATCGTCGCGCCCTCTTGCAAATAGACGACGGTTTGGGGGTTTAAGGTGCGTTTCCCGTCGCCCTCGCCGTAGTGCTTTTCGACATATTTCACGCTGGCATTTTTGCCCACGTAGAAGGTGTGCACGCCGTCGTGTTGGGAGTGCCCTTCCCCGCAATTGTGGATGCCGCAGCCTGCGATGATGTCAACCTCTGCATCCTCGCCGATATAAAAATCGTTGTAAACCATGTCCTGCAAGCCCGTTTTGGTCAGCAAAACGGGAATATGCACGGCTTCTTTTTTTGTGCCGGGGGCAATGCGGATATCGATGCCGTCCTTGTCGGTTTTGCTCTCGATGACGATATGTTCCGTGTTGCGCCGAAATGCCTTTTCTCCGTCGCTGCGGATATTCACCGCGCCCGAACCCGTGTCCTTCATATCTGCGACGATTTCTAAAATCCGCTTTTGAATATCATTTAACATGCGCCCTTCACCTCCAGACGATTGCAGCCCGCAACGGTATCGGAGACGATTTGCGGGTACACCTCGTCCACGCTGCCTTTTGCGGTGATTTTTCCGCCTGCAAGAAGCACAATCTCGTCCGCCAAGCGGATAATGCGCTCCTGATGCGAAATAATCAGAATGCTTGCCTCCTTGCGGTCGTGAATCTCCTGAAAGGTCTCTGTGAGGCGCGCGAAGGACCAGAGGTCAATGCCTGCCTCCGGCTCATCGAAAATCATGAGCTTGCAGCGGCGAGCAAGCACCGTGGCAATCTCGATGCGCTTCACCTCGCCGCCGGAGAGGCTGCTGTCCACATCGCGCTCGATATAATCTCTTGCGCACAGCCCGACTTTTGTCAGGTAGGAGCATGCCTTGTCGTGGCTGATATGCTCGCCTGCCGCGATTTCCAAAAGGTCGCGCACTTTCATGCCCTTAAAACGCGGCGGCTGCTGGAAGCCGTAGGAGATGCCCAGACGGGCGCGCTGCGTGACGGACAGGGCGGTAATATCCTGCCCATCCCAGAAGATGCTGCCGCCCGTAGGCGTGGATATACCCATCACCAGCTTGGCAAGCGAGGTTTTTCCGCCGCCGTTGGGTCCTGTGATAACCATAAAGCTGCGGTCGGGCACAAGCAGGTCTACACTGTTGACAATATCCGCGTTTTCTACGCGGTAGGATAGATTTTTTATTTCCAGCATTGCTTTTCCTCTTAATATCTTACGGTATTTTCTTTGTGGGCATGGGGCTTTGCGCCCTGCCGATAATTGCGCGTACTACAACAGCCTTGCCGTGTAATATTGGAAATATACCACATTTTGCGCAATTTTTCAACGAATCTGCCTTACATTAGAAAAATAATCTCCGGCATTGCACGAATTGCATCAATTTGCATCTCTTATTTTAATAATGTATATAGCTTGCAATTTTGACCAAATTGTGCTAAAATATAGCGGTATATTTGCGCAGGCGTGCGAAAGACGCCGGGAGTCTGCGCGAAAAATGCCGGAGAGGAGTCTTTTATGTATTCAAACGCTTTTGTCTGGTCACAAGTCCTTTCCTATCTCGAAAAACACTCGCCTTCCATGGCTGTCGCCTCCTTTTTTGACGATGCGGAGGTGGTGGAGCTCAACGAGGAGCGGCTGGTCGTCTATTCGCCCTCGCCGTTTCGCAAAGACGTGATTCTCAACCGCTATGCGCAGCTGATTAAAGACGCCATGCGCGAACGCTTCCAAACGGAGATTGAGCTGCTTGTTCTCGATGAGGACGAGCTGCCGCAGTTTTCGCCGCACAACCGCAGGCGCACCTTCGTCGAATTCAATTCGGAGTACACGTTTGAGAAGTTCGTTGTCGGCTCGTCGAATAATCATGCCTTTTCCGCTGCCTTTGCGGTGTCGGAAGACCCCGCGGGGGCGTACAATCCGCTGTTTATCTACGGCGAATCGGGGCTTGGAAAAACGCATTTGCTCTATGCCATCGCCCATCAGATTCAGCAGCGACACCCCGACTATAATATTGTGTATATCAAGGGCGACCAGTTCACCAACGAGATGATCGAGGCGGTGCGCACGGGTAAAAACTTCGATTTCCGCGACAAATACCGCAATGCAGACCTCTTTTTGGTCGATGATATTCAGTTTATCGCGGGGAAGGACTCCACGCAGGAGGAGTTTTTCCACACCTTTAACACGCTGTTTGAAAACCGCAAGCAGATTGTGCTGACCTCCGACCGCGTGCCCTCTGCGATGAATCGTCTGGAAGATCGCCTACGCACCCGCTTCGAGTGGGGGCTTCTTGTCGATATTCAGCCGCCGGACTACGAAACGCGCTTTGCCATCACGAAAAATAAGGCATTATCGCTGGGTTTGCGCTTTTCAGACGAAGTCTGCGCCTATATCGCGGAGAATATCACCTACAATGTGCGGCTTTTGGAGGGCACGGTTAAGAAAATCAAGGCATACCACGAGCTAAACAGCATGCCCATCGACATTCCGAACGTCTCGCGCTGCATTAAAAACGTCGTAGGCGGCAAGGGCGTGCCCACGCCGAGCCTCATTATCGGCGAAGTCTGCCGCTTCTACTCCATTGAGGAGAACACCATGCGCGGCTCGCTGAAAAATAAGGCAACCACCGAGGCGCGGCAGATTGCCATGTACCTGATTCGCAAGATGACCACCCTCTCCCTGCCGGAAATCGGCAAGGAATTCGGGAAAAATCACACCACCGTGCTCTACGCAACGCGGCGCATCGAGCAGGAGCTGCGCAACACCACAAACGGCATTCAGGACAATATTCGCGATATTTCCATCAATATCGATAACCGCCTGTAATGCACAGAAGCCTGTGCACTGTGCAAACGCGCGCCTGTGCAGAACTTTTTCTTGGAAGTTTTTAGGCAAAGCTGTCAATAACTGTAGAGAATATACACAGGGGCGTGGGTAAAAGGTTTCTTTGATATTCGAGGCTTTGCGCGTGTTTTGCACAGCTTGCACAGTACTACTACTATTACTATTTATTACCTATCATTCTTTTCTATAGAAACGAGAAAGGGGAACCGTTATGAAGTTTACCTGTGAAAAAGCGCTGCTTGTTTCCGCGATTTCCATCGCCGGGCGCACCGTCGCGCAAAAAAGCGCCATCGCCTGCTTGGAGGGCATTCATCTGCGCGCCGGGGCGCAATTGCAGCTGACCGGCTTCAATCTGGAAACCGGGATTACCGTAAAGGTCGCGGCGCAGGTGCAGCGGGCGGGCGCTTGCGTGATGCCTGCAAGGCTGTTTTTTGATATTGTGCGCAAGATGCCGGACGATATTGTGCAGATTGCCGTGGATGAGAACCTGAAGGTTTCCATCAGCGGCGGCGCATCCTCCTTCCAAATCTCCGCGATGGATGCTGAGGACTACCCGGATTTGCCCGAGGTCGATGCGCAGGCGGGCGTCAGCATGCCGCAGGGGGAACTGCGCGAGATGATCGGCGGCACGATTTTTGCGGTGTCCGACAATCAGGCGCGTCCGATTCACACGGGCTGCCTATTTGAAGTGACGAACGAGGCGGTTTCCATTATTGCGGTGGACAGCTTCCGCTTGGCAAGGCGCACGTGGAAAAGCGGTGCGCCAACGGGTAGGGAGCAGAAATTCGTCGTCCCGGGCGCTGCCTTAAAAGAAGTGGAAAAAATTCTCAGCGACAGCGATGAAGAGGTACACTTCTCTTTGGGCGCAAAGCACATTCTCTTTTCGGTGGGCGACGCGACGCTGGTCTGCCGCCTTCTCGAGGGCGAATTTATTGATTGGCGGCGGGTCGTTCCCACGGACAGCGGCACAATTTTGACCGCCAATGTGGCGCAGCTTACGGCTGCCATCGAGCGCGTGAGCCTCATTGTTTCGGAAAAGGTGAAAAGCCCCGTGCGCTGCCTGTTCAGCGAGAATATGGCGGATTTCCGCACGAATAACACCATCGGCTCTGCCCACGACACCTGCGCGGTCGCAGGAAACGGCGGCGAACTGGAAATCGGCTTCAACTGCCGCTATCTTTTAGACGCGCTGCGCGCCGTGCCGAGCGAAGAGGTCACGCTGGAGCTGCAAAACGGGCTGAGTCCCGTCGTCTTCACGCCCTGCGACGATAAGTATAACTTTGCGTACATGGTGCTTCCCGTCCGCTTACAGGCGAAATAAGGTATTTTCTTTATGAACTGGGTACTTCTTGCAAACTGCATTTCTTTTGCCGGGATGGGCGGGCTGTTTTTCAGCACGATTGTGAAGAAAAAGCGGCAGGTGCTTCTGATGCAGTCGTTTAACCACGCCTGCGCGATTGCTGCAAGCACTATGCTCAGGGGCTACAGCGGCGCAGTGCAGGAGGCGGTCAATCTGACCCGCAATATTCTGCTGCTGTTTTTCGGCAAATTTCACGCCGTTTTTAAGGTTTTGTTCGTGGTGCTGGCGGTCGGTTTGGGCGTTCTTACCAACGTTGCTGGGGAGGAATTTCGCGCTTTTGAGCTGCTCCCGGTTGCCGCAACAGCCGTCTATTCCGTCGTGCTTGTGCGCGAAAAATCAAGCGCCGTGACAATCAAGGCGGCAACTGCCCTTTGCACCATGATGTGGGCGGTTTACAGCCTGTTTTTGCAGAACTTTGTGTATGTCGCGTCGAATGTCGCAACGTCCGCCTCGGCGGTGCTTGCCATCGTGCGCGAAAAGAAAGGAACAAACGATGAAAGTTAAGCTGCGGCGGGCGGGCGAAACGCCCATTGCGATTAGCACGCCGTTTATTAAATTGGAGAGCTTTTTGAAGCTTGCCAATGTCGTAGAATCCGGCGGCATGGCGAAGAATTTCATCCTTGATGAGCAGGTTCTCGTAAATGGGGAAATTTGCACCATGCGCGGCAAAAAGCTCCGCCCCGGCGACCGCGTTGCCTTCGACGGCGCGTCTTTTCTTGTGACCGATGGAAATCCGTAGTATTTCGGTAAACGGATTTCGGAATTACGAGCAGGCGCAGGCGGTCTTTGTGCCCTCTGTGAATTTGCTCGTCGGCGGAAACGCCAACGGCAAGACGAACCTGCTCGAGGCAATCCATTACCTCTCTACGGGGCGCAGCTTTCGCACACGCAAGGAGCAGGAACTGCTCCGTTTTGACGCCCCGCATGCCGAAATCCTTGCGAAAATTTTCTCGCAGGAGCGCGAGCGCGAGCTGCGCGCGCTCCTGTTTGCAGACAGGCGGCCGCGGCAGCTTTGGCTTGCGGGGGTAAAGCTGCGCACGAGCGCTGAGCTTTCGGGCGCATTAACGAGTGTGCTGTTCTGCCCGGAAGACTTGCTGCTTCTGAAAAAGGGCGCGTCGAACCGCCGTAAGCTGTTAGATAGCGTAATCTGTCAGCTGCGCCCGAATTATGCTGCCGCGCTGGGCGAGTATCACCGCCTGCATGAGCAAAAATCCGCGCTTCTGCGCGAGCAAATGTCTTCCTTCCTGGCGGTTCTGCCGGAGTACAATGCGCGTATGGCGCAGGTGGGGGCGCTCTTGATTTCCTACCGCGCGCGGTTTTTAGATGCGCTCGAGCGCAGCGCAAAGGCGTTTCATGCAGAATTCTCCGGCGACAGCGAAATCTTGCGGCTGGAATATCGCACGGTTTCGACAATTACAGACCCCTTCGCGCCGGTGGACGTGCTGCGGCAGCAGTTGACCATGCATCAGAGCTCGCACGCGCAGGCGGAGCTTGCTTCCATGCAGTGCCTGTCAGGTCCGCACAAGGACGATTTTACGGCGAGCTTGAACGACTTGCCCGTGGCGCAATTTGCCTCGCAGGGGCAGACGCGCACGGCCGCCATCTCCATCAAGCTGGCGGAGCGGGATTTGATTTACCGCGATACCGGCGAACTGCCGATTCTGCTTTTAGACGACGTCTTATCCGAGCTTGACGCGGGGCGGCAGGATTTTGTGCTTAATAAGCTGACAAAGGGGCAGGTTTTCATCACCTGCTGCGAGATAGATAGGCTGACCGCTTTGGGGCAGGTTCTGCATATCCGAAACGGCAGCATCGAACAGGGGGCATAGCAGATGTACATCCCCATCGGCGGCGATATGGCGGTGCGTTCGCGCGCGGTCATCGGCATTTTTGATTTGGACAACACGAGCTACTCCAAGCACACGCGGGCGTTTTTGCGCGAGGCGCAGGCGCTTGGGGAGGTTTTGGACGTATCCGGCGAACTGCCGAAATCCTTTGTGCTGACACAGGAATTCGGCATGCGGCGCGTATATTTAACGCAGTTTAACGCAGATGCGCTTGCGCGGCGGGCGCAGCGAAGAATAGGAGAGCAAATACATGGCAGATGAACACTTAATGAACACAGCGGTGGAGCAGGAATACGACGCCACACAAATTCAGGTTCTCGAGGGCTTGGAGGCGGTGCGAAAGCGCCCGGGCATGTATATCGGCTCGACGAGCGCGAGCGGACTTCACCACTTAGTCTACGAAATTGTGGACAATTCCATCGACGAGGCGCTTGCCGGCTACTGCTCGCGCATTACAGTCACGATTAACAAGGGCAACACCATCACCGTTACCGATAACGGCCGCGGCATCCCCGTGGATATTCAGGCGCAGACGGGGCGGCCTGCCTTGGAGGTTGTTTTTACCGTGCTGCACGCGGGCGGCAAGTTCGGCGGCGGCGGCTACAAGGTCTCGGGCGGTCTGCACGGCGTGGGCGCGTCGGTTGTCAACGCTCTGTCCGAATGGCTCACCGCCGAGGTGCACAAGGACGGGAAAATCTACAAAATGGAATTCGCCCGCGGCGATATTACGCAGCAGATGCGCGTTGTGGGCGAAACCACGGAAAGCGGCACGCGCGTGACCTTTAAGCCCGATGCGGAGATTTTCGACAGCTTAGTGTATGACTATGAAACCCTGCACACGCGTATGCGCGAGCAGGCATTTCTGAACGCGGGGCTGGAAATCGAGATTCGCGACGCCCGCGAGGAAGACGGCGCGCATGATGTGATGTGCTACGCGGGCGGCATCCGCGAATTTGTCACGTGGTACAACCGCCATAAAAACGCCTTGCACAGCGAAGTGATTTACATGGCAGGTACGCGCGGCGACGCGCAGGCTGAAATTGCCGTGCAGTATAACGACTCTTTTGCTGAAACGCTGGTTTCCTTTGCAAACAACATCCACACCGCAGAAGGCGGCATGCACGAAACCGGATTCAAAGCGGCGCTCACCCGCACGCTCAATGCCTACGGTATGAAGGCGGGAATTATCAAAATCGACAGCGACAAGGTCTCCGGCGAGGACTGCCGCGAGGGCTTGACCGCCATTATCTCCGTGAAGCTCACCGACGCGCAGTTTGAAGGGCAGACAAAGGCAAAGCTCGGAAACGCCTATATCCGCACGCTGGTTGAAACGCTGGTTAACGAGCAGCTCACGGAGTATTTTGAAGAGCACCCGGCAGTTGCCCGCACGATTTTGGAGAAGGCAATGACCGCCAACCGCGCCCGCGAAGCTGCCAGAAAAGCCAGAGAGAACATCCGCCGCAAAACCGCCCTCGGCGGCGCTGCGATGCCGGACAAACTGCGCGACTGCAACGAAACCGACGCCACCTTGACGGAAATTTACATCGTCGAGGGCGATTCGGCAGGCGGCTCTGCTACGCAGGGGCGCGATTCGCGTTTTCAGGCGATACTGCCGCTTTGGGGCAAGATGCTCAACGTGGAAAAGGCGCGCGAGGACAAAATCATCGGTAACGACAAGCTGCAGCCCGTGATCACGGCGCTCGGCGCGGGCATCGGCGAGGACTTTAACACCGAAAAGCTGCGCTACCACAAGGTCGTCATTATGGCGGACGCCGACGTGGACGGCAGCCATATCCGTACCCTGCTTCTGACCTTCTTCTTCCGCTTTATGCGTCCGCTTCTGGAGGAAGGCTATGTTTACGCAGCCATGCCGCCGCTTTACAAGCTGGTGCGCGGCAAGCAGACGCGCTACGCCTTCACCGACGCCGAGCGCGACGCGCTGTCTGCGGAGCTTCGCGGCGACAGCGCGAACGCGAAGGTTGATATTTCGAGAAACAAGGGTCTCGGCGAGATGAACCCGCAGGAGCTGTGGGAGACGACGATGGACCCCGAAACCCGCACGCTCAAGCGCATTACGCTCGACGACGCGATTAAGGCAGACCAGATTTTCACCCTTCTGATGGGCGAAAAGGTCGAGCCGCGCCGCGAGTTTATTGAAACCAATGCACGCTATGTCGTGAATTTGGACTATTAAGGGGGAGGCACATTTTGGCGAAACAGAATAAAAACAAAGATTATAAGCCCGAGGATATCCTCTTCCCCGACCAGTCGATTATTACCGCAGAGCTTGTCGGCGAAATGAGTACCAGCTACATGGAATATGCGATGTCCGTGATTATCGGGCGCGCCCTGCCGGACGTGCGCGACGGCTTAAAGCCGGTACACCGCCGCATTCTATATGCAATGTATGAAGATAATTTGACCGCAGATCGCCCCTTTAAGAAGGCTGCGACCTGCGTCGGCGACGTGCTCGGGCGCTATCATCCGCACGGCGATCAGTCGGTCTACGGCGCGCTGGTGCGCATGGCGCAGGATTTCTCTACGCGCTATCTGCTTGTTGACGGGCACGGCAACTTCGGCTCTGTTGACGGCGATCCCCCCGCTGCCTACCGTTACACGGAGGCGCGGCTGTCGAAGATTTCCAATGAGATGATGCGCGACCTCGAGAAGGAGACGGTCGATTGGGATCCGAACTTCGACGAGAGCCGCAAAGAGCCGCGTGTGCTGCCGAGCCGCTTCCCGAACCTGCTGGTCAACGGCTCGTCGGGCATTGCCGTGGGCATGGCGACGAATATCCCGCCGCACAATCTCACGGAGGTCATTAACGCCTGCCTGTGCGTGCTGGAAAACCCGGAGGCGTCGCTTGCGGACTTAATGGAGCATGTGACAGGGCCGGATTTCCCCACGCGGGGCATGATTCTCGGCAGAGCGGGCATTCGCGCTGCCTACGCCACGGGCAAAGGCTCGATTACCATGCGCGCGCGCACGGAGATGGAAGAATTCGGGCAGAACCGCATGCGCATCATCGTCACGGAGATTCCCTATCAGGTCAACAAGCGAAACCTCATTAAAAATATGGCGGATCAGGTCAACGACAAGCGGCTCGACGGCATTTCCGATATTCGCGACGAGTCCGACCGCAACGGTATGCGCATTGTCATCGAGCTAAAGCGCGAGGCAAACCCGCAGGTGGTTCTAAACTGCCTCTTTGCGCAGACGCAGCTGCAAAGCTCCTTTGCCATCAATATGCTTGCGCTGGTGAAGAATCAGAGCCAGCCGAAGATTCTGTCGCTGCGCAATATTTTAGACGAATACCTGGCGCACCAAAAAGAAGTGATCGTGCGCCGCACGCAATTCGACCTGCGAAAGGCGCTCGAGCGGGCGCATCTTCTGGAGGGTCTTCTCATTGCGCAGGACAATATCGATGAAATCGTCAGAATCATCCGCGCCTCCTATGACGATGCAAAGCAGAAGCTCATGGAGCGCTTCTCCCTGTCCGAGATTCAGACGCAGGCGATTTTGGACATGCAGCTCAAGCGTTTGCAGGGTCTGGAAAAGGACAAGCTGCAGGCTGAATACAAGGAGCTGGAAGAGCGCATTGCCTACTATCGCAGCGTTTTGGCGGATGCGCAGAAGGTCAAGGAAATTGTCCGCGACGAGCTGATACAGATTCGCGACAAGTACGGCGACGAACGCGCTACCGAGATTCTCGACGTCACCGACGAAATCGACATGGAAGACCTCATCGACGAGGAGGATTGCTGCTACACCCTGTCGAATCAGGGCTATATCAAGCGTATGAGCGTGGATACCTACCGCGTGCAGCGGCGCGGCGGGCGCGGCGTTTCGGGGCAAAACCTGAAGGAGGAGGACTATGTCCGCAGCCTCTTTGTCGCCTCGACGCACGACTATGTGCTCTTCTTCACGAACAGCGGACGGGTGCACCGCCGCAAGGGCTATCAGATTCCCGAATCCGGCAGAACCGCCCGCGGCACGAATATCGTCAATATTCTGCCCATCGAGCAGGAGGAGTCCGTCACCGCAATGCTCCTGACCCGCGAATTTTCCGACAAGGAGTATCTGATGATGGTCACCCGCAAGGGCACGGTGAAGCGCCTGCGTCTGGACGCTGCCTACACCGCGCGTAAGGCGGGCGTCCGCGTGCTTTCGCTCGACGAGGGCGACGAGCTGATTGCCGTGATGAAAACCACGGGCAGCGACAATATCCTGCTTGCAACCCGCAAGGGCATGGCAATTTGCTTCCGGGAGACCGACGTACGCGCCATGGGCAGGGATGCAACCGGCGTTCGCGGCATTCGCTTGGGCGAAGACGACTGCGTCGTCGGCGCGGCGGTCGCAAGCGAGGGCATGCAGCTGCTCACCGTTACCGAAAACGGCTACGGCAAGCGCACCCCCGTCGAGGAATACCTGCGCGGCGAAAGCACGCAGAGCCGCGGCGGCAAGGGCATGAAAAACTACAATCTCACGGAGAAAACCGGGCTTGTCGCAGGCGCAAGCGTGGTTGACGGCGCGGACGATATTATGCTTATCGAATCCGGCGGCGTGATTATCCGCATGCCCGTGGACAGCGTGAATATCTACGGGCGCGCCACGCAGGGCGTTCGCCTGATGCGCGTGGAGGATGCAAACCGCGTCATCGCCGTGCAGCGTCTCGAGCGCGGCGACGAGGAAGCGGATACCGCAGAAGAATAGGCATTGCGGCGATTGCCGCAGAAGGAGGGACTATGGAACCCCAATTCATTGTAAATACAACCATTGACGCGCCCTGCCAGCTTGAGGCGTCGCGGGCGTTGGCGTCGAAATTCTCCAAAAACCTGACGTATATCTTCTTTGGCTTGATTGTGATAATTCTGGGCGTGGTGGTTTGGCAGTATATCCTGAACCCCAACACGTCGTCGCTCTCAACCATGCTGATTCTCGTGCTTGCCATCGGCTTTCTGCTCTACACGCATTTTCGCGCCCCGAAAACGGCGCTGCGCCGCTGGGAGCAGGGGCTGCTCAGCCGCTTTGGTACGACTGCGATGCACGTGCGGACGGAGTTTTTCGACAAAATCCTTGTGCAGAGCATGCAGGAGTCGGACAATATCGTGGAAGAGGGCTACTCCGTGATTACGGAAATGCGCGAGAGCAAAAATTATATTCTTCTGCGCTGCGGCAGACGCGATTGGTTTTTCCTCGCGAAAAACGGCTTTGAAGTGGGCACGCCGGAGGCGTTCGGCGACTTTATCCGCGCGAGAATCGGAGGGCTGCAGCTATGACGCTGTTCCGAACGACGGCGGCGGAGGAAAAGGCGCTGGGCGTGTATGTGCATATCCCTTTTTGCAAGAGCAAGTGCGAATACTGCGATTTTTACTCCATCGGAGGCAGCCGCGACCGCCGCACGACCGACAGCTACCTGCAGGCGCTGGCTGACCACATCAAGGAGACCGGCAGGCTCGCGCCGGGCTACCGCGTGGACAGCGTCTACTTCGGCGGCGGCACGCCGAGCTTTTTCGGCGCGGAGAATTTGGAGAAAATTCTCGACGAGATTCAAAAACACTTCACGCTGAGCCCCGAGGCGGAGATTAGCCTGGAGGCAAACCCCGACAGCGTTTCGCCCTCCGCGCTCAAGCGGCTGATTCGCGCGGGCTTCAACCGCCTGTCGCTTGGCGTACAGTCAGACGACAACGAGATGCTCAAAAAGCTCGGTCGTCCGCATAGTTTTGAACAGGCGCAGCAGGCGGTGCATCTGGCGCGGCAGGCGGGCTTTGCCAATATTTCGCTGGATTTGATGTTCGGGCTTCCGAACCAGACGCTTACCGCGTGGAAGGACACGCTTGCCCATGTGCTGGAGCTGAAGCCGGAGCATATATCGTGTTACGCGCTGAAAGTTGAGGAAAACACGCCTCTGTGGGGCTATAAGGACTGCGCAAACCTGCCCGATGACGATTTGCAGGCGGATATGTACCTTGCGGCGTCGGACGCTTTGGCGCAGCGCGGCTATACACAGTATGAAATCTCCAATTTTGCCCGCAAGGGTTTCGAGGCAAAGCACAACCTCAAATACTGGACGGGCGGCGAATATATCGGCTTCGGCCCAACCGCAGCTTCCGACTTCGCGGGCAAGCGCTTTACCGCAGTTTCTGATTTGCAGGGCTATATTCGCGGCATCGCGCAGCGCGGCGAGATTCTGCGCGAATGCGAGGCAATCCCCGCCCGCGAACGCGCGGGAGAGTATGTGATGCTGCGCCTGCGTCTGGCGCAAGGCTTGCGCGCAGAAGAATACGAGCGCAGCTTCCTGATGCCCTTTAAGCCGCTGGAACGCTTGCTTCTGCGCTTTCAGGAGCAGGGGCTTGCCGACCGCGAGGACGACCGTTGGTGGCTGACCCCGCGCGGCTGGCTGGTGTCGAATCAAATCATCCTTGCGCTCCATGAAGCGCAGGCAAAATCCACCCCCTTGGCAAAGCGGAAATAGCTTGCAGCGCCGATAGAATCAAACTGTTGCGAGGTGTGCGATATGTTACGGCTGTTCAAATCGACAACGATTGCCTATGTATCTCTTTTTCTTATTGGATTTTTTCCGTGCATCCGATGGTGGGCTCCGTTTGTGTATGTAAGCATGCGGGAGTTCCCGCCGTTCGTCGCATTCGTGGTATCCGTCGCTTCCTTTTATGTATACGTTTGGATTATCTCCCGTATTTGCCTCCGGATGGCGAAGAAAAAGTACGATAAGATTCTAGACATACTTTATGAAAACTGCGCAGCTGCAGAATTTATCCGCGCCTACACACCCTTGTATAAGAAAAAGAACACAAGAATAATGCGGTCGGCGTTGGCACACACGCTTGCCGGCGCATATATGATACAGGGCAATTTCGGCATGGCAAAACAGTTGTTTGACGCCTATCCGCCTGTTCCGAACAGGCGCGCATGGGCAATACATGCAGCTTACTATTCTGCGAATTTGATTCTATACTACCTGCAAGGGAAGGATTTCCCCGCTGCGCAGCGGGAGTTGCAGCGCATGGAAGAAGCCATGAAAAGCCCGAAATTGCGCAAAAAGTATCGCGAAGAAGCCGAGAAGATTTTTGCGGAGAGGCGAATGTTCGTTCAAGTCCACATGGGCAATTACGATGGCGCGGAAGAAGTGTATCTGCGGGAAGTTCGCGAGGCGAAAGACCTGCTTGCGGCGGTATCTGCAAGTTGTCTCCTTGTCAAAATCTATGCAGCCACGGGCGAGCCTGCGAAGGCAGCCGAGCGATACGCCTTTGTGCGCGACAAGGGCGGCGATACCCGCTATGCAGAAGAAGCGCGGCAATACCTCGCGCAGGCAATCCCCGAATAGGACAAGCACAGGCGCACGGCGGTTTTCGCCGTGCGCTTTGCTGCGCCGAAAATCGGATTTTTCGCTTGTGCAAACGGGGGGTTGTGTGGTAGTATAGCATTGGAAAGTATCGGTTGGGAGGCAATACCATGCTGGAACAGATGATAGAAATTGTCCGCAATGCGGGCGAGATTCTGCGCGGGGCGCAGAATATTACGCGCGACGTGCGCGAAAAAACCTCGCACCTTGACCTTGTAACGGCGTATGACCTGCAGGTGCAGGAGCAGCTGCGCCGCGACCTGCTGGCGCTTTTGCCGGAGGCGGGATTTTTCGGCGAAGAGGACGAAAGCCACGATATCGAGGGGAAAACCGCCGTTTTCATTGTTGACCCCATCGACGGCACGACCAATTTTATTCGCAATTTGCACCACAGCTGCATCAGCGTCGGTTTGCAAGTAGACGGGAAGATGGAATACGCCGTGGTTTTTAACCCCTATTACGACGAGATGTTCAGCGCCCGGCGCGGCAAGGGCGCGTTTTTGAACGGTGCGCGGATTTTCGCCGCGAACAGACCCATGCGCGAGAGCTTGCTCCTCTTCGGCAGTGCAATCTACTACCGCGAATCGCTGCCCGCAACCGTGCGCTTGGTGCAGGAGCTCCTGCCGAGAACCTTGGACTTTCGCCGCGGCGGCTCTGCCGCGCTGGATTTGTGCTACATCGCGGCAGGCTGGGGCGACGTTTTGTTTGAGTGCTGCCTGAGCCCGTGGGACTACGCTGCGGGCAGCTTGATTGCAAGCGAGGCGGGGGCGGTCGTTACCGCGCTCGATGGCTCACCCCTGCGTTTTCATGAAAAATGCTCGATTGCTGCGGGCGGTGCGCAGGCGCACAGCGAACTGTGCGAACTGGCGCGGCGCATAAAAAATGAACCGGGAATGGAAAGGACGATACGATGAAAAAAACAACATGGATTGTGGGAATTGTGGTGCTGCTTGTTGCGGCGATGATGCTGCAGGGCTGCTCGCTGCTGTCTTTGCTGATGGCGGGGGACGAGGAATTTGCCTATTTGGGCTATGCGCGGGACTACGCACCGCGGCTGGACTACGCGTCCTTCGTGGATATGGAATACACGCATATGGATGTTGCCGCACTCAGCGCAGATTTTGAAGAAGTGGGGCAGATGGCGCTGGCGGAGGAATCTCCCGAAGATGTGTCGGCGGCGTTTCAAGCAGCCTTCGACGACTATCTCCTTTTTTACACCATGCTGAACATCGCCTACGTGCGCTACACAATCGATTTGAACGACAGCTACTACGAGGCGGAGTCCTTATACTGCGAGGAGCAGAGCGATGTGCTCGAGCAGGCTTTGGAAAACTGCTATATAGATTTGGCAAGCTCGTCCATCAGCGGCGATTTGGAGGACTTGTATTTCGGCGCAGGCTTCTTTGACGGTTACGACGAGAGTTACGAGGGAACATACAGTAACGATCGGGTCGTCGAGCTTTTCCAGCGCGAATCGCAGCTGCTCTCAGAATACTATGCCCTGCAAAACGAGGCAAGTGTGACCTATAACGGCGAGGAAGTGCTCTTGTATGAGGCGGCAGCCGACCCGAATATCAGCTACGAGGCGTACAACGAGCTTCTTGCGCTGTACTACGAGAAATACACCCCGCTTGCGGGCGAGGTTTTTGTGCAGCTGCTGCAAGTGCGCAGCGAACTGGCAGAGGAAATGGGCTACGACAGCTACGCGCAGTTGGCGTATGATATGTACTACGACCGTCGCTACACGCCCGACCAGGCGCTTGCCTATGCGCAGGAATTGCAGGAGGTGCTGCTGCCGATTTACGGAGAAAGCGGCGAAAGTCCCTATCTTCCGAGTATGAGCGGGGAGCGTGTGATGGAACTGCTGCAGGAAGTGTCTGAAACCTTCGGCGGCGAGATTGCGCAGGCGAACCGCTTTATGCGCGAATTTTCGCTGTACGATATTTCCTCCTCAAGCAGCAAAAAGCCCGGCTCGTATACGCTGTATTTAGAATCCTACGAAAGCCCGTTCCTGTATGTATCGCCGGAAGGAACGCTCTCGGATTTGCTGGTAGTCACGCACGAATTCGGGCATTTTGCAGAAGGCTATATGACATTTAATACGGTTTCTTCTGCGGACGTTGCGGAGGTTTTCTCCCAGTCGCTGGAGTATCTGATGCTCGATGTGGTTGACCTTCCCGCTTCACAAATACGCCAATTGTCGCGGGCGAAGATGATTGAGTCGTTGGAAACCTTTATCTTTCAGTCGTGTTACTATGAATTTGAGGCAAAGGTTTACGAGCTCGAAGACCCCACGGTCGAGAGCGTCACCGCGCTCTACAGCGAGGTAATGGCGGAAGTTTGCGCGCTGGACCCCGACTACGAGCTGTTCTATACCTCCGGCTGGATTGATATTGAGCACGTTTTCTCTATGCCCTATTACGTTATCAGCTACTGCGTGTCGAACGACGCCGCGCTGCAAGTCTATGCGCTTGAGCACGAGAGCGCGGGCAGCGGGCTGGAGGCGTACTACACCCTGCTCGAACATGCGCCGAACAATACCCTGCTCGATATGCTCAGCGACAGTGGGCTGGACTCGCCCTTCAAGGCAGGTCGTGCGCAGGAGCTGGCGGAATTCTTCGCTGAGGTCCTACCCTGATATGGCGGACATCATTGCAGCCATTGCCACGGGCAAAAGCCCCTGCGCAATCGGCATTATTCGCCTGTCCGGCAGCGGCTGCGCGGCGCTTGCAGCGCAGGTGTTTACGCCGCAAAATGGCGTTGCGCTTACGCACGCGCCGAACCGCAAATTGACCATGGGCACTGTGCGCGACCGCAAGGGACGCGTGATTGACCATGCGCTTGCGGTCTGCGCGCGCGCGCCGCACAGCTACACGGGGGAAGACACCGTGGAGCTGCAATGCCACGGAAGCCCCGCCGTGCTTGCTTCCGCCATGGAGGCCCTGCTCGCTGCAGGTGCGCGGCAGGCGTCTCCCGGCGAATTTACCAAACGCGCCTTTTTGAACGGCAAGCTGGATTTGACGCAGGCGGAGGCGGTCATTGACCTAATCGAGGCGCACAGCGCCGAGGCAGCAGCCAATGCGGCGGGGCAGCTCGCCGGGGCGCTGCAGCGGCAAATTTCGCCGATTTATGACGCGCTTTGTGACCTTTGCAGCCATTTCCATGCGGTGCTGGACTACCCCGACGAGGAAATCGAGGATTTTACCGCCGGGCAGATGCAAAGCGTTTTTGCGGCGAATCGCGCCGCGCTTACGCGCCTTTTGCAGAGCTACGAGCGCGGCAAATACTTGCAGAACGGCGTGAAAGCCGTGCTTTTGGGGCGTCCGAATGCGGGGAAATCCTCGCTTCTGAACGCCTTGGCGGGTTTCGAGCGCGTGATTGTCACCGATATTGCGGGAACGACTCGCGACACGGTCGAGCAGACGGTGCGCTTGGGAAGCGTCCGCGTGTGCCTGACCGATACCGCCGGCATCCGCGAGGCGGGCGACGAAATCGAGGCTATGGGCGTGCAGCGGGCGATGGAGGCTGCAAAGCGGGCGCAATTGGCGCTTTTTGTCTGCGACGGCTCGAAAGCGCTGACGCAGGAGGATTTTTCTGCGATGGAGGCTGCAAAACTTGCCCCGCGCAGCATCGCGCTCATCAACAAAAGCGACCTGCCGCAGGCGGTTTCGCCGCGTGAGCTGCCTTTTGAAACCGTGCTTTGCGTCAGCGCGAAAAACGGGGACAAGCTCGAGCAGCTCACCACGCAAATTGAGCAGTGGTATGGGCAAGACGGCGACTATGACGGCAGTCTTGTGACAAACGCGCGGCAGTTCGGCGCGCTGACGCGGGCGCATGACGCGATTTCCCGCGCGCAGGCTGCCTTGCAGGGCGCGCTGACGCCCGACGCCGTCCTGACGGATGTGGAAGCCGCGATGCAGGCGCTCGGCGAGCTGAGCGGACGCACCGTACGCGAGGATATTACCGCGCGGATTTTCGAGCGATTTTGCGTAGGAAAGTGAGGAAAACGGCATGGAAAACACGCTGCGCGCCGAGTGCGCGCGCCTGCATATTCCCCTGACTGACGCGCAAGTGCAAAAAATGCTTGCCTTCGCGCAGGCGATGCTTGCGCAGAACGAGGTGATGAATCTCACCGCGATTACGCAGCCCGAAGACGTGGCAAGGCTGCATTTTGCGGACTCGCTGGCGCTGCTGAATATGACGGATTTTGCCGAAAAATCGGTGGTGGACGTCGGCTGCGGCGCGGGCTTTCCGGGCGTGCCGCTGAAAATTGCCGCGCCGTCGATAGACTTGACGCTGCTCGACAGCCTGCAAAAGCGGATTTCTTGGCTTGCGCGGGCAACTGCGCAGCTGGACATTCCCGCAAACTGCGTCTGCGCGCGGGCGGAGGAATGGGACAGGCGGGAAGCCTTCGATATTGCGGTGTCGCGGGCGGTCGCGCCGCTGCCCATTTTGGCGGAGCTTTGCATTCCGCAGCTGCGCGTGGGCGGCGTATTTCTGGCGATGAAGGCAGCCACAGCCGATGAGGAGCTGCGCCGCGCCCGCCACGCCATTATGGTGCTCGGCTGCAAGGTGGAGGATATTGTGCGCTACGAGATTGGCGGCGCTGCGCGCTGCGTAATCGTCTCGCGCAAGGTGTCGAAAACGCCGACCGCCTATCCGCGCCGCTATGCCAAAATCAAACAACAACCACTGTAGAGGAAGCGAACATCATGCGCTATCACGCAGGAACTTATGATATTGCAGTTATCGGCGCGGGGCATGCGGGTATCGAGGCGGCGCTGGCTGCCGCGCGGCTCGGCGCACGGGTGGTGGTTTTTACCATCAATCTCGATGCGGTGGGCAATATGCCCTGCAATCCCGCAATCGGCGGCACGGGCAAGGGGCATCTGGTGCGCGAGCTCGACGCCCTCGGCGGGCAGATGGCGCGCGCCGCCGACGCCTGCTGCATCCAGTATCGCATGCTCAATTTGAGCAAAGGTCCGGCGGTTTACTCCCTGCGCGCGCAGGCAGACCGTCGGCGCTATCAAGACTATATGAAGCGCTGCTTGGAGGCGCAGGAGAATTTAGAGCTGAAGCAGGAGACGGTTACCGAAATTCTCACCGAAAACGCGGCTGTTTGCGGCGTGGTGACGCAGTTTGACGCGGTATACACTGTAAAAGCCTGCATCATTGCCGCGGGCACATATTTAGACAGCCGCGTGATTACGGGTGAATGCTCCATGCAATCGGGCCCCGACGGGATGCACAGCGCAACCGCCCTGACGCAGAGCATACGCGCCTTGGGGCTGCGTATGCGCCGCTTCAAAACCGGCACGCCGCCACGCATCCACGCCCGCAGCATCGACTATTCCAAGCTCGAGGAGCAGCCGGGCGACGAACACCCCGAGCCCTTTTCCTTTTCGACGCAGTCCGTGCCATGCAACCGCGCGGTGTGCTATCTTGCCTATACCAACGCGCGGACGCACGAGATTTTGCGGGAGAATCTGGCGCACAGCCCGCTTTATGACGGCACAATCACAGGCGTCGGCCCGCGCTACTGCCCGAGCATCGAGTCGAAAATCGTCCGCTTTGCCGACAAGCCGCGGCATCAGCTCTTTTTAGAGCCTTGCGGGCTGGACACGCAGGAGGTGTACGTGCAGGGCTTTTCCTCCAGCCTCCCCGTGCAGGCGCAGCTTGCCGCGCTTCGCAGCATCGAAGGACTGGAGCATGTCGAGATGATGCGCCCCGCCTACGCCATTGAGTACGACTGCGTCGATCCGACGCAGCTGCAGGCGAGCTTGGAGTGCAAGCATTTGCAAGGGCTTTACGGCGCGGGGCAGTTTTGCGGCTCGTCAGGCTACGAGGAAGCTGCTGCGCAGGGCTTTGTTGCGGGCGTAAATGCCGCGCGCGCCATAATGGGCAAAGCGCCCATGCGCCTGCAGCGCGCGGACGGCTATATCGGCACGCTGATTGATGATTTGGTAACGAAGGGCACGCAAGAGCCCTACCGCATTATGACGTCTCGCAGCGAGTACCGCCTGCTGCACAGGCAGGATAACGCAGACGAGCGCCTTTGCGCCATCGGGCACGAAATCGGGCTGATTTCGGACGAGCAATATGCCGCCGTGCAGGAGAAATACGCGCAGGTTCGCAGGGAAATGCAGCGGCTTGCCGCAAGCGGGGTGCCTGCCTCGCCCGCGCTCAACGAGATGCTGCAGCGCGTCGGCTCGGCGCAGCTTACGGGCTCTGCGCGGTTGCTGGATTTGCTGCGCCGCCCGAATGTAAGCTATGAACTGCTTGCGCCCTTCGACCGCGAGCGCGAAGCGCTTCCCGAAAGCGTGCGCAAGCAGGTCGAAATTCGCGTGAAATACGAGGGCTATTTGCAGCGGCAGGAGCGGCAGATTGCCGATTTTCGCCGCGAGGAGGCACACGGGCTTCCGAAAGATATGAACTATCACGAGATTGCCGGTCTGCGGCTGGAGGCGCAGCAGAAGCTCAGCGAAATCCGCCCGCAGTCCATCGGGCAGGCGGGCAGAATCTCCGGCGTCTCCCCGGCAGACGTGGCGGTGCTCCTTATCTGGCTGGAAAGAAATGCGCAATAGCAGCAAAAGAGCCGATTGCGGCTCTTTTGCTGCTTTAGGCTTGCAGCGCTTTCAAAAAGTTCTGCAAGCCGTCTTTTATTGAACGCGAAAGACAACCCTGACGGTTTTCTTTCACACGATCTTTCCCTTCGTAACCTTTGGTCTTGCGTCCCGTATCAGCTTGTAGCAGAAAAGAAGAGCCGCAATAGGCTCTTTTGCTGCTATTGCATATAGCTGCGCCGCGTAGCGACAACTGACACCCCAAGAGCACGAGCGAAACGCGAAGTGCGATTGGCAGGTGGAAGGGGTGCTTTAGTGCAGCATTCCAAATTTCTAATTTGGAATGAGTATTAGGCGATTTTCGTGAGTTTCGCGGACGGACATGTGGCTATTCATCGCAAGAAGTGTTAACAGATTTTTCGACATGCATATTAAGAAATACGTATCGATTGTGTCGAAGAGCGTCGCACAAAACCATATTTAGTGATTATGTATAAAGATGTCGAAGACTGTCGATGAAAAATTGACTAAATTTAATGAAAATCATTGCAAAATCCAATACTGTGTGATAAATTAAATGTACCGTTTGTGTAAGCCGACGGAAAAGGA
>JAISIK010000063.1 GCA_031262065.1 Oscillospiraceae bacterium | reverse complement strand
CAAGCCTTGGTTTATAGAAATTGCTGCATTTGCTCTATATTTGCCTGCGTGGATTGCAGAAGACGGTTGGAGAGGGAAGAGACCTTCGGGTCGAGCACGGCGATTTTGCGGCTGTTTTGCATGCCTTCCCGCAGACCGCGGGCGCTGCCGCGCAGCATCATTTGCGCGATTGCGCTGGTCGTGTCGCTGCTGCCGAGAAGACGCAGCTTGCTCGAAAGGCTGCTTGCATATTTGCGGACTTGGCTTATATCGCTGCGCTTTCCCTGCCGGGCAGCCAAAAGCATATCCGCCTCGGCGTAGATGCGGTCGTACTCCTGCAGTTGCTGCCGCAGAGCACTGCGAAACGCAGGACTTTGCGCCTTGTCAAACACGGCGCGCACGCTGTTTGCGCCGGACTGCGCCTGCCGACGGATGTTATTTAGCATTGTGACGTCCTCTTGCATTCATATCACCTCTTTGCTGATTTACCCCGCACCCCGAACAGCAGACAATCTGTGCGGGCGTGCTCCAAAGGAAACGCATTGCGTTCCGTTTGCGTCGAAGCCGCAAACTCCACTGCTCCAAAGGAAACGCGCTTCGTTCCGTTTGCGTCGAAGCCGCAAACTCCACATTCGCTTCTTCCCTTAGCACTAAAGCACCCCTTCCACCAGCCAATCGCCTATCGCCTTTGGCTCTGGCTCTTGGGGTGTCAGTTGTCGCTCCGCACGAAATTCATTTCGTGCGGTTTGGACGAGGGATGCATTTTCACACGTCGCCTTCGGCTCGCGTTCTTTGGGCGTCAGTTGCACTAAAGTACCCCTTCCGCCGACCAATCGCCCATCGCCTACGGCTTGCGCTCTTGGGGCGTCAGTTGTCGTCCTTGACGGGCGTCAGCCCGCCTCCTCCGCCTCGATTGGCAGAAAAACCCCGCCGCCTATTCTTGCCGAATGTTCGGGGTGCGGGGTAATATCTTTTGTAGTTTCCGCCAAAGTATCCCGCAAAATTCCCCGCACTTTCTTGCGTTAAATCGATAAAACGCGCGCCTATCAGCAAGAAACGCCCCGATTTTACGCGAAAAACAGAAGATATAGGCGGAAAATGGCAAGTTTGCAAATGGATAATTGACATTTTGCGAATCTAAGGATATAATAATACGGTGCGAAGACCCGGACAGCCGGTAAAAAAGGAGAATGCTCAATGGTTTACAAAATGACGATTGCAGGGGTTGAACGCGACTTGCCGATTTGCAAGGTGACGGAGGACTTGTATATTGGCGCTTTTGTAATCTTCGGCGATGTGGAGCTGACGGTTGCGTCGGCGGGCGCATTGCTGAAAGTAACGCCGGAGTATGACTATATGATTTCCGCAGAGGCGAAGGGGATTCCGCTGATTCACGAAATGGCTCGCCAGAGCGGGCAGAATAAGTATTTCCTCGCGCGCAAAGCCCCGAAGCTGTATATGTCGGGCGTGTTTGACGTAACGGTGAACTCCATCACCACCGCGCGCGAGCAGCATCTGTATCTGGATCTTGCAGACGCCGAGCTGATGCGCGGCAAGCGTATTTTGGTCGTTGACGATGTGATTTCCTCCGGCGAGTCGCTGGCTGCCATCGAGCAGTTGGTGCTCGATGCGGGCGGTATTATTGCAGGCAGAATGGCAATTTTGGCGGAGGGCGAGGCGCAGGAGCGCGACGATATTATTTATCTCGAAAAGCTCCCTGTCTTCAACGCCGACGGCTCTGTTAAAAACTAATCAAGCTGAAATCACCCCACCGAAGAGTTCTTCGGTGGGGTGATTTGCTTTATCTGCAGTCTTTGCAGTCGTTGGAAGTGTCGGTATCGTGCGTGTTGGTGTTGCTGGTCTGACGGTTCTGCTCGTTCTTGCTCTGGTTTTTCTTGCTCTGTTTCTGCTGATCCATTTGAAATTTCCTCCAAATACATACGTTTCGCGGAGTATTCCGCGCTAGTAGTTTATCCAATGTCTGACTATTTATCCTTGGGCTTAAATACCAATCCCGCGAGCCAGCCTGCGATGATGGCAGCGCCGATGCCGCCTGCCGCTGCGGTCATGCCGCCTGTAAAGATGCCGATGAAGCCGTCGCGGTCAACCGCCTTGCGCACGCCCTTTGCCAAGTTGTAGCCGAAGCCGGTGAGCGGCACGGTTGCGCCCGCACCGCCGAAATCGACGACATATTTGTACACGCCGACTGCGCCGAGGAGCACGCCTATGACGACATAGGAAACCAAGATGCGCGCAGGGGTGAGTTTGGTTTTGTCAATCAAAACCTGCCCGATAAGGCATAAAAGCCCGCCGATGAGAAATGCGTTCAAGTATTCCATGGCGTTAACCCCTTTCGTTGTGGATAGACACTGCGTGGCAGACAGACGGAATGGATTCGCCCTGCTGTGTGGAGATTGGCGAGAGCATCGCGCCTGTGCCGCAGAAAAGAAGATTGTTGATTTCGCCTTTTTTCAGCCGCCCGAACAAGTGTCCGCACAGCACCGAGGCGCTGCAGCCGCAGCCCGACCCGCCGCAGTGCATGTCCTGCGATTCTATATCGAAAATCAGTACGCCGCAGTCTTCGTGGCGTTCGCCGATACGGATGCCTTCGCGTTCGAGCAAATCCACAAGCAGTTGGCTGCCGAATTTTCCGAGGTCGCCTGTGACAATCACATCATAGTCTTCGGGGGCGAGAGAAAAATCGTCCAGATGCGCCCGGATGGTTTCAAAAGCGGCAGGCGCCATCGCTGCGCCCATGTTCGCTGCGTCCTTTATGCCTTTATCGACGATGCTTCCCACCGTGGCGCGTCTTATAAACGGACCGTCGCCCTGCTGCCCCAAGATGACCGCGCCTGCGCCGGTTACCGTCCACTGCGCGGTGGGTGTGCGCTGCCCGCCGTAGCCGAGGGGGAAGCGATACTGCCGCTCCGAAGAGGCGAAGTGGGAGGATGTGAGCGCCAAAGCGCGCTTTGCATAGCCGCCGCTGACGCTCATAGAGGCGAGAAGCAAGCTTTCAGCCATTGTGGAGCACGCGCCGTACAGCCCGAAAGTCGGGACGCCGTTGTTGCGCATGGAAAAGGTCGAGCCGATGCACTGATTGAGAAGGTCGCCCACATAGGCGCAGTGAATATCGCTCTCTTGCAAATCTGCCTTCTCCAGCGCCCGTGCAATCGCCGTTTTTTGCATCTGTGTTTCGGCTTTCTCCCATGTTTTTTCGCCGAAGCTGGTGTCTTTCGAGACTACGTCAAAGCTGTCGCGCAGCGGACCTTCCGACTCTTTTTTTCCCGCAACGGAGGCATAAGAAAGCACGGCAGGCGGTTGCGGAAAAACAAGGCTTTGCTTTCCGCGATGATTGGATTCCATAAAAATCAACCTCCGAAAATATTCTTCGTGTAGTATATGGAAAGCTGTCGCAAACAGCCGCTGAAAATTTTGACAGAAATTTTCGAGCGCACAGCACAAAATTGTGAAAAATCGTAAAGTTCGCCGCACGGAGGCGCGGCTCGTGCCGCAATCATCTTTATCTAAAGAAGCCCTTCTATTAGATAAAAAACGAGCACCCTGCACTATGCAGGGTGCTCGATGTATGAAGGGACTTATCCCACGATTCTTCTTGCACCTATGTAACTATTGGCGTAGTAGCTCTCCGACAGGGCGGAGATTTTCACGCCGCTGCTTGGGTTCGACGCATGGACGAATTTGCCGCCGCCGATATAAAGCCCCACGTGCGAGGCGGAGCTGCCGCTTCCGAAGAAGACCAGATCGCCGGGGGCAAGGTTGCTGTAGGAGATGCTGTAGCCGTTGCTCAGCTGCGCCGTCGCGGTGCGGTTGATGCTGTAGCCGAACTGCTTATATACGTACTGCACAAAGCCCGAGCAGTCAAAGCCGGAGGGGGAAGTGCCGCCGTACACATAGGGATAGCCGACATATCTTTGCGCATAGGTCGAAATCTGCTGACCGAGGCTGGTGCTTGAAGAGCCGCCGGAGGAGCCGGAGGCGGTAGAGCCGCGATTGCCCTCGGGCTTTTCAAGGAGCGTTACCAAATCGCTGCGGATGTAGCCGACTTTGCCGTCGTACTTGACTTTGTACCAGCCGGTGTTGAAGCCGAAAATGTAGACCTTTTCGTTCTTGGAAACCTGCTCAACGAGGGAGCTGGAAGTGGACGGTCCGCTGCGCATATTGGCGATTGCGGGGTCAATCGAGCCGTCGCCGAGGTTGATATTCTCGCGCTCTTTCACCTCTAAATATTCGCCGTGCATGTAGCCTATGTACAGATTGTAGTTGACTAAGTACCAGTCGCCGGATTTGCGGATAATCACGACATTGTCGCCGTTGGACGCGGTGGCGAGAATCTTTGCATCGGTGTTCGGCTTTGCGCGAAGGCGAAGCCCGTTAGCGTCTACAATGCCGATGCCGGTTTTCAGCTCCGTTGCATCCGTGGTCATGGCAAGCGCCGCGACTGCGGCGATGCAAAGTGCAAGAATGAGAATTGCTCTAAACAAACGTTTCATTATGTAACCTCCCGAGGTTTTTCTATTTTGCGCTGAGCGCACGCTCCAGCCATACACAGCCAACATCCAAAGCGGTGTAGAAGCCATCTTTTTCGCTCTTTTTCACAACGCGGTCTCTTGCTTTCGCGTCGGGAGCGGTGAGTTGCAGCTGAACGGAAACCTTTGTAGCAAGGTCGAGGTCTTCCAGCTTCTTCGATTCGAGGATTTGGATCATGACGATGTATTCATCCGCCATCGACCCGTAGTAGACGAGATTGTCCTTGCGCATCAGGGGATGCCCCTTGTACATCAGGACTTCATTTTTTTCGGACATAGAAACCTCCAATAGAATGTAACCAAATTGTAACAGATAGAAACTATTTTGTCAATACCTTGCAGAAAATTTACCACATCTTGTAACTAAACGACTTTCTAACGATACAATCGGTCCGTATTTTGTGCCGGGGACGGTTGGATGTTGTGGGAGGATACAAATGAATTTCGGGAAAAAGAGGCTTCCGCCGAAAGCAGAAGCCTCTGGAATGCGTTAATTGAAGAGATAGTGGCGAACCAGCTCTTGCAGCAGTTCGTCGCGGTCGAGCTTGCAGATGAGGCTGCGCGCGTTATTGTAGTTCGTGATATAGGTCGGATCTTCCGAAAGAAGGTATCCGACGATTTGGTTGATGGGGTTGTAGCCCTTTTCCGTGAGGGATTGGTAAACTGTGGAGAGAATGTGCTTCATCTCCTGCTCATGTTCCATCGGAACGGCAAATTTAATGGTATTGTCGTCCAAAACGTCCACCTCCTTTGATCTTTCCTTTATGATACCCCAATTTGTCTGCAAAGTAAAGAAGAAGTCTGTAAATAAATTACGAATTTTGCCCGAATCAGCGAAGTTTGGCGTCCAAAGCGGATTCCAGCTTGGCTAGGATGTTCGCCACGACTTCTTCGGAGTCCGCGTCGGTGAGGGTGCGCTCGTCTGCGCGCAGTGTCAGGCGGAACGCCACGCTCTTTTTGCCGTCGGGGATGCCGACGCCGCGGTAGATATCAAACAGCTCCACATCGCGAAGAAGCGCCCCGCCTGCTGCGCGAATGCAGGCCTCCAGCGCAGCTGCGGTGACGCCCTCTTGGCAAAGCAGGGCAATATCCCGCGCAACGGACGGATACTTCGGCAGCGGCTGATAGGTTGCCTCGGGGGCAAGGAGCTTTGCAATGGCGGTGAACTCCAGCTGCGCAGCGTAAACATCGCGGTCGATGCCGTAATTGCTAGAAACGAGCGGATGCACCTGCCCGATTACGCCCACATATACATTGTCGATGCGGATGCTCGCGCAGCGACCGGGGTGGAAGCTGGGATTGTCGCGCAGCGATTCATAAACCGCAGGCTTGGCGTTCAGACCCCGCAAGAGCGCCTCCACGCTGCCTTTCAGAGAGAAGAAATCCACATCGTCGCCGTATGCGCCGAAGACCAACTGCTTCGGCTCGTCCGGCAGCTCCTGCCCTTCGCGCGGAAGATAAATCTTGGCAAGCTCGTACAGGCGGACTGCCTGATTGTGGTAGTTGTTGTTTCGCGCAAGAATGCTCATCATCGACGGCAGGGCGATTGTGCGCATGACCGAGGCGTCCTCGCCGAGGGCATTTTGGATTTTCAGCGTTTCACGCAGGGGGGAATCCTCCGGCAGACGAATCATATCCAGACTTGCGGGAGAGACAAAAGAATAGGTAAGAATTTCGCTGTAGCCGAGGCTGCGGCAGAGGCTGCCTGCCTTGTTTTCCAGCTTCATCGCAGCCGTGTAGCCGCCCTGCGTGGTTGCGCTGCGGAAAGCGGTGGTGGGGATGTTGTTATAGCCGTAGAGCCGCCCAACTTCCTCTGCAATATCCGCGCAGCGCTGCAAATCCGGGCGCCAAGACGGGACGGCGATTTCCTTCTCGTTTACGGGGATTTCCAAGCGGCGCAGATAATGGGCCATATCCGCTTCGGAAATATCCGTGCCGAGCAGGGCGTTGATTTTCTCTGCTTCCAGCGGAAGGGTGCGCGGCGCGGGAATTTCGCTCAGCACGTCAATCACGCCGTCCATAACCTCGCCCGCGCCCAAAAGCTCCACCAGTTCGCAGGCGCGGTCAACCGCAGGCAGGGTGAGCAGCGGGTCGATGTTTTTTTCAAACTTGCCCGAAGCATCGGTGCGCATGCCCAGGGCAAGCGCGGTTTGCCGAATGGAAGTGCCGTCGAAGTTTGCAGATTCAAAGACAACGTCCACGGTGTCGGGCATAATCTCGCTGTTCTCGCCGCCCATTACGCCTGCAAGCCCGATGGGCTTCTCCCCGTCCGCAATCACAAGCATGCCGGGCGTGAGCTTGCGCAGCGTGCCGTCGAGCGTGGTGAGCGTTTCGCCCTCCTGTGCGCGGCGCACGACGATTTTTCCCGAGCCGACGTAGCGGTAGTCAAAGGCGTGCATGGGCTGCCCGTATTCGAGCATGACATAGTTCGTAATATCCACGATATTGTTGATTGCGCGCACGCCGTTTGCGCGCAGCCGCTGCCGCAGCCATACGGGCGACGGGGCGATTTTGACATTGCGCACCATGCGCGCGGTGTAGCGCTTGCAGAGATCCGGCGCGGGCACTTCGATGTCCAGAAGCTCGAAGAGATTGCCCTGCGCCCCGCCGCGCACCTTCGGCTCGTGATGGCGCATCGGCACGGCAAAAGCGGCAGCAGCCTCGCGGGCAAGCCCGATGATGGAGTAGCAGTCGGGGCGGTTGTTGGTAATTTCAAAATCCACCACGGTGTCATTGTTACCGATAACGACGTTGATATCCTCGCCGACTTTGCAGTCCTGCGGGAGAATCCAAATGCCGTCTTCGGCTGCGTCCGGGTAGTCGTTTGCGGTCAGATTCAGCTCGTTGATGGAGCAGAGCATGCCGCAGGACAGTTCGCCCCGGAGCTTTCCCTTGGTGATGTGCACGCCGCCGGGAAGGTACGAATTGTGCTGCGCCACGGGGACGAGATCGCCCGCTTTTACGTTCTGCGCGCCGGTGACAATCTGTACGGGCGCATCTGCGCCCACGTCAAGCATGCAGACCCACATATGGTCGGAGTTGCCGTGGCGCACAATGGACAAAACCTTGCCCACGACGACGTTCCGAATTTCTTCGTCCATGCGCTCATAGGTTTCGACTTTTTGCCCTGCGATGGTCATGGTATCGACAAATTCCTTGTCGGAAATGTGAGAGAGGTCAACAAAGTCTTCGTTGATCCATTTACGATTCACTTTCATTGCTGTACCTCCTTAAAATTGGGACAAAAAGCGGATATCGTTATCAAAAATCGGGCGCATATCGTTGATGCGCAGGCGTCCCATCGCCATGCGCTCTACGCCGATGCCGAAAGCAAAGCCGGAATAGATTTCCGGGTCGATGCCGCAGTTGGCAAGAACGTCCGGGTGCACCATGCCGCCGCCGAGCAGCTCAATCCAGCCCTCGCCGTGGCAGGTGGGGCAGACTTGTCCGCCGACTTCGCCCGTGCCGCGGCACTTGAAGCACTGCATATCCACCTCGCAGCTCGGTTCGGTGAAGGGGAAATGGTGCGGGCGGAAGCGGATAACCGCATTCTCGCCGTAAAGCCGCTTCACAAGCACTTCCAACGCGCCCTTGAGGTCGCCCATGGTGATGCCCTCATCGACAACCAGCCCCTCGATTTGGTGGAACATCGGCGAATGGGTGGCGTCGCCCTCGTCTTTGCGGTAAACGCGCCCCGGCGCGACAATGCGAATCGGCGGGCGGGTGTTCTCCATAACGCGAATCTGCATAGGGCTCGTCTGCGTGCGAAGAAGGATGGAATCGTCGTCTGTGAAATAGAAGGTGTCCGAGCGGTCGCGCGAGGGATGCCCCTCTTCGATATTCAGGCGGGTGAAGTTATAGGCGGCGGTTTCGACTTCGGGGCCGTCAACCACCTGATACCCCATGCCGATAAAAATCTCTTTCGCCTCGTCAAGCACACGGTTCATCGGGTGCTGATGCCCCAGAGGGCTTCGCCTGCAGGGGATGGTTACGTCGATGGATTCGGCTGCAAGCCGCGCTTCCAGCGCGGCAGCCTGCAGCTGCGCCTTGCGGACTTCAAGCGCCTCGTCAAGCTCTGCGCGTACGGCGTTTGCTATCTGCCCCATGATGGGGCGTTCTTCGGCGCTGAGCGTACCCATCTGCTTGAGAATCGCGGTAAGCGCCCCCTTTTTTCCCAAAACGCGTACGCGTACCGCCTCCAGCGCGGGGATGTCCGCCGCATCTCGGATATCCGAGAGGGTTTGCAATTTGATTTGTTCGAGTTGCTGCTTCATAGTTTAATCTCCTTAAACGATAAAATGCCCCTCGCCCGATATGGGGACGAAAGACATACTTCCGCGGTACCACCCGCATTTCGCCGCAATCGCGGCGCACTCATTACGATAACGGAATGACCCGTCCGAGCCTACTTGCAGAAAATGCGTTCAGTCGGCAGCTCGCGGGAGAAAGCCAAAACTGTGCAGCGGCGGACGTTTCCAGCAATTCGTCCTCTCTGAAGCCGCTTGCCTGACAGCTGACAGCCCGGTCAAAGCCTTTGCGTTTATTCTGGGTAAACATATCATATACTTTCGCCAATTGCAAGCATTTTCCGCCACAGTGCCCCTGTTTTATGGTATACTAATGAAAAATTCCGCAGCGCAGAAGGAGACGGGAACAATGGAAGAGTATTTGCAGGTCGGCGAGGCGACACTTCGGCAGTGGCTGCCGCGCAGGAAGCGGGAGAGCCACAAGGGCGACTATGGGAAGGTGCTGCTTCTTTGCGGCGCGGTGGGTTACACAGGCGCACCCGTTTTGGCTGCGCGGGCAGCTGCGCGCAGCGGGGCGGGGCTGGTTTATGTCGGCGTTCCCGAGACCGTCTACCCGATTGTGGCAGGGAATCTGATTGAGCCGATGGTATTTCCCCTGCCCGCAGAAAACGGCATGCTCGCAAGCGCGGCGATTCCCGAAATTCTGCGGCGTTTGCAAGGCTGCGACGCCTGCTTAGTTGGCTGCGGACTCGGCAACAGCGCGCAGACGCGGGAAGTGGTTTCGGCGCTGCTTGCACAGGCGAGCTGCCCGCTTGTGCTCGATGCTGATGGCATAAATGTGCTTGCGGGGCATATAGATGTACTACGCGCGGCTGCTTGTCCTGTGATTGTGACGCCGCATGACGGCGAATTTGCAAGGCTCGGCGGCGACCTGACGCAGGGAACGCGCGCGCAGGCTGCGCAAAGGCTTGCAAAGGCGCTCGGCGTCACGGTTCTTCTCAAGGGCTACAGAACGGTGATTTGCAATGACGAGGCGTGCTACGTCAATCACTGCGGAAATCCGGGTATGGCAACCGGCGGCAGTGGGGATGCGCTGGCGGGCATTCTCGTCTCACTTTTGGGACAGGGTGTGCCCCCGCTTCAAGCGGCTGCACTTGCCGCATGGCTGCACGGCACGGCGGGCGACCGCTGCGCCGAACGCTTGGGCGAGTGCTCGCTGCTGCCGACTGACCTGATTGAGGAGCTGCCGCGACTATTAAAATAGGAGAGTGATTCTGTTTGCGGCGAATGGTAGCTGCGCTGGCGCTGCTTGCTTGTCTGGTTTTTACCGGCTGCGGCAAGGAGGGGGGCGTATCGGGTGCAATCGAATTTCGCGCGCAGTTGGTGCGTGCAGGGGGATGCAGTTTTACGGCGGAGGTCACGGCGGATTTCGGCGACGAGGTGTATGCCTTTACGCTGCAGTGTGAAAGCGACGCCGACGGAACAACGGACATAACCATCATACAGCCGGAAACGCTTGCGGGTATTACCGCTACGGTTACGGATTCCGGCGGGCAGATTACCTATGACGGCATGGCGGTCGATTTCGGGCTGCTGGCGTCGGGCGATGTAATTCCGGCAGCCGCGCCTGCGATTGTGGTGAGTTGCTGGGGGCAGGAATATATCGAATCCGCAGGACCGGAAGAGGGGCTTGAGCGCGTGACCTACACCAAGGGCTTTGACGACAAGCAGCTCACGGCGGATACGTGGTTTGAAAATGGCGTACCAATTTGCGCCGAACTGTGCTATAATGGGCAGAGAATCCTGAAATTGACGATCACTGATTTTCAATTTCGTGCTTGAACGGAAGTAAGAACAATGAACTACTTAAAGAGAACATGGGCGGATATTTCGCTGGATAATTTGGAGTATAACTATCTGCAGCTTCGCAAGGGCTTGCCTGCAAGCTGCCGCTTTTTGGGCGTAGTAAAGGCGGACGCCTACGGGCACGGCGCGGTGCCGATGGGGCATCATCTCTTGGAGCTGGGCGCGGAGTGTCTGGCGGTGTCGAATATCGAAGAGGCGGTGCAGCTTCGCAATGCGGGCATTCGCAGCGCGGTGCTGATTTTGGGCTATACCCCGCCGTTTTACGCGCAGGATCTGACCGCGCTGAACCTCTGCCAAGAGGTGCATAGTTTGGCGTATGCGCGGCAGCTGAGCGAGCGCATTGCAGGCACGGGCAAGCGCCTGCGCGTGCATATCAAGCTCGATACCGGCATGTCCCGCCTCGGGTTTTTTGCCTACGATAACGAGCAGACCATCGACGAAATTCGCGAAATCGCGCAGATGCCGGCGCTTCATATCGAAGGCATTTTTACACACTTTGCAGTTGCCGACTCGATAGATCGCGCGGACGCCGACTTTACCTGCACGCAGTTCACCCGCTTCACGGCGATGCTGGACGCGCTGAAAGCGGTCGGCATTGCCCCGAAAATTCGCCACTGCTGCAACAGCGGCGCGCGCATTTTGTACCCGGAGTATGCCTTGGATATGATTCGCCCCGGCATTGCGACCTACGGTGTGCTACCCTCGCAGGATATGCGCGAAAAGATTGACCTGCGCCCGGTGATGGCGCTGCGTTCCATGATTTCGCAGATTCGGGAGTTTGCGCCGAACATTACCCTCAGCTACGGGCGCACCTACACCACGCGCCGCAAGCAGCGCATCGCGGTTGTGTGCATCGGCTATGCAGACGGGCTGTCGCGCAGCTTCTCGAACAATATCTCCTTCCTGCTGCACGGCAAGCGCGTTGCCCTGACGGGACGCGTTTGCATGGATATGTGCATGATTGATGTAACGAACGTGCCGGAGGCGAAGGTCGGCGATACCGTGACCATCTTCGGGGAAAGCGGTCAGGACTGCATTGAGGTGCAGAGCCTGTCCAATCGATTGGGCACAATTCCCTATGAAGTTTTGTGCGGAATTAACAAGAGAATCCCCCGAATCTACTTCGACGGACAGACACAAACAGAAATTCTGCAGTATATTGTATAATTCGACAGCCTGCAGCATAGAATGAAGTGGAGTCCTTGGCGTATAATTTTTGCTTCTGCGTGGGAGAATATGTTTACCGGCGTTATCTGGTAACGTTGGGAACTTTTTTCACGGAGCGTGAAGTATATGGATACAACTGTAAAAAGGGGCGACATTTTCTATGCCGATCTGAGCCCGGTCGTTGGCAGCGAACAGGGTGGGACGCGTCCGGTTCTGATCGTTCAGAATAACACCGGCAATCGTCACTCACCGACTGTGATTGCAGCAGCGATTACCAGCCAGACCGGCAAGGCGAAACTGCCGACACACATCGAGCTTTCAGGAAAAAACGTCGGCTTGACGAAAGATTCTGTGGTTCTGCTCGAGCAAATCCGCACGATTGATAAGCGCCGTCTGCGTGAGCACATGGGGCGGCTGGACGACGGCATGATGAACCAAATTGACAGCGCGATCGCGGTCAGTTTCGGATTGCCGCAGGTATAATTTGCGATCCCTCCTGCATATCGTTATGCAGGAGGGATTTGTTTATGGAGCAGTTTGCTATTTTTCAGCAGGGAAACAGCATCGGTACGCTCAGCGTAGAGCGTGAGGGGCTGTTTTATCATTTTGGGTGCGACATTTCGTCGCGGCAGGTTCTGCGAATTTTCGTGGTGTCGGGATGGAAATCCCACTATCTCGGCATCCCATACCCGCAGGAGAAAGGTGCGCACTTAGACGCCCGCATCGCTTGCTCGCACTTCCCCGACGGCATCAGCGGCGCGGTGGCAAGCATATACCCGAAGGGGCAGTGGCAGCCGTGGTGCGGGGAACTCGACGGCGTTGCGATTGCAGACGCGCTTATCAGCGAGGAGCGCGTGCTGGCGCTCTCGCCGGACGAAGCGCTGAAGCTGCCGGGATGGCTTGCCTATATGCAGGAGGAAACCGTTTACGAGCAGCCGCGGATGCTTCTGCCGCTGGATGCAGACGGCACGCCCCTCGCCCCGGAAATGCAGGACGCGGCAAGCCCCGAAAGCGAACAGTAGAATATAGGAAGTGCTTCCGATTGCTCGGAAGCACTTTTTATTCAGGGAATCTTAGTTGTCGAGGCTGTTTTGTGTCGCTGCGGGTGCGGAAAGGGGAATAACGGTTTGCAGCGAGTTTTCCGTTTGTTTGATGCGATCGCGGTTGGTCGTGCCGAGCATCTTAAAGCTATAAAGAATGCCGATAGCCAAGAAAACAAGACCAAACCATGTGCTATCCAGAAGGGCTGCGAAGTCATTGGCAAAGTAGGATTTTGTTGCAAGAGCGAAGCTCACCATATACCCCTCGGCGCGCAAGAAGTAATAGTTGAGGAGCAACTGCAATTCCACAAAGCCCAACAGAGAGCAGAGAATCACGGAAATGCGCGCAACATTGCCCAGACGACCCTTGAAAAACTTGTAGCCGTAGTAGGAAGCAAAGGGGATCAAGATGAAGAGAAATCCGACTTCGATTTTTGCGAGGATTCCCAATAGGAAAACCGGGACGCAACCGACAAGCACCCCTAAAAACGCGCCGAGGATGCCAAAAAGGTAGCTGCCGCTCACCTCATTATTGTTTGCTTCGGATTTTCCTTTTTCTGCATGGATTCGCACGCAGGCGCGGTGTACGGGGACATATTTTCCGTTAATCTCTGCAGCGCTGTCGCAGCCTGCTTGCTTGCAGACAGGGCAGTTTTTCGGAGGCTCGATGGGGGTTTTTGCGTTGCGGAAAGCAGCGGTTGCGGCGCTCAGCACCTGCATTGCCAGCATGTACGCATCACAGCTTTCGTTGCTTGCGGCGATGATTTGTAAGCCGCCGTTCGGCTGGGCAACCATTGTTCGTTTGGGCAGATTCGTCCGGATTTCCTTCACCACTTTCAGGGGAACGGTGCTTCCCGTTTTGAATAGCATGGTCAGTGCGTCGGACGATTTTTTGGTGTTCAGCCCGAGCGTGAAAGGGAAGCCTTGATGTACGCCGTAGATGGTTTTGTCAACGACGATCCAGTTCCCGCGCGCAGCCAGTTCTTGCAGTGTCATTTTCTCTCTCTCCTTTTGTGGTTTGTACGGATTCAATATACCATATTTGCATGGAAAAAACAATATGGCGGCACAACGACCTTCCGATAGTTCGGAAGGTCGTAGCTTGAAAGCCTTATTTCTGCGACTGTGCAACCGCGACAGCGACTGCCACCGTTGCGCCGACCATGGGGTTGTTGCCCATGCCGAGGAAGCCCATCATTTCGACGTGCGCCGGGACGGAGGACGAGCCTGCGAACTGCGCGTCGGAGTGCATTCTGCCCATGGTGTCGGTCATGCCGTAAGAGGCAGGACCTGCCGCCATGTTATCCGGGTGCAGGGTGCGCCCCGTGCCGCCGCCGGAGGCAACGGAGAAGTACTGCTTGCCCTGCTCGTTGCACTCTTTTTTGTAAGTGCCTGCGACAGGATGCTGGAAGCGGGTGGGGTTGGTGGAGTTGCCGGTGATGGAAACGTCAACACCCTCGTGGTGCATGATGGCGACGCCTTCGCGCACATCGTCGCAGCCGAAGCAGCGGACGTTTGCGCGCTCGGTTTCGGAATAGCGGATTTCCTTGACGATCTTCAGTTCGCCCGAGTAGTAGTCAAACTGCGTCTGCACATAGGTGAAGCCGTTGATGCGGGAGATAATCTGCGCAGCGTCCTTGCCAAGCCCGTTGAGGATGACGCGCAGCTCTTCCTTGCGCGCCTTGTTGGCGTTGCGGACGATGCCGATAGCGCCTTCCGCTGCCGCGAAAGACTCGTGACCTGCCAAGAAGGCGAAGCACTTCGTGTTGTCGCGCAGGAGCATGGCGCCGAGCCTGCCGTGACCGATGCCGACCTTGCGGTCTTCCGCGACAGAGCCTTCGATGCAGAACGCCTGCAAGCCCAGCCCGATTGCCTCTGCGGCGTCCGCTGCAGTCTTCGCGCCGGACTTGATTGCAATGGCAGCGCCTACGCAGTATGCCCAGCAGGCGTTTTCAAAGCAGATGGGCTGAATTGCCTTGGTGATTTCATAGGGGTCGAAGCCTGCCGCTTGGCAGATTTCTCTGCACTGCTCAACAGAGGCAATGCCATATTCTGCGAGAACGCCGTTGATGCGGTCGATTCTTCTTTCGTAACTTTCAAATAATGCCATCTTGCGCTCCTCCTCTTATTCGTGACGGGGGTCGATATACTTCGCAGCGTTATCGAACTGCCCGTAGTGACCCTTAGACTTGTCCAGCGCGGTGGCGGGATCGTTGCCCTTCTTAATGAAATCCATCATTTTGCCGAGGTTGATGAATTCGTAGCCTGTGATTTCGTCATCTTTATTCAGTGCCACGCGGGTGACATAGCCCTCCGCCATCTCCAGATAGCGCGGACCTTTTGCCTTGGTTGCGAACATCGTGCCGACTTGGCTGCGAAGCCCCTTGCCGAGGTCTTCCAGCGATGCGCCGACGGACAAGCCGCCTTCGGAGAAGGCGCTCTGTGTGCGACCGTAGACGATCTGCAGGAACAGCTCGCGCATAGCGGTGTTGATGGCGTCGCAGACGAGGTCAGTGTTCAGCGCTTCGAGAAGCGTTTTGCCGATGAGGATTTCCGATGCCATAGCGGCAGAGTGCGTCATGCCCGAGCAGCCGAGGGTTTCGATGAGCGCTTCTTCGATGATGCCGTCTTTAACATTCAGCGTCAGCTTGCAAGCGCCCTGCTGCGGTGCGCACCAGCCTACACCGTGGGTGAAGCCGGAAATGTCGCTGATCTGCTTTGCCTGCACCCACTTGCCCTCTTCGGGGATGGGAGCCGGACCGTGGTATGCACCCTTTGCAACCGGGCACATATGCTGAACTTCAGTTGTGTAAATCATTTGCAATGTTCCTTTCCGTTCTTTTGTTGCGCCGCCGCTGCGATTGCACGCAACGGGAAAACGCAAAATGCGCCTTCGTGCGGATTCTACGCACATTATACAAAACCGATGACCTCTTGTCAACTTGCAAGGCGGCGAATTTTGTAGGAAATGCCAAATGCGCCGCAGTGAAAACGAGCAAAAAACGGGACGGAATCCGATTCCGTCCCGCGTGTATTATTCAGCCCGATCGTATACCCAAGCGTTGGGCAGAGCGCGCGAGGAAATGGCGGTGTTTGAGCATTTGGTGACGTATTCGCCGTCGAACCACATGATCGCGCTCGTGCCGCCGTCGAGGTTCATTGCCTGCACTGCCCCGTGCTCCTTGAGGATTCCCGCGCATTCTTCCACGTCCGTGCCCAAGGATCGCCCCAAAAGCCGTCCTTCAATGACGAGCATCAGGATTTCTTCGCGATCCGACTGCCCGATACAGGCGCGCGGGTTGATGGCGTTCCAGCCGGAGAATTGGTCGATAAGGACTGTGCCGTCAACAATAAGCGCGGGGGAGAATTCCACGGCGTCGGTGACTGTGTCGGGAACGGAGCTGTTGGCGTCGTTGATATACAGGCGGTTGTCTTCGCGAAGCTCCAGGCGCTTATAGCCGTAGGGATAGTGATAGCCGTAGGACTTGCCTTGGCACATGGCATAGCCTGCGAGGATGCCGCCCGAACCCGTACCGCCCTCGTCGATAAAGCCGCTGCCGGTCATGCCCAAGACAGCGCCGTAGTTTTCGGCAATCGTTCCGAGCTGCTGCCCGCTTGAGCCGATATAACTCGACGGGGCGCAGGAGAGCTTAGACGGGTCTTTGGCAACCGCCAGCACACCGATATATTCAGAGCCCTCTACGCGAATCAGCAGAATCTGGTTTTTTGCGTCGATTGCCAGCACCTGCTCGCCAAAGGTGGTGCGGATGCTCGTGCCCTCGTCGGAAAGCCCCGCCTCGTTGATATAGATATTTTCCCAGCCATCTGCCAGCGTGTTTGGGTTTTCCTCCAAATAGCTCTCAAAGCTCTCTTTGTCCAGCTCCCAAAAGCGCTCATAAAAAGCAACTTCTTCGGCATCCACAGCGGGAACGCTGGGTTCTGCCGTTGTGGTGGGTTCCGTGTTATCAACAATCCAATTGCTGATGATCCCCGCCTGCGCATTTCTTGCGTCTTCCGTGCGCTGGACGATTTCGTCAATCATATACTGCGGGAAGAACCACTCGGCAAGCCAATGGTGGGACATTGTGGACATGGCGGTTTCGATATACATCTCCCGCAGATTCTTAATTGCCGGAATTTCGGTAAAAACCACGAAGCAGTACAAGCCCTCAAGAACGAGAACAATTGTCAGCAATATGGACGCGATGCGCAGACCGCGATGCGGCTTTTTCTTTTTCTTATTGGGAGCGCCGGAATCTTCGGAGACGGGTTTTTCCTTGTCTCGGCGGCGCGATTTTGAACCGAAGAGCTTGATGCTGAGCACCCCTTTTTTGGTATTCCTCCGCCGCAATGCTTTTTCTCAGCGCAGGAGAATAGTATGTCTTTTACGGCGGTTATCATACCACAGACGGCGTATTCCTGTAAACCCCAAAAACCGCCATAATTATGAACAATCTCTAACAATTGGGGGATGCTGCCATCTAAGGATTTTCCATCCTTTATGTGTTTATAAATGGCTCGGCGTCTTCCTCAACCACGATGATCAATACTTGGAAGGTCTGATCATTCAGGTCGTTTGTAAAAGTAACGGAAGCCACTCCGGCGGAGCAAGGAGTTATGTTGAGTTTAGTAGTACTGCCAGTCCAATCGTCTTTTGAGAATGAAACATCGGCAACTGCATAATTTGAGATAAATAATTTCACAGAGAAAGCATCGTACCAATCCGCGGTTAGGGTAATTGTTTTGTCTGTTTCTGCAGTATTAACAAGAATGATGCCTGTATCCGCATAGAAATCATCGGAGGCGCGGCCGATTTTCTCACCGTCAAGAAATGCAAGCAGTCCGTCAAAATAGCTCGCTTTCAGGCTGTATTTGTTGTTAGAAGCCACCAGTTCTTTGTTTTGCTGATTTACTGTTGTAAGCTCCCGCTCCAATCCGTCAATTTCTTCGGCTTGCCTGTTTATCTGCTTTATCTTGGTTTCAATTTTAGCTTCCTGCGCAGAGGCGCTCGCCATCTGCATTTTCATCTCTTCGGCATATTTCACATACTGAAATATATTCAGACCAAGCAGAGCCAGCAGGGCAAAAACGGTTAAGATAATGCCTACAGTTTTTGCTTTGCGCTGTGGGAAACGAAAGTATTGCTTCCCGCAGGATGTGCATTTTTTGCTGGATTTGTCAATCATGCCGCCGCATTTTTTACAAAACTTGCTTCCGCTTATCGGGATGGTCGTGGGCGGCGTGATAAAATCGTCGGCTTTTTGCATGGACGGCGGCGCGTCGGGAAGCGTTTCGGGAGGCATTTCGGGAAGCGTTTCGCCGCAGTGTTGACAAACAGTGGTTTCTTCGGACATCGGCTCTCCACATTTAGTACAATTCATAAGTATTCTCCTCTATGTATTTTGTGTTTCCCGGCGTTTGCAATGCGTAGAAATGGTTTCTTGCCCTGCAGGTCGAAATATGGAATAATTATACCGCGATTTTGCAAGAAAATCAATCGGCAAGTATCCGTTCGGCGCGTAAAATTTGCCGATAATCCGCGTAATTCTTCTGCAGGAGGGTGGGGATGTCCAGCGCATAGGGGCATTTTTTGCGGCAAGCGCCGCAGTGGATGCAGTTTTTGATTTTCTCCATTTCCAATTGCATATCGGGGGCTAACCAAGCCACGCTCGGCGCGCGGCGCAGCATCAGCGACATACGCGCGCACTGGTGAATCAGAATCCCCGCCGGGCAGGGCAGGCAGTAGCCGCAGCCTCTGCAGAAGTCGCCGTGCAGCTCCGCCTGCTCGCGGGCAATGAAGGCTGCAATTTCGGCATTCATGGCGGCGGGCACATCGAAGAAGGAGAGCCACTGCGTCAGTTCCGCCTCCCGCTGGATGCCCCAGATGGGAAGCACGGAATGATATTGCGAAATAAAGGCAAAGGCGGCAGCGCTATGGGTAATCAGCCCGCCTGCCAGCGCCTTCATGGCAATCAGTCCCATATTCGCCTGTTCGCACTGCGCGGCTAAGGCAAGCTCCCGCGCGGAGGACAGATAGCTGAAGGGGAACTGCAGTGTTTCGTAAAGCCCCGATGCGACAATTTCTTCCGCGATGCCGATTTTGTGCGCGGTGATGCCGATGTGGCGGATTTTTCCGCTCTTTTTTGCCTCTTGCATGCATTCGTACAGACCCGTGCCGTCGCCCGGGCGATAGCAGGCGCTTGCCATGTGGAACTGATAAATATCGAGGTAGTCCGTGCGAAGATTGGCAAGCGAGGTTTCTAAATCCTTGTGAAACTCCGCAGGCGTCTTTGCAGCCGTCTTGCTTGCGAGAAACAGCTTCTGCCGCATGCCGTCAAACGCCTGCCCGAGCTTTTCTTCACTGTCGGAGTAAGCCCGCGCGGTATCAAAGAAGGTCATACCTCCGTCATATGCACGGCGAAGAAGCGCGACAGCGGCAGTCCGCTCCACACGCTGGATGGGCAGTGCGCCGAAGGCGTTTTGCGGCGTGGTGATGCCGGTTGTCCCCAAAATAACTTGCTTCATAAGGGCTTTCCCTCTTTCTGCCCGCACTGCGGGTGGTTTTTTATGGTATCCTCCTGTAGACGGCGGAGGATTGCGGAAATGGCGCTATTCGCGGCTTGTACCTGCAGCAAAAGCTCGTTTGCAGACACGCGCAGAACGCCGCTGCGCAGCGCGGAGAGTTGGATGAGCGCGTCGGAAGTTGCCACCCGCACGGCATAATTCTTGCCGATTTGTGCGAGCAGCCCCTCGATATAGAGGTCTGCGCTCTCGTTTTCCCGCGTAAATACCACGCGCAGATTGTGGTATTCCTGCTTCGCGCCGACGCCGCCTTTCACGCGGTAGCTGTCGAACACCACCACAAGCTCGCAGGGGTGATAGCCGCAAAAGTTGCTCAAAATATCCAAAAGACCCTTGCGCGCGCCGTCTAAGTCGTACTGCGCCTGCTCGCGCAGCCCCTCCCACGAGAAAATCATATTGTAGCCGTCAACAATCAGGTATTCCCGCTTCGGCGGCTGCGCAGGCGCAGGCTCGGCTTTCGGCGCGGGCGGACGGGGCGCTGCGCGTTTGGAAGAACCGAATTCCCGTTCAATGATTGCCTGCAATGCCTTCTCGTCCAAATTCAGGTTCTGCGTGCGCAGTTTTACAGGCTCATCGGGCTTGGGCGGACGCAGCGTGTGCGCCAAATGCATATACTCGTGCACTTGATTCCATTTGACGGTGAAGCCTGCGCCGTGCGCGCAGAAGACAGAATCGGGGCTGTTTTCCAAATCCGCCTCGGGGTCGTAGGGGTTTTCTTCCAAAACCTTTGCAGCGTTGTGGCAGGGCGCGTAGCCTTCGACCACGCAGGATAGCCGCCCTTTTCCGTGGGTGTAGGCGGTAAGCTCCGCCATATAATTGCGCATGGAGGAAACAGGCGCATCGCCGCGCAGGCAGAGCAGATCCCCCAGGCTGTCGGGGCTTTCAAAACTGCCGCCCATGGCGCGTAAATCGTTGATGGCTCTGCCGATTTGCTCCGGCGGCACACGCAGTTCAAAGCGGTAATACGGCTCAAGAAGTACAGACTGCGCCTGCATCAAACCCTGCCGCACGGCGCGGTAGGTCGCCTGTCGGAAGTCGCCGCCCTCGGTGTGCTTCAGGTGGGCGCGCCCTGCGGTGAGCGTGATGCGCATATCGGTGATGGGCGCGCCTTGCAAAACGCCGCGGTGTGTTTTCTCCTCCAGATGGGTCAGAATCAAGCGCTGCCAATTGCGATCGAGCACATCCCCGCTGCAAGAAGTTCCAAAATGCAGCCCGCTGCCGCGTGCAAGCGGCTCGAGCAGAAGATGCACCTCCGCATAGTGGCGCAGAGGCTCAAAATGCCCTACGCCCTCAACGGGCTGCGCAATCGTTTCGCGATAGGAAATCGCGCCGGAGTCGATGGTGACGTCCAGAGAAAGGCGGGAGAGAATCAGGCTGCGCAGCACCTCGATTTGCACCTCGCCCATGAGCTGTGCGCGAATCTCGCGCAGCCGCTCGTCCCAAACAATGCGCAGCTGCGGCTCTTCGTCCTCCAAAGTGCGGAGTTTCGGAAGAACTGCCTGCACGTCGCTGCCCTCCGGCAGGGCGATGCGGTAGCTCATCACAGGCGTGAGAAGCGGCGCGGGCATCGCCGATGTCGCGCCGAGCACATCGCCCGCGCGAAGGGCGCTTAGCCCCGGCACGGCGCAAATCGTTCCCGCATGTACGCAGGCTGCGGTTTCAAAACTGCTGCCGGAGTAGAGGCGCAGTTGGCTGACCTTTTCCTCGAACTGTTCGCCGTTTTGGGCTGTGTAAGAAAGAGTATCGCGCACATGCAGTTCGCCGCCCGCGACCTTTAAGAAGGTAAGGCGACCTGCCTCATGGGAGATTTTGTAGACAATTGCAGAAAACGCAGAACCATAGGTCGGCGCGATGCTGAAGCGCTGCAGCCCTTCGAGCAGCTCCTGCACGCCTTCGAGCTTGAGCGCCGAGCCGAAATAGCAGGGGAAAAGCAGCTCGCGTTGCACGAGCGATGCAATATCGCAGTCCGCAATCGCCTCCCCGCGAAGATAGCGATCCAATAGCGCATCGTCGCACAGGGCAAGCGCCTCCGAGTCGGACGGGCGCAGGCACTGCTCGCTGAGCGTAGCCTGCGCCTCGCGCAGCAGCTGCGCAGGCTCTGCACCGGGCAAGTCCATCTTGTTAAAAAACAGGAAGGTGGGGATATGGTAGCGGCGCAGGAGCTCCCAAAGCGTCTGCGTGTGCGCCTGCACGCCGTCCGTGCCGCTGATGAGCAAAACGGCGTAATCCAGCACCTGCATGCTGCGCTCCGCCTCGGGCGAGAAATCCACGTGCCCGGGCGTATCCACAAGCGTCACCGCCAAATCGGGCGTTTGGAAGCGCGCCTGTTTGGAGAAAATGGTGATACCGCGGCTGCGTTCGAGCGCGTGGTAGTCCACAAAGGCATTGCCGTGGTCGACTCTGCCGAGGCGTTTCAATTGTCCTGCGCAGTAGAGGAGCGATTCGGAAAGGGTCGTCTTCCCGGCGTCAACCTGCGCGAAAATGCCGATGACCAGATGCTTCATAGCTTTTCTCCGCAATAGCATGCTTGCAAATGCTGCGCATACACGCTATAATTATGGAAATATAGTGAGGTGAACAAAAATGTTCCAGCTGAAAGAATATTACGCGCCCGACTTTTCGCAGGAGAGATTTCAGGCAGCGCCGAACGCCCTGTGCCTGCCTGCGCCGAAGGATCGGGTTGCGCCGGAAAACTACCACGCAATGAGCATTTTCCCGGAATACTTCAAGCATGACGGGCAGTGGCTCTTCGCCAAAGAAAGCCGTATGGACTGCGTCGCCGTGTTGGAAAACGGCGAAGTTTTCGTGCGGGAATTTCGCATGCTGCGGCAGGGAGATATGGTCTTTGTCGGACGCACGGAAAACGGCGAGGACGGCATCTATGTCCACCCGGACGGCTTCCGCGAACAAAAGGCGGAGCAGGAGGTTTTCGCCTTCCGCCAGAGTCGCTCGCGCGAAACGGCGTTCTCCCGCGATTATGACGAGCTTTACGAGCTTTTGCGCTATGAGCGCGAGCACGGCAAGGTCGTCTGGGTGATGGGGCCTGCCTTTGCCTTCGACAATGACGCGCGCGAGGCAATGGCAAAGCTGATAGAAAACGGCTATGTACATGCGGTGCTGGCGGGCAATGCCCTTGCCACGCACGACTTGGAGGCAGCCTATCTCAAAACCGCGCTGGGGCAGGATATCTACACGCAGGAATCCCGCCCGAACGGGCATTATCATCACCTCGATACCATCAATCGCGTGTGTTACCATGGCGGCATCAAAGAATTCATCCGCGAAGAGAAGATTGACAACGGCATTATTTACAGCTGCGAAAAGTATGGCGTGCCGTATGTGCTCGGCGGTTCGATTCGCGACGACGGACCGCTTCCGCCCGTGTACGCAAACGTTTACGAGGCGCAAAATGCGATGAGAAACGAGATTCGCGGTGCAACCACGCTGATCTGTATGGCGACTATGCTGCACACCATTGCATCGGGCAATATGACGCCCTCTTTCCGCGTGCTGCCGGGCGGCGCGGTGCGGCAGGTATATTTCTACTGCGTGGACGTGTCGGAATTTGCGGTCAACAAACTGGCAGACCGCGGCAGCCTCTCCGCCCGCGGCATCGTTACCAATGTGCAGGACTTCGTGGTCAACCTGCGCAAAGGGCTTGGGCTATAGTATTTTAGGCAAACAGCTGACAGTTACACTGTCAGCTGTTTTGCTTATTCTTTTCTGCCCGCAAGGAATTTCTCAACCAGCGGCTTGAGCGCATCAAACACGCCGGATTTTTGGACGTCTTCTGCGTCGGCGTAGAGCATGGTAACATCCTTGCCGCATACTGCCAAAAAGGCAACCGGCGTGAGCTTGACCTTTGCGCCCGAGCCTGCCGACAGGCGGTCGTCCTTTTTCGCGCCCACCCGATTCGAGCCGCCGCCTGCGAAACCGCAGGAGACCTTGGACATGGGAATCACAGTGACCTCGCCGATTACGATGGGCGCACCTGCGACGCTTTGCGCAGATGCAAGCTGCTGCGCCTGCGCGGCGGTAAATTCAAAGACACGCATAATGTTGTTCATGATTGTTTATCCTCCCATATTTTGCGGATATAGTCCCACAAAAGAAATAGCAGCAGACGAACGATATGCACCAGGCGAAGACGGAGCAGTCCGTCAAAGTGGACTTGGGTTTTGGAAAAGGTGTAGTCGCAGAGAATATCCACCTGCCGCCGTTTGACCCGCAAGAGAGATTCCAGCAGCGCAATCAGCGGGTAGACTGCGGCGCAGAGCATTCCGTAGTCAAAGGCTGCGTCCGCAGCGTCCTCATCGGCGACGATGATGCGCAAATCAAGACGGCGCATCACGCATTTGCCGAGAAGCCAGCGCGCGCGCTTGGTCAAGGCGCGAAGGATACCGAGAATCTGATTGAGTGTTGCGCCGATCCCCTTGGCGGACGCGCTGCGCTTGCCGTCGGAGACAGACTGCATATCCCCAATGCCGAGAAAGTTTAAGAGCCGGCGGAGCGGGCTTGCGGACTTCTTCGCTTTCGATTTTTTCGCTGCAGAAGCGGGCTTGGCGCGCTTTCGCCCTGCGCCGCCGAGGCGGAAGAAGAGAATTTTGGCATATACATCCATACCGCCTTCGGGGCTGTAGCGCATAAACACCCGCAGCGGGATTAGGAGAATCGCAGTGAAAAAACCTACGATGCCGAGGATAATCCAAAGCGCCGTCATGCCGATTCCCCCTTCCAGTATACAGTATTATACTGCAAAACGAACGGTTTTACAATATGATTCAGAGAATAGTGCAGCTTTGTTCATAATCGCAGCGTCTATGTTGTTGTGTGCATAGTCGTTAGAGCAACACATATGCCTTCGATTTTGCATGGAAACTCGGTCTTAAGCATTTCACCTTTTTCAGCCATTTTTCGCTCAGCATCCCCGCAGCCCTTTGATTTTACTAGCTTTCCTACGCTTTTATTATACCACTTTCTTTGCCTTGCAGACAAAGTCGACCCTAATGGCGAGCTTTGTCTGCAAGCTGACAGCCCGTCCTCGTAAGAGGGCGGGCTGTTGTAAGGTGTATTTAGATTTTGTTGTCGCAGCCGAGGACGTTGATGAGCTTATGCAGCACCATCGCCTTGATGTTTGCGCGGGCGGGCTTGAGGTACTGGCGCGGGTCGAAATGATCCGGGTGCTGCGCAAAATACTGACGGATTGTGCCCGTCATGGACAGGCGCAGGTCGGAGTCGATGTTAATTTTGCAAACTGCCGAGCGGGCAGCCTCGCGCAGCTGATCTTCGGGAACGCCGATTGCGCCGGGCATTGCGCCGCCGTAAGTGTTGATCATCTCGACAAATTGCTGCGGGACGGAGGATGCGCCGTGCAGGACAATCGGGAAACCGGGCAGGCGCTTGGTGACTTCTTCAAGGATGTCAAAGCGCAGCTGCGGCTTCGAGCCGGGCTTGAACTTAAACGCGCCGTGGCTGGTGCCGATGGCGATAGCCAAGGAGTCGCAGCCGGTGCGGGCGACGAATTCCTCAACCTCTTCCGGGCGGGTGTAGGAGCTGTCCTCATCGGAGACCTGCACATCGTCTTCGATGCCTGCGAGCGTGCCGAGTTCCGCCTCGACAACCACGCCGTGGTCGTGCGCATATTCGACAACGCGCTTTGCCAGCTTCACGTTTTCGTCGAAGGGGAGGCTTGAGCCGTCGATCATGACGGAGGTGAAGCCGCCGTCGATGCAGCTCTTGCAGGTTTCAAAATCGGGACCGTGATCCAGATGCAGGGCGATGGGAAGGTCGGGATTTTCGAGGACGGCAGCCTCGACGAGCTTGGTGAGGTAGGTGTGGTTAGCATAGGCGCGCGCGCCCTTGGAGACCTGCAGAATGACCGGCGACTTCGCCTCGGCGCAAGCCTCGGTGATGCCCTGCACGATTTCCATGTTGTTGACATTGAACGCGCCGATGGCGTAGCCGCCCTCGTAGGCTTTTTTGAACATATCGCTTGTGGTTACCAGTGGCATAATCATACACTCCTTGTTGAATAAATACAAAAATCAATCGCACGGCAATGCCGTACGGCAACATTTTTGAACATTGTAACAAAATTTTCCCCCAATTGCAAGCAGTATCTGCCGCATGTTGCGGCGCAGGAAGGGAAATGCAGATTTTTTATTCCGAAATCGCGGTTTTTGTGCGCGATTCCTTGCAATAGCAGGGAAGTTATGCTATGATAGCCTCAGATATGTAAGACTTTTGACCGTTATAATACAATTTCTGGAGGTTCTTATTTATGGCAAAAAAATGGAAAGATCCCCTGTACGGTGCAGTGCTGTACGGGCAGTCCGGCGGTCCGTCCGCGGTTATTAACGCCAGCGCATACGGCGTAATCAAAACGGCTCTGGAGAGCGTGCATGTCACCAAAGTGTATGCCGCGGAGAACGGCATTTTGGGCATTCTGGACGAGCGCCTGATGGTGATGAACAAGGAAGACCCGGAAGAGCTCGAGCGTCTGCTGCACACACCCTCCTCTGCATTCGGCTCTTGCCGCTACAAGATTGCAGCCCCCGAAGACGACGAAACCGACTACAAGCGCATTTTGGATATTTTCGAGAGCTACAATATCCGCTACTTCTTCTATAACGGCGGCAACGACTCCATGGACACCTGCAACAAGATTAGCCGTTACTTGAAAAAGAAACGCTACGATTGCCACATCATCGGCGTGCCGAAAACCATCGACAACGACCTCTACGGCACGGATCACTGCCCGGGCTTTGCCTCGGCTGCAAAATATATCGCCACCTCCATTATGGAAGCCTCCCGCGACAGCCACGTTTACAATACAGGCCTGATTACCATCATCGAGTGCATGGGTCGCCACGCAGGCTGGCTCACCGCAGCTGCCGTTTTGGCAAGCGAGAACTGCGACGGCCCCGATTTGATTTACCTGCCCGAGGTGGACTTTGATATGCAGGACTTCCTCGACGATGTCATCCGCGTCTACGAGGGCAAGGGCAGCTGCATGGTCGCTGTGTCCGAGGGCATTCACTACGCCGACGGCACATTCGTTTCCGAGGCGAAAACCTCTGCGACCGACGGCTTCGGACATGCCCAGCTCGGCGGGCTTGCTGCCAAGCTGACCGCCATTGTCCGCGCGGCAACGGGCGCAAAGGTGCGCGGCATCGAGCTTTCACTGCTGCAGCGCTGCGCCGCGCACTGCGCCTCCCAGACGGATATTGACGAGGCATTCCGCGCGGGCGAGTTTGCAGTGGAGTCCGCGATTGCAGGCGAAAGCGGCAAGATGGTCGGCTTCAGCTGCAGCCGCAGAAACGGCTATACCTGCAAGTTGGTTTTGGTTAACCTGGAGGATGTCGCCAACGAGGAGAAGAAGATACCGCTGAGCTGGATTACCTCGGACAATTCCTTCGTCGGGGAGAAATTCGTGCAGTACTGCCGTCCGCTGCTGGCAGGCGAGCCGCAGCGCGAAACCGTTGATGGACTGCCCCGCTTTGCAAAGCTGAAAAAAGTATTTACGCGCTGAGAGCCAATCTGAACCGCCCGAAGGGACTTCCTTCGGGCGGTTTTTTGCTGCACCACAGAGGAAAAACGGCGGACTGTGTAATTCTTACAAATTTTTATGCAAACCTCGAAAAAGAGCGGGAGAATTTCTCCGAAAACCACAAGATAGCAAGCCGAGAGCTGTGCATGGTTCTGTCAATTGGGGGCAAAGCCTGTGTTTGCGGCGTGGTGCAGGCGTAAAATTTGTGGTATTATGTAGACTTGGGAACAACAGGTTGTGGTTGCGCGTCCGCCCTCTGCGCCGAGGGCGTATCTTGTCAAAATGCCGAAGAGCAGGACAATTCCTGCGGGGGAAATTTCATTTGTGCGGTAGCGCGAAGGGGTGCTTTTGTGCTATAATACCTGTATTGTCCGCATTGTCTGCATTTTGCTGGCAGTGCGTGTGCGCGATAGATTTGCCCGCGCCGCTTTGGCGCGGAGAACGATAGACGGAGAATTCGGACGTATGCTCGAGCTGCTTTCCCCTGCGGGGTCACTCGATGCGCTGCATGCCGCTGTTTGCAACGGCGCAGACGCCGTGTATTTTGGCGTTGACGCCTTTAATGCGCGCCGCGGTGCACGCAATTTTACAATTGAAGAGCTGCCCGAAGCCGTTCGCTATTGCCATGTGCGCGGGGTGCAGGTACACCTGACGCTCAACACGCTCGTGACCGACCGCGAAATGCCGAAGCTGGCGGAGCTGATTACGGCTGCCGCGCGTGCGGGCGTGGACGCCTTTATTGTGCAGGATCTCGGCGTGGTTGCGCTTTGCAAGCAGATTGCCCCACAAATTTCCCTGCATGCCTCGACGCAGATGAGCATCCACAGTCTGGAAGGGGTGCGGCAAGCTGCGCAGCTGGGGCTTTCGCGTGTGGTGCTTGCCCGCGAGCTGCCGCGGGAGGATATTGCCTTTATCTGCCGCAACAGCCCCATCGAAATCGAAGTGTTTGTACACGGCGCGCTGTGTATGAGTCATTCGGGGCAGTGTTATATGTCGTGCGCGATCGGCAGCTGCTCAGCAAACCGCGGACAGTGCAAGCAGCCCTGCCGCCTGCCGTATGGCTATGGGCGTTTCGAGGAAACCTATCCGTTGAGCTTGAAAGACAACTGCTTGGTGCAGCACCTGCCTGCGCTTGAGAGCATGGGCGTGAAGAGCGTGAAGATTGAGGGGCGCATGAAGCGCCCGGAATATGTCGCGACGGTCACGCGGATTTACCGCGCGGCGCTCGGCGCGCGCAGCGTCACGGGCGCGCAGCTTGCGCAGCTGGAGACGATTTTTTCGCGGCAGGGCTTCACGCAGGACTATTATTTCGGCAAAACCGGGGCGCAGATGTTCGGTGTGCACAGACCCGCGAACGGCGCGAAGGCGTTGATGCAGACTGCCCGGGCGAGCTATGAAAATATCGAGCCGCCGCTCGTGCCCGTGAAGTTTTACGCCCTTGTTTCGGCGGGGCAGGATATGATGCTTGCCGTGCAGGATAACGACGGCAATATTTGCAAGGCGCAGTGCGCGCCGGCACAGGCTGCGACGAATCGGCAGACGACCGCCGAGGACTTGGCTGCGCGTCTGTCGAAAACGGGCGGCACGCCGTTTTACTGCGAGTCGGTGCGCAGCCATATTGACCCCGGGCTTCGGGTTTCGGCTGCAAGCCTGAATCGTCTGCGCCGCGAGGTGCTGGCGCATTTGACTGCGGTGCGCGGGCGCAGGACTGCGCCGGAAATCGGCGCGTATTCTGAGCAGCAGCGCCACAGCAACACGAAAACGCCCCCGGTTTTGACCATCTGCGTGCGCGAGGCGGCGCAGATTACGCCCGCGATGCTGCGCCTGCGCCCGGCGGTGCTTTACGTAGGGCTTTCCGAAATTGCGGCGCAGCCGCAGCTGTTTCGGAAAATGGCGAAGGAGCAGTGCATTGCCGCGGTGCTGCCGCGCGTGGTGCGCGACGATGAAACCGCAGCCCTTTTGGAGCAGCTGGATTTGCTGCAGCCTTTGGGCGTGAAGCGTGTGCTTCTGGGCAATTTGGGGCAGCTGACGCTTGCGCATTCGCGCGGGCTGGAAGCTGCGGGCGATTTCGGGCTGAATTTGTGCAACTCCCGCGCCATGGCGCAGGCGCAGGCTTTGGGGCTTAGTTCGGCGACTGCCTCGTTTGAACTGACGCTGCCGCAGCTGCGCGACCTTTCCAAGCCGCTTTCCACGGAGATTCTGGTTTACGGCAGGCTGCCGCTGATGCTCACGGAGAACTGCTTAATTAAAAACCGCACGGGCGCTTGCGCCTGCCAGAGCGGCAGTGTGAAGCTCATCGACCGCATGGGCGAGGAGTTTCGCGTGGTGCGCGACGGCGATTCCTGCCGCAGCGTGCTGCTCAACGGCAAAAAGCTGTATTTGCTCGACAAACAGGCGGAGCTGAAAAAGCTGGGTCTGTGGGCGCTGCGCCTGTCCTTTACCACGGAGAATCCCGCAGAGGTGGACGGCGTTCTGTCCGCCTATCAAAGCTGCGCGCCCTTTGACCCCGGCGCTTGCACAAGAGGGCTTTACGTCCGGGGCGTCGATT
>JAISIK010000017.1 GCA_031262065.1 Oscillospiraceae bacterium | reverse complement strand
TGCACGAACTGAATAAAATTTTGGAAGAGAAATAAACTATCATTCACAGGGGGAACTGCCATGAAAAAAGCCATTGTCATACTGCTGATCCTTGTGCTGATTCTCTTTCTTATCGCGCTGTTTCGCTTTGGCGACCTTCCCGGCGCTGCGAACACCGCGCCCACCGAAGGCCCGACCCAGCCCACCGTCAAGCCCACCGAATCCACCGAACCGCCTACGGAAGAACCCACCGAGCCGACCCCGGAGCTGCTCTTTGAAGAAGAATCCGTCTTCTTAAACGGCACGTTGCTTACAGTCGCAATTGTGGAGGAAAACGTCTTTGTTCGCGCTGCGGATTTTGCCTCTGCCATGCGCTTGGGCTTTTCTGCAAACGCCGACAGCGCCCGGTTCTACGGCGCAATTCCTGCCAGCTTCACGGCGGACGAGCGCAAAATTACGCTAAACGCAGAAGCCCATACCCTCGACTTTGCGCCGTTCCTGCACGACGGGCAGTTATATCTGCCGCTTATGGAGCTGGCGCAGGCGCTGGATTTCAGCACGTTTTACGACGAGGAGTTCGGGAAGCTGTATATCACGCCCGGCGCGAAGGAATTCAGCGTTCCCGAAGATGTCAATGTCCCGGTGCTGATGTACCACGCGGTGAGCGACAATATGTGGGGCATTGCGGAGCTGTTTGTCAGCCCCGCCGACATGGAAGCCCAGCTGGCATATCTGGTCGAAAACGGCTATGACCCCATCTGGTTTGAGGATTTGGCACATGTAGAGGACTACGACAAGCCCGTAATTTTGACCTTCGACGACGGCTACGACGACAACTACACGGAGCTTTTCCCCCTGCTGCAAAAATACAATGTGAAGGCAACCGTCTTTATCATTACCAGCGCAATCGGCACATCGAACAAGATGACTGAGGCGCAAATTCGCGAACTGTCCGATTCGGGTCTGGTGTCCATCCAGAGCCATACCGTTACGCATGAATACCTCGATTCCATGGGCGAAGAGCGCCTGATCCGCGAAATGGCGGACTCGAAGCTCGCGCTTACGCGCCTGACGGGGAAAGAGCCGTCCGTCTTGTGCTATCCAACGGGAAAATACAGCAACTTATCGTTGGAAATTGCTGCCGAATATTACAATTTCGGGCTGAAGATGGTCGGGGGGCTGTATAACACATCGGACGATCCCTTCTTGGTCAACCGCTACTATATCTCGCGCTATACAGGCATCGGCACCTTCGCAAGCTATGTCTCCGCCGCGGGAACATGATATTTTCATAGTACGAGGCGGGGGAAATCCCCGCCTCAGCTTGTCTAAAAACCTCGTAGAGTTCGCCGCCCGGAGGCGGCGAATAATATCCAAATCATTTTCCGCGGCGGCGTGTACGTCGTGGAAAATACTTATCGGTCAGAGAGTGACGAGATGTTCGCTATAGGCGGACATCGAGTCGCGGGTCTGACCGCAAGCCCTTTTGTCAAAGAAGTGCAAAGCACTTCTTTGACAGTCTCAGGCGGGGAAATCCCCGCCTCGTACTATTTCAGCCGCTTGCAAAAGCGCTTTGCATCGTGTAAAATACAGGTATTGGAGGTGCGTCTATGCTTTCTGAATATCGCCGCGCGCTGCACCAAATCCCGGAACTCGACAAAACGCTGCCGAAAACGGCAGCCTATCTGCGCAAAGTGCTGGAAAGCCTTCCCTGCACGCTTCTTGCGCCCTGCGGCGACGCGGTCTGCGCCTATTTTGACTTCGGAAAAGCGGAGACGATCGCCTTCCGCAGCGATATGGACGCGCTGCCAATCGCGGAGCAAACGGACGCGCCCTATGCATCAACGCATCTAGGGTGCATGCACGCCTGCGGGCACGACGGGCATATGGCGATCGTCTTGGGGCTTGCGCAGCATCTTTCGGCGCACCCCGAAGAGGCTTCTCGCAACGTGCTTCTGGTATTTCAGCCGGCGGAAGAATCCTCCGGCGGGGCACTGGAAATCTGCGAAACGGGAATTTTTGAGAAATATAACGTTACGCGTATCTACGGGCTGCACCTGTGGCCGGAGCTGGAGAAAAACACCGTTTCCTCGATGGCGGGCGGCATGATGGCGCGTTCCGTCGAGCTGACAATGAAGATTTATGGGCGCAGTGTGCATCTGGCGCGCTATGAAGACGGCGCAGACGCGCTGCTTGCCTCCGTGCGCCTTGTGCAGGCGCTGTATGATCTGGTGCAGGGCACAAACTGCCTACTGCGCTTCGGCAAGCTGGAAAGCGGCAGCGTGCGAAACGCCGTGAGTGATTTCTCCTCTTTGGAAGGCTCGATTCGCTGCTTTGACGATGCGCTGTTTGAAGATATTTGGGCAAAGGCGCAGGCAATTGCAAAGAAAATTGCTGCGCAAACCGGCTGCGAAATTGTCCCAACGCGAAGCTGCGGCTACCCGCCGATGGCAAATGACGCTGCGCTACTTGCGCAGGCGCGCGCGCGCTTCCCGATTGCCCAAACGCAGCCAACCTATCTGACCGAGGACTTTTCCGAGTACCAAAGGCGCGTCCCGGGCGTATTTTTTCTGCTCGGCACAGGCGGCGAGCCTCTGCACAGCCCGCATTTCGACTTTGACGAGTCGGTGCTGGAAACGGGGCTTTCGCTCTTCCGCGCGCTATTGTAATTCCGACGCTATTACCCCGCACCCGAACAGTCGGCAAGAATAGGCGGAGGGATTTTTCTGCCAATCGAGGCGGAGGACGCAGGTTTGCTGACGCAAGGCAAGGACGAGAACGAAGAGTGGCGGGAAAAGCACCCGCATAGATTGTCTACTGTTCGGGCGCGAGGTAATATAAGGAGGCTTCCCATGATCAAACCGATTCGCAGGCTCATTTCCGCGGGCGTTTTCCTTGCGGTTACAGGGCTTTTGCTGCTTGCAGCGACGCAGTGGAAATCCTTCTTTTTCTCCTTTTATCCGCAGGTTTCGCGTTGGTGCTTGGGCGTTTTGGCGGGCATTACGGCGCTCGTCCCCTTTGCCGTTTGGGAGATTGCCCTCGTGGGGCTTGTGCTGTGGTTTTTCGTGTCGCTCGTTCGCGCGATAATGAAAAAACGCCTTGTGCGCTGGATAACGGGCACGCTTGTATGCGCTTGCGCGGCTGTTTTTTTCTTCGTTGCCGTGTGGGGGCTGAACTACCTCGCGCCCTCCATGACGCGGCGCATGGACCTGCAGGCGCAGCAATACACGCCCGCGCAGCTGCGTGAGGCAACCGCCTACTACCTATCTATGGCGAACGAAACCGCGCCCGATGTTGCGCGCGGCGCGGACGGCGTGATGCTGCCGGGCGATTTCTCCGCGCTGGCGGAGGCTGCGGGCGAAGGCTACGCGCGATTGGCGCAGGATTACGACTGCTTCAGCGGCTCGACCGTCCGCGTAAAAAAGCTCCTGAGCAGTAAACTCCTCGGAAAAACCGGCACAACCGGCGTTTTTATCGCCTTCACGGGCGAAAGCGGCGTGAATACGGGCACATTCACAGCCTCGCTGCCCTTCACCATGTGCCACGAAATCGGGCATCGGATGGCATTCGCCCGCGAAGACGAGGCAAATTTTGCAGCCTTCCTTGCCTGCGAGGCAAGTCCACGGGCGGATTTCCGCTATTCGGGGTACTACAGCGCGTTTATATACTGCTACAACGCGCTCTACAGGGTCGATCCCGACGCCGCGACGCAGCTTTGGGCGCAGGCGTCGCCTGCGGTGATCGCCGATTGCACGGCGGCAGTCACGCACAACCGCGAAATGGAAGACGAGAAGGTCTCGAAAGTGACAGATAAGATTTATGACTCCTACCTGAAAGCATTTTCTGTCGATACCGGCAGGCAGTCCTACGGCGAAGTCGTGGATTTGCTTGCCATCTGGTACTTTCAGTCGATAAAATGAGGTATTCTATGAAACGAAACGCGCCGCTTTACACGCTGATGCAGGCAGGGATTTGGGGGGCATACGGCATTGTGTTTTCGTATGCCAACCGCTATTTGGTGGGCATCGGTCTGAGCGACACGAGGGCGGGGCTGCTTCTCGGCGTGGCAACCGCGCTGTCCTTCGCAGCCCAGCCGCTTTTAACCGCCGTAACCGACCGCACGGGTCTGCGCGTGCGGCAGGTGCTCTTACTTGCGAGTTTCGGGATGCTCCTATGCAGCGCGGCGCTTCCCTTTCTCAGAAGCGCCGTTTGGCTCACGACCCTTGCCTACGCCGCAGCCTGCGTCTTCTTGCAGATTCTGCCGTCGTTTTCCAACGCCTTGGCGATGGCAAGCATCCGCGCAGGCGAGCGCATCAATTTCGGCGTTTCGCGCGGCATCGGCTCGGTTTCCTTCGGCGTGACGGCGCAGATAACGAATTGGGGAATTTCCCGTTTTGGCGTCAGTTTCGTGCCGATTTTCGCGGCGGGTATCTGCGTGCCGCTGCTGCTTTCCGTCGCCCTCTACCGCGAACAATCCTCTCTTGTCGGCGCAAAGCGCGAGGCAGCCTCCGGCGCGCTTGCTTTTGTGCGCAATCACGGGCGCTATATGCTCTTTTTGATCGGCACAACGCTGCTGTATATCGGGCATAACGCGCTGTCGAACACCATGTTCCGCATTGCAGAATTCAAGGGCGACGGCAACGCGCAGGGCACGGCGATTATGCTTGCAGCCCTTGTCGAGCTGCCCGTCATGTTTCTGTTTGTCAAAATGCTCAGGCGCAAACAGTGCGATTTCTGGCTGAAACTTTCGGGTGTGTTTTTTACCCTGCGCATCGCGCTGTCCTTGCTTCTGCCGGGGATTTGGGGGCTTTACGCCGCGCAGCTTGCGCAAATTCTGGGCTTCGCGCTGTTCGCAATCGCTTCTGTGTACTACGTCGGCACGATTATCCCCGCGCGCGACGTGGTCAAGGGGCAGACCTATCTCGGCGCATCGAATACCGTAGGGGCACTCGTTTCGCTGCTGATTTCCGGCACGCTTGTTGACCGTTTCGATGTGCGCACGCTTCTTTTGGTAATGATAGCCATTTCCGCTGTGGGCATGCTGCTTGTTTTCGCAGCCACCGAACGCGTAGAACAAACCGTCGGCGTAAAATAATAAACTGAGGGCGCATTCCAACGAATGCGCCCTCAGTTTATTCTACACGCTCTGCCAGTTCCTGCAAGCATTTTTGGCAAAGCTGCTTGCCCCGATACTCCTGCAGTCCGCGCTCTGCGCCGCAAAACGTACAGCAGGGCATGTATTTTCGCAGGAGAATGCAGTCCTTATCCAGATGAATCTCCAGCAAATCGCGCTCCTCAATATCCAGCGTACGCCGCAACTCAATGGGCAGCACAATGCGCCCCAGTTCATCGACCCTGCGTACCATCGCCGCTTTTTTCATCGTACCACCTCACATCGTATACTACCGCATTGCCCCCGTCCTTGTCAATGGCTTTTGCGCATAAGCTGCTGCGGGAAACCATAGATTGTCCCGAGGGGGTGCATGCTATGGTCATGGCATATGTTTGGGTGGGGATGCTGGTGCTTTCGGTCTTTTCGAGCTTGCTCAAAGGCAGCTTCGGCACGCTCTCGCCCGCGCTTATGGAGGGTGCAAGCGCTGCAATTACCCTGAGCCTGTCGCTTGCCGGGGCTTTGTGCCTGTGGAGCGGCGTTGCCCGCGTGATGGAACGCGCGGGTTTGTCTAAAAAACTTGCGCATCTGATGCGCCCCGTATTTCGCAGACTGTTTCCGAACGCGTCGCGCGACGAGGCTGCCATGGGCTATCTCAGCGCGAACGTTTCCGCCAATTTGATGGGGCTGGGAAATGCCGCCACGCCGATGGGCATCAACGCGGTAAAGCGCATGAAGGTTCTTTCCGGCAGCGAAACTGCGACGGACGAAATGTGCCTGCTGATTGTGATGAACACCGCCTCGATTCAGCTTCTTCCTACGACGGTTGCCACCGTTCGCGCGGCAGCGGGCGCAAGTGCGCCCTTCGACATCCTGCCCGCAGTCTGGATTACCTCCTTATGCTCCGTCACTGCCGGAATTCTCGCTGCGAAGCTGCTGCGCGGGAGGCGGAAGCATGCTTGATTTACTGATTCCGCTGATTATGATCGGCGTTTCCATCTTTGCGCTGGCAAGAAAGCAGGATGTATATTCTGCGCTCTTAGACGGCGGGCGCGACGGGCTGAAGCTCATCGCTTCCATTGTCCCCGCGCTTGTGATGCTGCTGACCGCCGTGCATATGCTCCGCGCGTCGGGCGCCATTGACCTTCTCACGCAGCTGCTCGCGCCGCTCTCGCGCGTGGTGGGCATCCCCGCAGAAACGCTGCCTTTGGTGCTCATTCGCCCCTTTTCGGGAAGCGCCGCCTTGGCGGTCGGTTCGGATTTGATGCTGACCTACGGCGCGGATTCGCTCATCGGGCGCACCGCAGCGATTATGCTCGGAAGCACGGAAACCACTTTTTACACCATCTCGGTCTATTTCGGCGCTGCGGGCGTAAAAAAGACGCGCTACGCAATACCCGCAGCCCTGATTGCCGACCTCACCGGCTTTGTGATGGCGGCGCTTTGCGCAAAATATCTGTAGACTTGCGCCGCACTTTCTGTTATCATTGTTCCAAATGATGCCTTTTTGCAAAGGAGTACTCGGAATGATGAAAACACTGATTGCGCTTCTATCAGCGCAGGTACAAAGCGCCTTCGCAGCTGCAGGTTTTGCAGACGCTGCCGTTACGGTAAGCGTTTCGAGCCGCCCTGACCTGTGCGAATTTCAGTGTAACGGCGCAATGCCCTTGGCTAAAATTCACCGCAAAGCACCGCTTGCGATTGCGCAAGAAGTCGTTGCGCAGCTGGCGTCCTGCGCGGTGTTTTCCGAAGTTTCGGCGGTTGCGCCGGGCTTTATTAACCTGCGCGTTTCCCCTGCGGTGCTTTCGCAGCACTTGGAGGCTCTGCGCGTGGCGGACAAGTTCGCAGCGCCTTCGCCCGCGCCGCGCAGGGTCGTTTTGGACTACGGCGGGCCGAATGTGGCAAAGCCGCTGCATATCGGGCATCTGCGCTCCGCCATCATCGGCGAGAGCATCAAGCGCATCTACCGCTATTTCGGCGATACGGTCATCGGCGACGTGCACTTGGGCGACTGGGGCTTGCAAATGGGTCTGATTATCACCGCGCTGCAAGAGCGGCAGCCGGAACTTCCCTATTTCGACGAGTCGTATGCGGGCGAATATCCCGCCGACGCCCCTTTTACCATCACGGAGCTTGAAGAGATTTATCCCGCAGCCAGCGCAAAATCGAAGATTGATGCGGATTTCGCAGCGCGCGCGCATGCCGCAACCTATAAATTGCAAAACGGCGTGCGCGGCTACACGGCGCTGTGGCTGCATATTATGCGCGTTTCCGTGGCTGACCTGAAGAAAAATTACGAAAATCTCCATGTCAGCTTTGATATTTGGATGGGCGAGAGCGATGCGCAGCCGTATATTGCGCCCATGCTTGCCGATATGGAAGCAAAGGGCGTTCTGACCCAAAGCGAGGGCGCACAGGTAATTTCGGTTGCGCGGGAGGACGACCGCGAGGAGCTCCCGCCCTGCATTTTGGTCAAGCGCGACGGCGCAACCCTGTACGCCACAACCGATTTGGCGACGCTTGTCCAGCGTATGGAGGATTTCAGCCCCGACAAGGTGCTCTACCTGACCGATAAGCGGCAGAGTCTGCATTTCGAGCAGGTCTTCCGCGCTGCGCGTATCGCGGGCATCGTGCCGGAATCGACCGTCTTGCAGCACATCGGCTTCGGCACGATGAACGGCAAGGACGGCAAGCCCTTCAAAACCCGCGAGGGCGGCGTGATGCGCCTAGAGCGCCTGATTTCCGAAATCACGCAGTTCATCGCGCAGAAAATTGCGGACAACCAGACCGTCAGCGACGGCGGCAAAACCGCCGGCATCATCGCCATTGCCGCGCTGAAATACGGCGATTTGTCGAACCTTGCCACCAAAGACTATGTGTTCGATATGGAACGCTTCGCCTCCTTCGAGGGAAACACCGGCCCGTATCTGCTGTACACCATTGTGCGCATCAAGTCGATTCTTGCCCGCTGCGGCGACTATGCGCACTTGCAAATCTGCGAGGCGGACAACCCCGCGCAGAAGGCGCTGCAGCTCACGCTTGCGCAGTTGCCGGAGCAGCTGCAGGCCTCCTACCGCGACAGCGCGCCGCATGTGCTTTGCGCCTACGGCTATGATTTGGCGGTTGCGGTGAATAAATTCTACCACGAGACGCGCATTTTGTCCGAGCCGGACGAGGCGAAAAAGCAAAGCTATATCGCCCTTATCGCCCTTGCAAAGCGCGCCTTGGAAACCTGCATCGACCTGCTGGGCTTTGAAGCCCCCGACAAAATGTAGGAAAGCATAAATATGGAGCGCCCGCCGAAATCGGCGGGCGTTCACGATTTTCTGCCCAAATGCATAGACTGAACCATATTGATATAGGAGGTGCTCTATGGCAGAAAACGGTTATCTCACCGTCCGTGCATTTACATCGAACGCAGTCATTCCCGTTGCCGGTGTTGCAATCGCGCTCACCCGAACCAACACCGAGGGTCATACGGAATTGCTCGGCAGCCGCTTCACGAACGAAAGCGGGCGCATTCCGCCCATTCCCGTGCCCGCGCCCGATTTGCAGGAAAGCCTTCGCCCCGGCATGGAAAATCCCAACGCAACGGTCAACCTCACCGCAAGCCATATCGGCTACGAGCGCATCATTGTGGAAAATGTCCAGATTTTCCCCGGCGTCACCACCGACCAGCAGCTCATGTTAATCCCCCTCGGCGAATCCCTCGAGCCGAAGAATACCACGGAAGTTTTCATCATTCCGCCGCAGGAGTTATAGCGTATGGTGATGGTCATTCCGTACGTCCCTACATACATCACCGTGCATCTCGGTTCGCCCTCGGACGGCGCTGCAAATGTTACGGTAGAATTCATCGATTACGTAAAGAACGTCGCCTCCAGCGAAATCTACCCCACTTGGGATGAGGCCGCGCTTCTGGCGAATATCCTTGCCATCATCTCCTTTGCCCTCAACCGCGTCTACACGGAGTATTACCGCAGCCGCGGCTATAATTTTGACATTACCTCCTCCACAGGCATTGACCAGAAGTTCATCAACGGCAGAAGTTTTTTCGACACCATCGAGCGGATTGTCGATAGGGTATTCAACGATTATCTGCGCAGAATCGGCTTTGTCGAACCCTTGGCGGCGAAATTCTGCAACGGCACAACCGCCACCTGCAACGGTCTGAGCCAATGGGGCTCGCAGGAGCTTGCGCAGGACGGACTCGACGCCTTGCAAATTTTGCAGTATTACTACGGAACTGACGTAGAAATCGTGCTCAACGCGCCGATGCTTGCCTACACACCCTCCTACCCCGGCACACCCTTTCAGCTTGGTTCGCAGGGCGAGCAGGTCGTTTTCATTCAGGCTATGCTCAACCGCATTGCGGTCAACTACCCCGCGCTTCCGAAAATTGACCCCGTTGACGGCATTTTCGGTCAGCAAACCGAGGCTGCCGTTATGGCATTCCAGCGCGTCTTCTCGCTCACAGCCGACGGCATTGTCGGAAAAAGCACATGGTATCAGCTTGTGCGCCTCTATATGGCGGTAACCAAACTCGGCGAGCTGGAATCGCAGGGGCATGCCTTTTCGGGCTACTCCTGGCAGCTTACCGAACCCATGGTTGTCGGCGCGCGCGGAGAAAGCGTGCGGATTCTGCAGTATATGCTTGTGACGCTGTCAAGGTATATCCCCAATGTCGCGCCGATTACAATTGACGGCATCTTCGGGCAAAATACCCGCGCGGCGGTCATTGCCTTCCAGCGCTTTGCCGGGATTCCCGATGACGGCGTTGTCAATGCGCGCACGTGGCAGCTGATTTACGACCGCTATGCAGGCATTCAGTACAACGTCGTGCACCAAACGCGCACCTTCACACCGCCGCATGCCGTGGAAACCCCGGAAAATATCCGCGAGGTTCAGCGCCTTCTGCGCGATCGCCTCGGCCCCGTGAATCCGAGGCTGGCAAACGTGGCAGTCACCGGGCAGCTCGACGAGGCAACCCGCAATGCGCTGCGGGTCGTGCAGGAACTGTCCGGCTTGGAGGTTACGGGCGAATTGACCCCGGAAACCGTCGCTGCAATCGTTGTCGCAGTTGACCAGCTCATCTTTACAAACAATTCCTACCTCGCGCAGGCTGCGACGCAAACGCTGCGCGAGGGTGACACGGATTTCGGAGGAGGAACGCCCACATGGCTATAGTCACCGTTCCCGAGACACGCATTCGCACGCTGCAATTCATCCTTCGGGCGCTCGCCCAGCAAGATGGCGCGCCAAACCCCATCGTGCCCGACGGGATTTACGGGCCGAAAACGCGCAACGCAGTCCTCGTTTTCCAGCGCCAAAACGAGCTGCCCATGACGGGTGAAGTGGACTATGCCACGTGGGAGGCGCTGGAAATCGCCTATCGGCATATCACCATCCAGTATGACCCCGCAGCGCCGCTGCAGATTGTATTGAGCCCCTATCAAACCATCAATCCCGGTGAGGACAATACCCACACGCTGTTGATTCAGGCGCTGTTTCAAGGGCTTGGCAAGCACTACGTGAATACGCCGCCCTGTCCCTCGCACGGCAAGTATGATTCTGCGACCGAAGAAGCCGTGCGCTGGCTACAATCCTGCGGCGGGCTTCCCATCACAGGCGTGGTCGATAAACCCACATGGGCGGAACTGACGCGGGTGTATTTCCTGACTGTCCACGACGGTACGGGAGACTTTCCCGTCAGAGTCACGCAGAAACACACGCCGTGACCGCCCCAATTCCAAGCAGCCGCCATGAAAACACAAGTTTTTCATGGCGGCAATTTTATAACCATCAAAAAGAAAAATGTGTTGTCAAAGCAGGGAAATTCCAGTAAAATAGGACAGTTCGCGAAATGCGGACAATCCTTGCTGCCGGCGCGACCGGCGGCCATAAGTCCAAAAGGAGGTGCAAACAACAATGGCTAAGAATTCCGGCAAGTATGAGATCATCTATATCATCGACCCTGCAAAGGGTGAAGAGGGTATTGCTGCTCTCGTGGAGAAGTTCAAGGCGATGGTTGAAGCAGAAGGTACTCTTACGAATATCGAGGAGTGGGGCAAGCGTCGGCTTGCATACCCCATCAACGATCTTCCCGAAGGCTACTATGTGCTGATGAATTGTGAGTGCGCAACCGAGCTCCCCGCTGAGCTTGATCGTGTCTTCAAGATTACAGACGGCATCCTGCGTTCCATCATTGTCGCAGTCGAAGAGTAAGGAGGACGCAACATGCTGAACCATATCGTTCTCATGGGTCGTCTGACACGTGACCCCGAACTGCGCCGTACCGGCTCAGGCATCGCCGTAGTCACGCTCTCGCTCGCTGTTGACCGCGATTTCGGCAACAGCACCACGGGCGAAAAAGAAACGGATTTCATCGACATCGTGGCGTGGAGAAATACCGCTGAGTTCGTCAGCAAGTATTTCACCAAGGGTCGCATGGCAGTGGTATCCGGTCGTCTCCAGATTCGCAACTGGAACGACAAAGACGGAAACAAGCGCCGCAGCGCAGAGGTCGTGGCAGACAATGTCTACTTCGGCGACTCCAAGCGCGACGGCGGTGGCGACGGCGGCTATGCCCCCGCGCAGAGCTACGGCGGCTCTTCCGCCCCGGCTTACAGTGCGCCCACGCCCGCCCCGGTCTCGGATTTCTCGATGATCGAGGACGACGACAGCCAGCTTCCGTTCTGATTGAACTTTCCACCAGAGTATTAAAAAGGAGGATCTCGTTATGGCAAACGATAGAATGCGTCCGCGTAAGCGCAGAAAAGTGTGTAACTTCTGCGTTGACAAGGCAACAAGCATTGATTTCAAGGATGTCGCCAAGCTCCGCCGTTTCACGTCCGAGCGCGGCAAAATCCTGCCCCGCCGCACGACCGGCACCTGCTCTGCGCATCAGCGTCACCTGACCATCGCCATCAAGCGCGCTCGTCAGATCGCCCTGATGCCCTATGTGGCAGACTAATTGAACATGAAGCCGCCTCCTGTTTTTCAGGAGGCGGCACTTTTTTATTCCCCCGGGGTGGGGTCTGTGAGGCTGCCCATGTCAAACATGGGGATGGCACCGCCCTCGCCGCTGTAATAGATCGGCAATTCGCCGTTCCACAGCTGCGCGTAGGTGTAGGCAATCAGCTCCTGCGTCAGGGATTGCGCAACCATGAGGTTTGCAGCGGCTTCTGCATCCGCCATGGTCAGAAGCTCGTAGGCATCCGCGTCCGCTTCAACTTTTTTGATTTCTGCCGACGCATTTGCCTCTGCAACCTTTTGCGCGGCTTCCGTTTCAGCGCGCAGCTTGTTCTGCTCTGCAACCTGCTTTGCCTCTACCGCATCGGTGAAGGCGTCGGTAAAGTCCATATTCTCAATCGAGGTGCTGACTAGCACGATATTATAGGCGCGCAGCTTCTCCGAAAGCACCTTTTCAATATCCTGCGCCATTTCGCCGCGGCTGGAAACCAGCGAGTCTGCGTTATACTGGGCGGTGATGATTTTTACCGATTCCGTAATACACGGCGCGATAACCGTGCCGAAATACTCTGTGCCGATAGTCTTGTAAATCGTCATAGCATCCTGCTTGCTGATTTGGTAGTTGATGGTGTAGGTCATCATGACCTCCTGAATATCCGAAGAGAAGCAGGAAAGCTCCTGCGTGCTCTTCTGCACGCGGTTATCCATCTTTACAACAGCCTGCCACGGCATCTTAAAGTGTATGCCTGCCTCAAGCGTGTAGTTTTCCACCTTGCCGAAGGTTGTGACAACGCCCGTGTGCCCGGTGGGGATGGATACATAGCACGAAAGGGCAATCAGCAGCACGCCGACGACGCTGATGAGCTGCTTTGCGTTGAGCTTCCACTGCACAACTTTCCCCCGCTTGAAGCCAAGCGCTACGAATAATACCAGTGTTAAAATTACGCCGAATACAAAAAGTCCCATAAATTTCTCCTTTATTTGTTCTTCTCCAGCCATTTGGCAAGCTGCGCTGCCATGGCACTGTTGGCGGGTTCTTCCTTCTTTTGCTGTTGCTGCATGTATTTTTCCACGTCGCGCTTGCCCGCGCCGCTCGTTTCCCTGCGCTCTTTGAAGGCGGAGAGCTTCTCGCGGTAGCCGCAGATGCAGGCAAACATCTGATTCTCTCCCTCGCCGCGCAGCTCCATCTTCTTAAAGCAGTTCGGGCAGCGGGCATTGCTCGTCTGCACGACGCTCTTGCGGTAGCCGCATTCCCTGTCGGGGCATACCAGCATTTCGCCGCGCTTGCCCTTGACCAAAAGCAGGAATTTGCCGCAGTCGGGGCAGGTTTTGCGGGTCTGGTTGTCGTGGGTGAACTTTGCCTCGCTCATCTTCACCTGCGAAACCAGTTTTGTGGCGTGGGCGCGCATTTCCTCAACAAACTTGCGATCGCTCTCCTGCCCTCTGGCGATGCGGGAAAGCCGCTCTTCCCACTGCGCAGTTAAGGTCGCAGAGCGCAGTTCCTGCGGCACAAGCTCCACGAGCTGCATCCCCTTCGAGGTCGGCACAAGCTCCTTGCCGCGCCGCTCGATATAAAAGGCGGAAAAGAGCTTCTCAATAATATCCGCACGGGTGGCGGGAGTGCCCAGCCCGCTGGTCTGCTCGAGAATCTTGCGCAAATTGCGATCCTCCACCTGCGCGTGGGGCTTTTCCATTGCCGTAAGTAAGCTCGCCTCGGTGTAGCGCGGCGGCGGCGGTGTTTTGCCGCTCGTAACGGAAGCGGAGGCAATTTGCAGCCGTTGCCCCTGCGTGACGGGCGGCAGGCTCGGCTCGTCATCTTCCTCGTTCGAGCGCCCGTAGACTGCCCGCCAGCCGGGATGGATGACCGTTTTGCCCTTCGCCTGAAAGCGTTCTCCCGCTGCGGTGATGGTCAGCTCGACTTCCTCATACTCCTGCGGCGGCATCAGCACCGCCAAAAAGCGGCGCACGACCAAATCATAAATATTGCGCTCGGGCCCCGATAAACGCCACAGCTCAGGCGATTCCTCGGTGGGAATAATCGCGTGGTGATCGGTAACCTTGGCGTTATTGACCAGATACTTCGTGCGAAGCGGGCGGGCGCGAAGAACCTCCTGCGCAAAGGGCTTGTAGGCATCGACCATAACCGCCCGCAAACGCTCGGGGAGTGTGGCGACTACATCGTCAGAGATATAGCGCGAGTCGGTGCGCGGATAGGTCAGAAGTTTGTGCTGCTCATAGAGCGCCTGCATGATATTGAGCGTTTCCTTTGCAGAATACGCAAATTTCTTGTTCGCATCGCGCTGCAGCTCCGTCAAATCGTAGGCAGCCGGCGGCACTTCCTGCCGCTTCATGCTGCGCAGCTGCGTGACGGCGCACTGCCCGCTGCCGCAGAGCTTGGCAAGCGTTTCCGCGCGGGTGCGGTCAAAGAGCCTGCCGTTGCCGGAGGCATCGCGCCAAGTGGCGGAAATCCCGCCCGCCTTCAGCCGCACACCCCAAAAATCCTTGGGCACAAACTGCCGAATCTCCTGCTCGCGCTCTACCATAAGGGCAAGCGTCGGCGTTTGCACGCGCCCTGCGGAAAGCTGGGCGTTGTGGCGGCAGGTGAGCGCGCGCGTGACGTTCAGCCCGATGATCCAATCCGCCTCGCTGCGCGCCTGCGCACTGTAAAACAGATTGTCGTAATCCCTTGCGGGGCGCAGGGCTGCAAAGCCGTCGCGGATGGCGCGGTCAGTCTGCGAGGAAATCCAAAGCCGCTTGGTGGGCTTGCGCCAACCTGCCTTCGCCATAATCCAGCGGGCAACCAGCTCGCCCTCGCGTCCTGCGTCGGTGGCGATAATCAAATCCGAAACATCGCCGCGCTTCATCAGCCCCTGCACCACGCGAAACTGCCGCCCCGTCTGCGGAATCGTTACCAGCTTCATGGTCTGTGGGAGCATCGGCAGGGTCTGCATATCCCATTTTTCCCATTTCTTCTCGTAGACGTCGGGGTCAGCGAGCGTTACCAAATGCCCCAGCGCCCACGTGACGATATAACGGTCGCCCTCGATATAGCCCTCGCCGCTTCGCCTGCAGCCGAGCACGCGGGCAAGTTCCCGTCCGACGGAGGGCTTCTCCGCCAGTACCAGTGATTTTCCCATATCAGTCGATTACCCGCACGGCGGTAATCACCGGCTGGTTTGCGGGCGCAACCTCGCCGTTGCTGCCCGAATTCGGGGTTTGTGCACAAATCGCGTCAACAACGTCCATGCCGCTTGTCACGCGCCCGAAGGCTGCGTAGCTCCCGTCCAACTTCGGGCTGTCTGCATGCACGATAAAAAACTGCGAGCTTGCCGAGTCGTATGCCTGCGCGCGCGCCATGGAAATCACGCCGCGCGTGTGCGAAAGGTTGTTCTCCACGCCGTTTTCTGCAAATTCGCCTTTAATCTTCGTGCTCGAACCGCCCGTGCCGTTGCCGCTCGGGTCGCCGCCCTGAATCATAAAGCCGCTGATAATGCGGTGGAAGGTCAGCCCGTCATAGAAGCCGGAGCGCGCCAAATCCAAAAAGTTCTGCACCGTGATTGGCGCAAGGTCTGCATCAAGTTCCACGGCGATCACGCCGTAGCCCGCAACTTCGATTTCCACATGGTGCATGCCGCTGAGTTTTTCTTCCGTCTTGCAGCCAGCAAAGAGGCTTGCAAGCATAGCGAGCGTAAGAATTAGTGCAAATACTTTTGTTGTTTTCATTTTTTCATTCCTCCTGATTATTCCGTGCCGCAGATTGTGCCGCCGCCGACGACACAGTCACCGTCATAAAATACCGCCGCCTGTCCGTTCGTTACGGCGCGTTGCGGCTCGTCAAACAGTAACTCACAGCCGCAGTCGCTCGCGCTGAGTGTCGCCGCTGCAGTCTTGTGGGAGTAGCGCAGTTTTGCCTGCACCCGCAGGGGAGCTGTTAGCTGCGCAAAGGGAATCCAATTCACATCCTTCACAAACACACGCCGCGAATACAGCAGACTCTCCTGCCCGACTACCACATCTGCGCCGCGCTTGTCCACCACGTAAACCCGACTGCCGCAGGCAAGCTGCAAGCCGCGCCGCTGCCCGATGGTATACGCCTCCACGCCGCGATGCTGCCCGAGGGTTTTGCCCTCCGGCGAAAGGAAATTTCCCGCCTGCGGCGTTAAGCCATGCGCCATCAGGTAGCCCATATAGTCCCCGTCCGGCACAAAGCAAATATCCTGACTGTCGTGCTTCTGCGCAAGGCGCAAACCCGCCTGCTGCGCCAAGTCGCGCACCGCCTGCTTGCTGCGCATATCGCCCAGCGGGAAGCAGGTGCGCGCAAGCTGCCTCTGCGAAAGCCCGTAGAGCATATAGGTCTGATCCTTCGCGCCGTCCGCGGCGGTTTTGAGCAGATACCTGCCGCTTTCCGCAGCGCGTTCCACGCGGGCATAGTGCCCCGTGGCAATGCCGTCGTAGCCCAAAGCCAGCGCACGCTCCAGCAAAAGCCCGAACTTCATCGTATTGTTGCAGAAAATGCAGGGGTTCGGCGTGCCGCCGTCTTGGTAGACGCGGGTAAAGGGCGCGATAACATTTTGCACAAATTCCTCCCGCAGGTCAAACAGATGAAAGGGGATGTCCATCTGACGGGCGGCTTCTTCGGCGCTGCGCGCCTCCTGCTCGCCGCCGCTGCGAAGCAGCATCGTCCCGCCGCCGACCTCGAAACCGCGTGAGCGCAAGAGCACGCAGGCTGCGGCGCTGTCGACCCCGCCGGACATGGCGACTAAGATTCGCTTCATGATACACCTCCAAACGCTGCAATATGGGTATAGAATAGCGCATTTTCCGTCAAATTGCAAGCAAAGGCTTGACCGGCTATGATAGAATAGAAAAAGAAAGCGGTGACTATATGCTGGATTTTAGCCCGATTCTTCTGTCCGACCGCGATCGGATCCACCGTGCGCTCTGCGCCTATGAGGGCTACGGCTGCGAGTGTTCCTTTGTGAACCTGTTCCTTTGGGGGGATCAGAAGGTCGCCTTTGTGGACGATATGCCCGTTTTTTTGGGGCAGTTTTACGGTGTGCGTTCCTATCCCTACCCCGCCATGCACCCGCGCTTTCCCGAAATTCTCGATATTCTGCGCCAAGACGCCCGCGAACGTGGCATTGCGCTGCGCTTTTTCGGTCTGCGGGAAAAGGACGTCGCCTTCTTAAACACACGCTACCCGGGGCAGTTTGTCTGCACGCCCCTGCGCGACACCTTCGACTATCTCTACGAAATCGACCGCCTGTGCGAGCTGCGCGGCAAGAAATTGCAGGCAAAGCGCAACCACTGCAACCGCTTCGAGGCGGAGCATCCCGATTACCGCGTTGTTCCCATCTCCCGAGAAAATCTGCCCCGTTGCAGCAGCTTTGTAGACCGCTGGTTTGGCGAGCATGTACACCCCGAGGGCGAAAGCCGCGCTGTTTACGCCGCCTTGGCGCACTTCGAGGAGCTGCGCCTTGAGGGCATTTTCATCGAAGTTGCAGAAGAAATTGTCGCCTTTACCATGGGGAATTGCATCCGCGAGAGCACCTTCAATGTGAACTTTGAAAAGGCGCTCGGCAGCGTAAACGGGGCATACGCCGTCGTCAACCGCGATTTCGCGCGGAGAATTCGCGCGCGCTATCCGGGCGTTCGCTACCTAAACCGCGAGGACGATGCGGGCGAGGCGGGGCTGCGCAGGGCAAAGGAGAGCTACCGCCCGGATATTCTGCTTGAGAAATATGCAGCAGTGGAGGTTTCCCCATGATTCGGCGCGCGCAAAAGCGGGATTTGCCCGCCCTGCGTAAGCTCTGGAAGGACACATTCGGCGATAATGACGCGCTCATCGACCTGTTTTTTCATTCCCTTTTTTCGGATATTGATGTGTATTTTGCAGAGAAAGACGGGGATGCGGTCTCCATGCTCTGCGCGCTGCGAACAGAGCTTGTTGACGCTTGCGGCGAAACCTTCCCCACCGCCTACCTCTACGCAGTTTGCACGCACTGGGCGTGGCGCGGGCAGGGGCTGAGCCGCGCTGTTCTCGCCTTTGCAGAAGCGCAGCTGCGCGCGCAGGGCTACGCCTTTGTAAGCCTTGTGCCCGCAGAGCCCTCCCTATTTGCTTTCTATGGCAGGCAGGGCTATCACCCCGCCTTTTATCAGCGCAGCTATACCGTAGCCGCTTCGCAAAGTGCCTTCGGCAGCATTGCGGAAATCGACGCGGCGCGGTATAGAAGCCTTCGCGAGATGGCGCTGCAAAGTGACTATATTTCCTATGATACCGCGCTTCTTTCCTATCAGCAGCGCATCGGCAAGACCTTCGGCGCGGGGCTTTACAGCATCGCAGGGGGCAGCCTTATCTGCTGCGCTGCCGCAATGGTGAAAGGCGACATTTTGTATATTCGTGAGCTGCTGCCCGATGAGCCGCAAGCAGCGGCGCAGCTTGCGCAGCTACTCGGCTGCAAAGAAGCGCAGGTTCGCACCCTCGGCAACGCGCAGCTATTCGGCATGATCAAGCCGCTCGGAGAGTTCCCCGCCCCAACACAGGCGTATCTGGGACAGGCATTTGACTAAACAAAGCGAGGCACCACCCGAAAACGGGTGGTGCCTCGCTTCTGTATTTGCATTAGTCGGCGTACAACGCCACTACAGCATCGAGCAGTTCCTGCATGTTTTTCCCGTCGTACTGATTCAACCCCGGATACTGGGAATGCGAGACGATTTTTCCCTCGTCGTTGAGTTCAAATAGCACATCCAAATCGCCCACGACCATATACACGCCCGCGGCTTCATTGAATTTCAGCGGCAGTAAATACGTGCCGCCCTCGCGCAGCAAATTGCTCGGTTCATCATACGGCAAGACGCAGCCGCCCATAATCTGCTGGCGAATGAGCACGCGATTCCCTGTGGAAACCGTCCGATCGTCCCACTTGGCGGTATCCAAGCTCCCGCCGATTGTCCAGCCATATTCTGCAATGGCGCTTTGCATCTGTTCGCCCTCCTGCGCGGTTTCGCGCACAATGGGAACCACGGCGAATGCGTCCGCATAGGCTGCGAGGTCTTCCAGACTCTGAAACACCATACGGTCGGAAACCACCTCGCCCGCTTCCTCCTTGAGCACAAAATCCTGCGTCGGCAGACCGCGCCACCTCTCCGGTGCTATATAGCACGCATTATAGTTCGGTTCTTCCTCCAAAGACAGCGACGGTTCATACGGCTGCCCGCTGGTCAACGGCAGACTGCCCAAGCTCCCCGGGTTGCCCTGCTCTACCCGAATATTTTGTTGCGTTTCCGGCGGATTCTGCGCCGCAGACGGGCGGGGATTCCACAAAACCGCGGCGGTCGCTGTAAGCGCAAGCAGCAGGCAGGCAGCGATGGGCACTGCCAAGCGTAGCCACGGCGCGCGCTTCTTTTTCGCGCAGTCCTCGGGCGCTGCTCGCTCGATGAGTTCGTCATCTATGTCACCGATTGCGCGGAAAATTTTCTCTTCTTTCATAACAAATCCTCCTTTTCCAATTTCGCTCTGAGCCTTTTTCGCATGCGCAGCAGCAAAGATGCCACCTTGTTTTCGCTGAAGCGGTACTGCGCCGCGATTTCCTTCACGCTTTGCACATACCAGTAACGCTGCACGAAAATATTGCAGTATATCTGCTGCTCGCTGCGAAGAAAATCGTTGATAACGCGGGTAATCTCGCCCTCGTCTGCTGCAATCGCGGGGATTTCCGCCAACTCGTCAAGGGCAAGCGCCGCGCCGCGCTTTTGCGCGTGGGCTGCGTTGTAGCGATTAATGGCGATATTGCGGGTAATCTTCCCCAAAAAGGCGCGCAGAAGCGTCGGTTTTGCAGGCGGAATGGCATTCCACGCGCTGAGCCACGTTTCGTTTACGCATTCCTGCGCATCCTCGTAGCTGCCCAGCACATTCATCGCTATTTTGCGGCAGTATGCGCCGAAACGCTCGCTGCACGCGTCAACCGCATCCTCCGACCGCTGCCGAAACAGCTCCAAAATTGCGCTGTCGTCCATGGTACGCCTCCTTCCTGCCTTCTCTCAGATAGACAGAAAATATTCCGCGATATTGCGCGGCAATCAAATTTTTTCCCGAAAAATGCAAGCAGCGCGATATGCCCGGCACATCGCGCTGCTCATTTCCGTTTATTCCACTGTGACGGATTTCGCCAAATTGCGGGGTTTATCCACATCGCAGCCGCGCGCAAGCGCGACGTAGTAGGAAAACACCTGCAAGGGAATCACATTCAGGCTCGGTTGCAGCAGCGGGTGCGTCTTCGGCACGGTGAGCAGGCTGTCTACCGTCTTGGCGATTTCCTCGCGGTAGTTCTCCGTTGTCAAGCCCAGCACATTTGCGCCGCGCGCCTTGACCTCCTTGACGTTGGACATCGTCTTATCAAAAAGCTCGGCGGTCGTCGCCACGGCGATTACCAGCGTATTCTCCTCAATCAGGGAGATCGGTCCGTGCTTCAATTCGCCCGCGGCATACGCCTCGGAATGCACATAGGCAAGCTCCTTGAGCTTGAGGCTTCCCTCCATGCAGGTTGCGCTGTCCACATTCCTGCCGATAAAGAACACATCGTGGTGCTTGCAATAGCGCGCTGCGCAGGCTTGCATTTCCGCCAAGCGCTCCTGCGTGATGGTTTCGCTGATTAAGGCGGGCAGCGCTTGCAGCGCCTGAAAAACCTCGTCATATTCGCGCTTCTTGAACGTGCCCATAATATCGCCGATATACATGGCAAGCAGATACATCACCAGAAGCTGGGTCGAGTATGCCTTCGTTGTGGCAACGGCGATTTCCGGACCTGCGCAGGTGTAAATGACGTCGCTGGCAGCTTTTGCAATGGCGCTTCCGACTACATTGACAATCGCCAGCGTCCGCGCGCCCATGGAATTCGCCTCGCGAAGCGCTGCCAAGGTGTCCGCAGTCTCGCCGGACTGGCTGATGATAATCACCAGCGTATCCTCGCCCAGCACGGGCTGCGAATAGCGGAACTCCGAGGCAAGCACCGGCTCAACCGGGATGCGGCAGGACTTTTCCAAAATGTATTTGCCCAAACAGCCGACGTAGTAAGCAGAGCCGCAGGCGACAATATAAATTCTGCGCACGCCGCTCAGGTAGTCGCGCGTCAGCTCGATATTTCCCAGCGTGACGCGCCCGTCCTGCGTGAGGTTCTTCAGAGTGTCGCGAATCGCCTTGGGCTGCTCGTGGATTTCCTTCATCATAAAGTGCGGATAGCCGCCCTTTTCCGCTGCGGTAATCTCCCAGTCGATATGCTCCGGCACTTTCTCCGTGCGCTCGCCGAGCGTATTGTAAAATTCGACGCTGTCCTTGGAGAAGACGACCAAATCGCCGTCGTTGAGATAGGCAACCTCGCGGGTGTGCTTCAAAATAGCGGGAACGTCGGAGGCGATGAAATTCTCCCCCTTGCCAAAGCCGAAAATGAGCGGGCTGTCTTTCTTCACCGCAACGATTCTCTCCGGGTCGTCCACGCAGACGATGCCCAGCGCGTAGCTTCCCTCGAGCATAGCGACCGCCTTCTTCACCGCTGTAAACAGCGCGCCCTCGCGCTCGTAGTGGTACTCCACGAGGTTTGCAACCGTTTCGGTGTCCGTTTCGGAAGCAAAGGTCTTGCCTGCGGAGCGGAGGAACTCCTTCAGGAATAAATAGTTTTCGATAATGCCGTTATGTACGACACTGATTTTGCCGTTCGTGGACACATGGGGATGGGAATTCTCCTTCGAGGGCGCGCCGTGCGTCGCCCAGCGGGTGTGCCCGATGCCGAGGCAGCCGGGAACGCCGCTGCCCTGCGCGGTCATTTCGCCCAGCGCGGCAAGCCTGCCCTTGGTCTTTGCCACGTGCAATTGCTTATTAAAAAAAACGCAGACTCCGGCGGAGTCATAGCCTCGGTATTCCAGTTTTGCCAGCCCATCAAGCAGAATCGGCGCAGCTTGGCGCTCGCCGACATAGCCAACAATCCCACACATAATCTGTAACCTCCAAAACAATTCTCAGAGTATAGGGAGATTATACTCGAAATCTTTGCCAATTTCAACACTGAATTTATATTTTCCGTTTTTTCACAAACAATCGTCGAAAATGGACAATTGGGTTTTCGGCAAATCGCCGAGCGATTGCGGCGCAATCGGCACAGACTGCGCGCCGCGCTCTATCAGCGCAATTGCTGCCTCGCTATTGTCGTTAAAGACGTAAACGGGCGAATACCCCCGCTGCAAATTCTCCCACGTGCCGCGCCATGTGCCGCCCTTTTCCAAGGCGCTTTGTGCGACAAAAGTTTTAGCTCCCAGCGCGTGAATCAAGCGATTTCGGCGAAGTGCGCGGGGCGTGCTGAAGGCATAATCGAAACCCTCTTCACTACAATATAGCATCCGCGCCTGCTGCTTGTGCCGATACAGCTCGTCGCTGACGAAACAGATGACGCTGCCGCCCGCCCGCAAGCAAGCCTGCTGCGCCATAGAGTCTGCGCCTCTTGCCCCGCCGGAGACAAGCACATAGCCCTCCTTGGCTGCAAGCGCGCCGATTTGCGATGCAAAGCGCCCGTTTTCCGGGCGCAAATCTCTCGCCCCAACAAGGGCGACACAGGGCTTTTGAAGCAGCGATACATCGCCGGAATAAAACAGCGCAGGCGGGCAATCGTCCCCCAAACGCTCCCGCAGCCGCTTGGGAAACTGCTCGCTGATACGCGAAAGCGCATAGCAGCCGCGCTGCGCCGCGCTTGCAAGATAGCTCTGCGCAGACCTTGCAAGAAGCGCCAAAATATGCGCAGCCTCCCGCGCACTATAGCCAATCGACACAAGAAACTGCGCGTCAAGCTCCTCGCGCCGCCCCTGCGGCGCGGCTGCAACCCGCTGCGCCAAAATACGGTACTGCGCCGCAGTAAGCGGCGCGACGCCGTCGCCGAGCGCACAGCACAGCAGCAGCATCCCCTCCTCCGTGCGACGCATCAGAAGCGCTTGCGGGGCGGGGCGGGCTTCTCCTGCGCAGGCGCAGGCACCAAACAGCCGTATTCGTCAAAAATCATGGGCTTTATTTCAAATTCACCGAATTTCGCAATCTCGTCGAGCTTCGCCTTCTCCGGGAACGAGCCGATCAGCGTAAAGGAAATGCCTTTTTTGCGCGCCCTGCCCGTTCTGCCGATGCGGTGGGTGTAGTATTCGTTCTCGTCGGGCACGTCGTAGTTGATTACACCGTCTACATCGTCAACATCGATGCCGCGCGAGGCAACGTCCGTGGCGATGAGCACCGGCAGCTTGCCGCTGCGGAATTCCGCCATGGTCTTTTCGCGGGTCGCCTGCTTAATATCCCCGTGCAGGCAGTCCGCCCGAATGCCCGCCCTGCGCAAATCGTCGCTCAGGCGCTGGCACATCACCTTGGTATTGCAGAAAACGATCACCCGCTCAAACGCGCCCGAGCGCAGGATGCTGAGCATCGCCATCTCCTTCTCCAAGCGCGGCACAGTGATGGAATACTGGTCGATATCGGGCTTGTTCTCCTGCGTCGGCTCGACGGTAATCTCCACCTCGTCGCGCTGATACATCCAGCTCACCGTCATGACCTCCTGCGAAATGGTGGCGGAGAAGAGCCCGAGATTCTTGCGGTTTTGGATGCGGTTGAGTATCTTTGTCACATCGTCGAAAAAGCCCATATCCAGCATGCGGTCTGCCTCGTCGAGAATGACCGTGCGAATCTTATTCAGGCGCAGGTTCTTGCGGTTAAAGTGATCCATCAGGCGTCCGGGCGTTGCCACGACAATCTGCGGATTGCGCTGCAGGCTTTTAATCTGCGGCTCGAGGCGCTGCCCGCCGTAAATTACCGCCACGCGGATATCCGAATTCTCTGCAATCAGCCCGCGCAGCTCGTCGCCGATCTGAATGGCAAGCTCGCGCGTCGGCGCAAGAATCAGCCCCTGCAAATCCGGGCAAGTCGTGTCCACGTGTTCGATCATCGGAATGCCGAAAGCAAAGGTCTTCCCCGTGCCCGTGGGCGCTTTGGCAAGCACATCGCGCCACTGCATCAGCGGACCGATTGCCTCCTGCTGCACCTGCGTGGGCATGCCGACGCCCTGTTTTTCCAGCGCCTGCACGATTTTTTCACTTACGCCCAATTCCCGAAATGTTTTTCTTGTCTCCATTGTCTGTCCTTGTCCCGCGAAGCCCGCCGCACTTTCCTCGATGCGCAAACTCCCCATAGTATAATTTATTTATAGTATATAACAAAAAGCCGCAAAAGGCAAACATTTTGATTGCTATAAAAACTTATCTTGACAAACAGATGTCTCTTCTCGTACTATTTAGGCATACCCGCATTAAAGGAAGGCTGCCTATGAAAAACTATAAAAAATCAGCGCATGACGGGCAGTGCCGCAACAGCCGCAGTGCGCTGTTTCACCGCAACCGCGCCTTGTTTATGCTTTCGATGCTCGGCGTGCTGTTCATGACCCTCTTCGTCTTGGGCTTTTCGAGCTTTATTCAGAAGATTTTGGACACGATTTCCGGAGAAAACGTCAGCAGCATTCCCTCTCTGATTGTTTACGGCGGCATCTGTGTGGGGTTTTTGCTCATTCGCGCGATTTTCGAGTACGCCTTTTGGACAGCCTTCCGCAATCGGGCACTGACGCAGTATCGCCACCATACTTATCGCAAAATCCTGCAAAAAAGCATTGTTGCATGGAATCGCGAGAGCAGCGCTGCGTACTTGTCGGCACTGTCGAACGATTTGAACGAAATTAAGGATAATTACATTGAAATCCTGCCCTATCTTGCGGAGTTGATTCTGAATTTCATCGGCACAGCCTGTTTAATGCTGTACTACGATGTAAAATTGGCGGGGATTGCCTTTTTGATTTCCCTGCTGCCCATCGCGCTGTCGTCTTTTCGGATGAGGGCGGTCGCGGACTGCGAAGAGAAGTTATCGATTGCCAACAGCAGCTTCCTCGGCAGTTTCGCGCAGACGCTGCGGGGCTTCAAAGCGATCAAAAGCATGCGGGCGGAGGCGCAAATTGCAGACCGCCTGCTCACCGAAAACAAAAAAGCCTCCGACGCGTTCAGCAACCGCGAACACGTGGAGATTGCAGTCGCCTATACGGCGAGCCTCTCGGGGCATATCGCGCAGCTTGTCTTCTTCTTTATAAGTATGATTCTGGCGCGCAGCGACCCGCGCGTATCGGTGGGCGTGATTGTCGCGTTTATACAGCTTATGCGTAATATCAGCCAGCTTGCCATTGCCATGCCGGAACTGCTTGCCAAGCTAAACGCCTCGAAAAAGTTGATGACGCGCAATGACCGCCTGCTGGAGAGCCACCAAATCGCGGGCAAAGACGTGCAGCTCTCCTGCGACAAGCAAATTGAACTGCGGGGGCTAAGCGCAGGCTACGGCGGCTCTGAAAACACGCTGCGTAATATCAACATAACTTTACCCGCGAAGGGCTGCTACGCGATTCTCGGCGAGAGCGGCAGCGGCAAAACCACGCTTCTCAATCTCCTCTCGGGCATCCACAGGGACTACGCAGGGCAAATTCTCTTCGACGGCGCAGATATTCGGGATGTATGCGGCGAGAGCATTTTCGCGCTGGTTTCGGTGCTCCATCAAGACGTCTTTCTTTTCGACGCAACATTAAAGGATAATATCACCCTGTTTCTGCCCATACCCGAAGACGCTCTGCAAAGTGCAATCGAAAAAGCAGGGCTTGCCGAGCTGGTGGCGGAAAAAGGGCTGTCCTATCCCTGCGGCGAGAACGGGAACATGCTCTCCGGCGGAGAAAAGCAGCGAATCGGCATTGCGCGCAGCATCCTGCAGGGAACGAATGTGCTGCTTTTGGACGAGGCAACCGCCGCGCTGGATTCGCAAACGGGCAGCCAAATTATGGAAGCGGTGCAGAAAATGCGCGACAAAACGCGCATTGTCGTGACGCACGATATTTTCCCGGAACTCATGGACAATTTCGACTGCGTGTTCGTCCTCAAAGACGGCAAAATTGCAGACGCAGGGAAATACAGCGAATTGCTGCTGCGCGGATAAATCCGAACCGCCCTCGCCGAAGATTCGGCGAGGGCGATTTCTCTAGCACAGCTTCCCGCCGCCGATAAATTCGCGCAGCAGCGAGTCCGGCGGGACAAGGCAATCGGCAAGATCCGGCAGTTCCCGCATCACCTGCACAATATCCGCGAAATCCGGGTATTGCGGCAGCATATCGCACAGCTCCTGCAAAATCAGCGGTCTGTAAACGCTCAACTCCGTGCTGTAAAACGAGTCGATGCTGCAATGGGCGCGTTCTTTGAAAGGCAGGATATACCGCTGTTCGCCGCGGTCAACCTTGCCGCGCATGGCGGCTGTTTCCGCAAGCGATCGCCCGCGAAAAACACGGTCGCGCAAAAGCCTGCGCAGCAAGCGTATTTTCGAGGGGTGCAAAACCGTGCCGTCGTGCGCAGTCATGCGCGTGCGAACACTGACATACACACGCGTGGTATTCTCGTCATACGCTGTGACCATTGGATTCAGGGCATGAATGCCCTCCATAATTACAAACTCGCCCTCTTTTCGGCGCAGTGTTCTGCCGTCAAACTCCCGCGAGCTGGTGTGAAAATTATAGCGCGGGAGAAGCACTTCTTCCCCTGCAAGGAGCTGCCCCATCTGCTGCTGAAAAAAGGGAATATCCACGCGCAGCGGCGTTTCCAAGTCCATCTGATTGCGCCGCACCAGCTCCTGCTGTTCCAGACTCAGGGGCACAAAATAGTCGTCCATCGACAGGGTATGCGTCGGCAGGCAGAGGCGGTCAAGCTCGCGCTCAATCAAAAGGGCAGTCGTCGTTTTTCCCGAGCCGGACGGACCTGCCAGCAGCACAATCGGGCGCTTATGCGCAGCGTGCGCGATAATCTGCGCAACGCGGCTCACCTGCGCATGGTAGTGCAGCCGATCGTTTTCCAGCACCGCAGCCGGGTCAGCGCGCAGCAATGCGCCCAGTTGGTCAGTCGTCATATGGGTCTCCCCCCTTCTTGTCATAGTATACCACACTCGCAGAAATTGGCAAGGCGATTTATCGGCATTGCGATACCTGAAAACGGTCTTCGTCTCCCATAGCTCCACTGACAATTTCGCTTTTATTGTTGAGTTTACGTCTACCGTCGTACCACGCCTACTCCTTCACCTTGAGCGCCTGTGCCATCGGTATTCTCCCAATTTTGTACATATTGAACAAATTCACCAAGAAATAAACAACCAGCCCAAGCGCGAATATGACAGCATAAACCCACCACGGCGCAAGAATGTTGAGATAACCACTCATCTTTCTGAACATCATCTCGCTAAACATCGCCTTTACGCCTATTTTCGTAAGCGGCAATGACACAAGAAGCGAAATAATAACCGCAGCAGTTGTAGTATTAAGAAAGATATTTCGGAGTTCTTTATTTCTATATCCGAATATTTTCATCAGCGAAATATTGTGCGCATTCTTATCTACAATCAGCTTTGTCAACAGCACAAACAGCACCAGATGTACCACAACAGCAGCAAGCAGGCAAATATTCACCAGATCTGAAAAAGTTGTCAGCATTTGTTCTCCCGCGCCGCGCAGTATCTCCGGCGTGATAAGCGTTGCGACCATATCTTCAGCAATGGTCAGCTCCTTGTCCGAAAACCATCCGTTCCAATAACCATCGGGGTTTTCAACCAAGCTGTTCATGCGATGAAGCGGCATGAAAACAGCATAGCCGGCAGAGTACGCATAAGTCCCCTTAACCGTGAGGGCGTATGTTCTATTTGTAGCACAGTCGGTCAGCGTTATCTCGTCGCCCTCACTAAGCTTGTACTTCATCCAAAAGCTATCCGATACAACAACGCCGTCAGAAGGGAATTTGATGTCGGACAGATGCGCGCTACTGTCGGATATGCCGTATATTTGCACCTCGTAGCTCTGTTCGATTGCGCTATCGTAGTATTCTGCCGCGCGGACAGAGAATTTTTCCGCCTCTGCACGCTGAGCCTCGGGCGGTTCGGCGGGAGTATTCAGAATATACTGATACTGTGCTATTGCGTTTTGCTCCACATCCTCTATGTAGCAGTCTATGCTCGGTTTTAGCACCAATCCAAGCATCAAAATGAAATTCGCAAAGAAGATGCCGATAAACAGCATGGCATAGCTGCCTTTGTTAGAAAGAATCGTCCTAAGCCTGAACCTGCTGATAAACTTAAAATCTGGCAGTCGAACCCCGCGTTTTGATTTGTTCTTCTTAATTTCTCCCCGCAAAAAGCGGATAGGCAGAATGGACAGCCGTTTTATGAGAAAAAACAGGTTGATAATCAGCATAGCCGCAATGGGAAGCGCGGTTGTGTAAAGTATGGCTTCAATGTCAAACAAATTATCAAGCGGCGGCAGACTGTATGCAGCGTGGTACATATCGTTAAAAATCTTGTACGAGAAGGAAAGGCAAATCCCGCTGCCAATTACCGCGCTCAATACCGTGATAAAAAGCGGTAGAGCGAGATAATGACGAACAAGCTCGCGGCGGCGCATTCCCATAGCGGCGAGCGCGCCGATCGCTCCCGCTTCCGAGGTGATGGTATGGTCGACAATAATGGCGAATATAAACGCCAAAATCGCCATCATCGCAAACAGAAACCCTTTCATCATGGGAATATCATTGCCAAAATCGTTAATGGCGAAAGAAATCGCTTGATTATCGTCAGATGTGAGAAAAGAAGTTAATGAAACATCACCGGAGATAAGCGTATTTTTCATTTCTGCGGATAAATCAAATTTCTCATCCTCCGAAAGGTTGCGGTCGTTATAGCGATAGGCGTAGCTTTTTGTGATGCTCTCGGCATCAAAATCATCAAACACTGCGGAGGAAACCACAGCGACGCCGAAATGGGTAGCGTCCGCCATGATATCGGCGTTGTTTTTATACGGCGAGGTATAATCCGGCAACCAAATAAAACCGACAATTTTCAACATCTTTTCGTTCACTTTGAACAAGTCGCCGATTTTCAACCCATTGTTGCGGGCATAGAGGCTTTCAATGGCAATTTCATCATCGGCTTCGGGCAGGTTTCCCTCGTGCAACTTAGCTTGGTTGAACTCGGTGCGGTTTTTGAAGATACGCAGGGTGAAAAGGCGATCGTACTCGTATTCGTAATAATCCTGCGGCGAAACAGATACGCCTGTTTTTTCGATTTCCCCCAGAACTCTCGCCGGTATATCTCCTGAAATTGTAACCTCGAATGAAAAATTGCCGTCCTCGCGTAAACAATCGGCAGCGCCCTTGTCAAGCCCCCGCTTATTGCCGTTGGCAGCGACCAAAAAGCCGCCGATAACCGCGACCATGGTTACAAACACCAACGCTATCGCGAAATAGCGAACAATATTATGCCGCAAGTCCCGCGGCAACCGCTTTTTTATCGGATTTTTCAACAAATACACGCTCCTTACCACGCAATATCAGACGCCGCAATCGGATTCTCGTTTTTGTACTCCTTATAAACAGCACCGTCGCGAACCTGAAGAACACGCATAGCCATTTCCTTGATGGCTTCGTTGTGGGTGACTAGAAGAATGGTCGTGCCGTAGTCCCTGTGGATGTTTCCAATAAGCGACAGTATTTCTTTTGATGTTTTATAATCCAATGCTCCCGTTGGTTCATCACAGAGCAAGACTGCGGGATTCTTAATCAACGCCCGCCCAATCGCGCACCGCTGCTGCTGACCTCCCGAGAGCTGTGCGGGAAATCTATCCTTGTGTTCCCATAAGCCGAGGGAGTTAAGTAGATCGTTGATTGGCAGGGGATTTTTACTGAGATAGCTTCCGACCTCTATATTTTCTTTCACGGTCAGGTTCTGCACAAGATTGTAAAACTGGAACACAAAGCCGAGCTTCTCGCGGCGATATTCAGCCAAGGCTCCTTTTTTCATTTTCAATAAATCCTGTCCGTCAAACAAAACGCTTCCCTCGTCCCCTTGCTCAATGCCGCCTATAATATTGAGCAGGGTCGACTTGCCCGAACCGGATGGTCCGAGCAGTACGCACAGCTCCCCTTGGGGTATTACGCAATCAATGCCCCTGAGCACCTCGGTTTTTGTATTGCCCGTGCCGTAAAATTTATGCAACTTCCTTATTTCTAACATTAGCAAGCATCCTTTATAATGAATTTATCTGTCACACTTGTGGCTGCAACCTATTTGTAGTATAATGAAAGCAGCAACACAAATCAACGGATGTGGCGCAAGTGCTACATTATCCATAATTTGTGACAGTACAAAAGGATGGAGTATACTTATGGGGGAACGCCAAATATCCTCCCAGTCAAAAGACTGGATTGTCAAAGCATTTTTTGATTTGCTCGCGATAAAGCCGCTCAATACGATTACAATATCCGAGATTGCCGAAAACGCCGACCTTGACAGGCGCACCTTTTACCGACACTTTCATTCGAAAGAAGATGTGATAAGCTTCTGTATTCACGAGGCGTCTCGCCGCTTTGAAGAGGATATCAGCCAGAACGAGATAGAAAGTGCTCATACGGACGCAGATATTATCGCGCACACATCCTTTATCGCTAAGTCTTTCTTTGACGTCTGTGTAAAATGGAAGACAATGCTTCTCATCTTGCATAAACAACAACTGCTGCACCTTCTTCTTGACGATTTGACCGTTATTTTCTCTAAATTTCACTGCAAATATCACCATCTCCATACTATTTTTCATGAGCACGGCGAAGACTTTGACTATGTGCTGGCATATTATGCGGGGGGCTTCTGGAATCTGCTTTCAAAATGGCTGTCGGATAATTGCAAAAAAACGCCTGCAGAAATGGCAAGCATCGCAGTGAATATTTTTAACTTGGATATATAGGCGATTATCGTTTATACAGGAAAATATCCATCCAACGCAAAGCATTTCCATCCGAAACAGTTGTCTTGTTATTTGGGCGAATTTTATAGACAAAAACAAAGATATTCTCTACATATCGTTTTTCTACTATCGGTTTGGGGAGCCTCTCATCCACGCGATATAATGAAGCCCGGAAAACGTCCCTTGCCTCCCATTTCGTGCTTGCGTTTTTTGTCGCAATTCATTATAATGGGTTGGATTTGTAGTAGAAAGAATGAGAAACATGACGACCTCCGCTTTGAAAGAGAATAAGATGGGCACGATGCCCATCGGGAAACTGCTGCTGCGCATGGCGTTTCCCATGGCGCTGTCGATGCTGGTACAGGCGCTTTACAATGTTGTTGACAGCGCCTTTGTTGCCAAACTCTCTGACGTTGACCAAAACGCGCTCAACGCCGTTTCCCTCGTTTTCCCCGTGCAGAATATTATGATCGGGCTTGCCATGGGCATTGGCGTCGGCGTGAATGCGCTGCTCTCGCGCGGTCTGGGGCAAGGCGACGCCGACACCGTGCGCAAAAGTGCGCTCAACGGCGTGTTTTTAACAGCGATTGCCATGCTCCTTACCGTTGCCTTCGGCATTTTCTTTGCAGAGCCCTTTATGCGCTCGCAGACTGCAAATGAAACGGTGATTGCCTACGGCGTGAGCTATATTCGCATTATCACCATTGTTTCCTTCGGCATCTTCGGGGAGACAATCTTTGAAAAACTCCTGCAATCCACGGGGCGCACCTTCTATACGTTTATCACGCAGGGCACGGGCGCAGTTATCAATATCATCCTCGACCCGATTTTGATTTTCGGTCTATGGGGCATGCCGCGCATGGAAGTTGCAGGCGCGGCAGTCGCCACCGTAATCGGGCAGATTGTCGCCTGCATACTCGCGCTGCTGTTTAACCGCTTCAAGAATCCCGAGGTTAGCCTGCGCCTTCGCGGGTTTCGCCCGAACTTCCGCATGATCGGCAGAATTCTTGCAATCGGCATTCCCTCTACGATTATGGTTGCCATCACGTCCGTTACCTACTACTTCTTCGTGCGCGTTTTAATGCGCTTTGAGGCTTTGCGCGTGGGGCTCGGCGAAGTCGGCACGGCGGTCTACGGCGCATACAGCAAGCTGCAAAGTTTCATTTTCATGCCGGTGTTCGGCATCAATAACGCCTCGCTCGCCATCGCAGCCTATAATTACGGGGCGCGTAAGCCCGCGCGTATTAAAAAGACGGTCAAATGCGCAGCCATCGGCGCGACCGCCTTGATGCTCATCGGTCTTCTCCTCTTCCAATGCTTCCCCGCCGTTCTTCTGGGCTTCTTTAATGCAGATGCGCAGATGCTGTCCGTCGGCGCGCCCGCGCTTCGCGCGCTGAGCCTTGCCTTCCTCTTTGCAGGCGTGTGCATCTCCTTCGGCGGCATTTTCCAAGCGCTGGGAAACAGCGTGTTCAGCATGCTCGTATCCATCTCGCGGCAGATTATCGTCCTTCTGCCGGCTGCGTATCTGCTTTCGCTCAGCGGCAGCATAAACGCGGTTTGGTATGCCTACCCAATCTCGGAGATTATCTCCGTTTTGGCAAGCGCTTGGTTCTTATCCATCCTCTACCGCAAACGGATTCAGCCGCTGTATTCCCCGGCGGAGGCGGAAAACTGAAGTTTTTACGATAAAACCCTTGCCAAGCTGCAAGGCTTGTGCTATACTCACAGTATCTCTTTGGAGAAAGGAATCTGCATGATGCGTTTTGCCTCGTTTGCTGCATACGGATTTAGCTATTACTTTTACTTTAGAAGTAATGGCGTTTCGTGCTGCAAACAGTAAAACCGATGGAGTCTCCCGAAGGGAAAATCGTTGGAATTGTTTACGCTGAGCTGCACGATACGCATCGTGCAGCTTTTCTGTTTTTGGAGGGCAAATTATGATCGCTGTATTAAAAAAAGGAACAACCCAAGCGCAGCTCGACCACCTGATTTCTTGGCTGCGCGGACAAAATCTCGACGTGCATATCTCACAGGGCGAGGAGTATACCATTCTCGGTCTGATCGGCAGCACCGGGAACGTAGATATGGAACTTCTGGCAAGTTTGGATATTGTGGAGTCGGTTAAGCGCGTGGCGGAGCCGTATAAGCAGTGCAGTCGGCAGTTCCACCCGAACAGCACCGTGATTACCGTCGGCAATGCTAAAATCGGCGGCGACCATTTCTGCATCATTGCAGGTCCCTGCTCTGTGGAAACTGAGGCGCAGATTATCGAAGTTGCGCAGAAGGTGAAGGCTGCTGGCGCAGACCTGCTGCGCGGCGGCGCGTTCAAGCCGCGCACCTCGCCCTATGATTTTCAAGGGTTGAAGGACGAAGGCATTGCGCTACTGTTAAAGGCAAAAAAGGAGACCGGGCTTCCCATCGTTACGGAGATTATGAACGCCAACCATTTGGACTTGTTTGCCGATGTAGACGTTATTCAGGTCGGCGCGCGCAATATGCAAAATTTCGACCTTCTGAAGGAACTGGGCAAAACGAACAAGCCGATTTTACTCAAGCGCGGGCTTGCAAACACGCTCAAGGAACTTCTGATGAGCGCGGAATACATTATGTCAGAGGGCAATCAGAATATTATCCTCTGCGAACGCGGTATCCGCGCCTTCGACACCTACTCGCGCAACACCTTGGATTTGACCGCAGTGCCGATGCTGCACGAGCTGACGCATCTGCCCGTAATCGTCGACCCCAGCCATGCCACAGGCATGGTGCGCCTTGTGCCGCCGATGGCGCTGGCGTCGGCAGCAAGCGGCGCGGACGGCGTAATGGTCGAGGTGCATAACGACCCGATGCGCGCCCTGTGCGATGGCGCACAATCCCTAAAACCCGAGCAGTTTGCCGTGCTTGCCCGGCAGATGCGCACCGTGCGCGAGGCGATTGCGCCATGACCGTCGGCATTGTCGGGCTTGGGCTAATCGGCGGCTCTCTTGCAAAGGCATATCATGCGCAGCAGCACCGTGTGCTCGCCTACGACCGCGACGAATCCATCACGCAATTTGCCATCATGGCGCAGGCAGTCGATGCGCCGCTTTGCGCGCAAAATATCGCAAGCTGCGACTTGATTCTTCTCGCAGTTTACCCGCAGGCTGCATTGCAGTGGCTGCGGCAGGCTGCGTCTTCCATCAACCCCGCCGCGCTCGTGCTCGACTGCTGCGGCACAAAGCGGGAGATTTGCAGGGAGGCTTTCCCCTTGGCGCAAAAGCACGGCTGGCTCTTCGTCGGCGGGCATCCCATGGCGGGCACGCATTTTTCGGGCTTCAAATACAGCCGCGCCACCCTCTTTAAGGGCGCGCCGATGGCGCTTGTGCCGCCCGTTTTTGACGATATGCAGCTGCTTGCGCGTGTGCAAACAGCCCTCCTTCCGCTGGAGCTGGGCGCAATCCGCGTCTGCACCGCCGAGGAGCATGATGCAATCATCGCCTTCACCTCGCAGCTGGCGCACATTGTTTCAAACGCCTACGTAAAAAGCCCGACCGCCATGCAGCGCAAGGGCATTTCAGCAGGCAGCTTCCGCGACCTGACGCGCGTTGCGTGGCTCAATGCGCAGATGTGGACGCAGCTGTTTATGGAAAACCGCGACCATTTGCTTGCGGAGCTTGACGGGCTGATCGGCTCGCTACAGGAATACAAATCCGCCTTGGCAGATGGCGACGACGCGCTTCTTCGCAGCCTCTTAGAGGACGGAAAAACGCGCAAGGAGGCACTGGATAAATCATGAAACTTGTTGAAGTCTGCGCCTCGCGCAGCTACCCGGTCAAAATCGGCAGCGGCAGCCTTTCTGCAATCGGCGCGGAGCTTGCGGCAATCGCAAAGGGCAGCGTGCTGGTCGTCACGGACGAAACTGTTGCGCAGCTCTATCTTTCGCAGGTGCTGCGCGCCCTGCGCGAGGCGGGCTTTACCGCCTACAGCGCCTCCATCCCCGCCGGGGAAGCATCCAAAGACATGCGCCACTATGCCATGCTTTTGGACATTCTCGCCTCCAAACAGCTCACGCGCAGCGACACCGTGCTTGCGCTCGGCGGCGGCGTTGTGGGCGATTTGGCGGGCTTTGCGGCTGCAACCTACCTGCGCGGGCTGCGCTTCGTGCAAGTACCAACTACCCTGCTTGCCATGGTAGATTCCTCCGTCGGGGGGAAAACCGCCATCGACCTTGCGGCAGGCAAAAACCTCGTCGGCGCTTTCCATCAGCCGGCGCTCGTGCTCTGCGACCCGGAAGTGCTCCGCACGCTGCCGGAATCCGTCTTTCAAGACGGCTGCGCGGAAATTATCAAGACTGCCATTTTATTTGACCGCGAACTCTTTGCGCATCTGCAAGCGCAGGGCAAAAACTTCGATCGGGAGTATGTGATTTCGCGCTGCGTCGCATGCAAGCGGGATATCGTCTGCGCAGACGAATTCGATACCGGGCAGCGGCAGCTCTTAAACCTCGGGCACACCGTCGGACATGCTGTGGAAACCCTCAGCGCCTATCGCATTTCCCACGGCAGCGCGGTTGCAATCGGCACAGCGATTATGTCCCGCGCCTATTGCAAGGACAAAGACTGCATTGTCCGTCTTCTGGAAGCCTTCGGGCTTCCCACCGCCACCGACTACAGCGCGGCGCAATTGGCGCAGGCAGCCTTGCAGGACAAAAAGCGGGCAGGCGGGTACATTACGCTGGTCGTTCCGCGGGCGCTTGCCCGCTGCGAACTGCAAAAAGTGCCCATCGCAGAACTTACAAGCATCATAGAGGCGGGACTTTGATATGAACATCACCATTCACCCCCGCAGGCTCGGCGGCGAAATTCGCGCCATTGCCTCAAAATCGCAGGCACATCGCCTGCTCATTTGCGCCGCCTTTGCAGACAAACCGACGAAAATCGTCTGCGCGGAGCTGTCGCAGGACATCGAGGCAAGCGTCCGCTGCCTAACCGCCTTGGGGGCAGATATTTCCTACATCGGCGCCTGCTTCCACGTGCATCCGATCGAAATGCCCGCAGGCGATGCGCTGCTGGACTGCGGCGAGAGCGGCGCAACCCTGCGCTTCTTGCTCCCGATTGTCGCCGCGCTCGGCGTCAGTGCGGACTTTGTCCTGCGCGGGCGGCTCTCGCAGCGCCCGCTCTCGCCACTGTGGGAGCTCCTCGAGGCGCACGGCTGCCGCCTTTCCCGCCCGAGTGCAGACACGCTGCACTGCGAAGGCAGGCTGCGCAGCGGAAGCTACGCCATTGCGGGAAATATCTCCTCGCAGTTTATTTCCGGGTTACTGTTCGCGCTACCCCTCTGCGGCGCGGAATCAAATATTATGTTAACCACAGAATGCGCCTCCGCAAGCTATATCGGCATGACGCTGTCGGCACTGCGCAGCTTCGCAATCGCTGTGGATGCGCGCGCAGACGGCTGGCATTTGCCCGCAATGCAGCGCTATCAAAGCCCCGGCAGAGTGCGGGTGGAGGGCGACTGGTCGAACGCCGCCTTCTGGCTGTGCGCGGGCGCGGTTTCGTCCGAAATCGTCTGCACAAATTTGGATTCCCACTCGCCGCAGGGCGACCGCGCCATTTTTGATATTCTGGAGCGTTTCGGCGCGACGCTGTCGCGAAACGGGGATTGCCTGCGCGTATCACGAGCAGCCTTGCAGGGCATCGAGCTCGACGCAAGCGACATTCCCGACCTTGTGCCACCGATTGCGCTTCTTGCCACGCAAGCAAGCGGCGCAACCATCCTGCGCGGGGTCGAGCGGCTGCGCATTAAGGAAAGCGACCGCCTCGAAAGCATCTGCGGCGCGCTGCGCAGCCTTGGCGCGAAGGTCGAAATCGCGCCGGACACCCTGATTATTCACGAAAGTACGCTGCGCGGCGGCAGTATTGACAGCTGTAACGACCACCGCATCGCCATGCTGGCGGCGATCGCCTCGAGCGTTTGCACGGAAAGCATTCATCTGCGCGGCGCCGACGCCGTGCGAAAATCCTATCCCCGCTTTTGGGAGGATTTCCGCACACTCGGCGGACAAAAGGAGGAGGACGCATGAGCAGCAGCTTTGGAACAATTCTGAAACTCAGCATCTTCGGGCAGTCTCACGCACCTGCCATCGGCATGTGCCTGGACGGCTTCCCCGTCGGCTTTGCGCCGGATTTTGACGCGCTTGCAGCCTTTCTGGCGCGCCGCGCACCCGGGCAGGGCGACTACGCCACCGCAAGGCGCGAGGCGGATACGCCGGAATTTCTCAGCGGGCTTGTCGGCGGGCACACCTGCGGCGCGCCGATTGCCGCAATCATTCGCAACACAAACACGCAGTCTGGCGATTATGTAAACCTGCGGGATATTCCCCGCCCCTCCCACGCAGACTATCCTGCGCAGGTGAAATACGGCGGCGCGCAGGATATTGCTGGCGGCGGGCATTTTTCCGGGCGACTGACCGCGCCCCTGTGCATCGCAGGCGGGCTAAGCCTGCAATATTTGCAAAGCAAGGGCATCCAAATCGCCGCGCACATCGCCCAAATCGGCAGCGTCTGCGACGCGCCCTTTTCGCAGCTTGAGCCCGAAATTTCTATGCTGCAAGGCGCTTTCCCGACTCTCGACAAAGCGAAAGCCGCGCAAATGCGCGAAGAAATTGCAGCAGCAAAGGCAGACGGCGACAGCGTGGGCGGCGCGATTGCCTGCGCAGTCGTCGGGCTTCCGGCGGGCATTGGAGAACCGATGTTCGGCGGGCTTGAAAACCGCTTGGCGCAGATTCTTTTCGGCATCCCCGCCGTGAAAGGCGTGGAATTCGGCAGCGGATTCGATTGCGCGGGTATGCGCGGCAGCGTGCACAATGACCCCTATTTTATGGACGGCGAACGCGTTTGCACCAAAACCAACCACGCGGGCGGCATTTTAGGCGGCATCTCTACAGGCATGCCTCTGCTTTTCCGCGTTGCCGTAAAACCAACCGCCTCGATTGCAAAGCAGCAGGAGAGCGTCAGCCTATCGCGCAACTGCGACGCCGCGCTGGAAATCCGCGGGCGGCATGACCCCTGCATTGTCCCGCGGGCAGTGCCCTGCGTGGAGGCAGCCGCGGCAATCGCCATTCTCGACGCCTTACTGGAAGCCAATATCTCTGTCTGACAAAGGGAGGAAAAACCTATGAAATTAGAACAATTACGCGAGCAAATCGACAGCATTGACGACTCCATCGTGGATTTATTCCAGCAGCGCATGGACATTGCAGCCTCCATTGCGCAGTGCAAGCGCGAGGGCGGTCTGCCCATTTTGCAAAGCGCGCGGGAGCGGGAGAAGCTGGCGGACATCACCGAAAAATCCCGCGACGATATGGCGTCGTATCTGCGCGTGCTGTACAGCCTGCTCTTTGAGCTCAGCCGCACCTACCAAGAAAAGCTGCACGGCGCAAACAGCGCGCTTTACGGCAAAATCAGCGACGCCATCGCCAACACGCCGCAGCTTTTTCCCCGTCATGCGACAGTCGCCTGCCAGGGCGTAGAGGGCGCGTATTCGCAGCTCGCCTGCGAAAAGCTGTTTGCAGCACCCTCCATCCAATATTTCCGCAATTTTGAGGGCGTCTTCTCCGCAATCGAGGCGGGCTTCTGCCGCTACGGCATTCTTCCCATCGAGAACAGCACCGCAGGCTCGGTGGACAAGGTTTACGACCTGATGATTCGTCACAATTTCAGCATCGTGCGCTCCACCCGCCTGAAGGTCGATCACAGTCTTTTGGCAAAGTCCGGCACAAAGCTCGAAGATGTCCGCGAGATTTTCTCCCATGAGCAGGCGATCAGCCAGTGCGCAGGCTTCCTGCATACCCTCAAGGATGTGAAGCTCACCCGCTGCGACAATACCGCGGCAGCTGCGCAGCTTGTCGCCCTTTCGGAGAGAACGGACGTTGCCGCGCTGTCTTCGCGCATGTGCGCGGAGCTTTACGGGCTTTCCTCTTTGCAAGTCGGCGTGCAGGACGCGCACAACAACCGCACGCGCTTCCTTTGCATCTCGAAAAATACCGAAATTTACCCCGGGGCGGACAAGACCAGCGTCATGATGATTCTGCCGCATAAGCCCGGTGCGCTTTACAAGGTTCTCGCCCGCCTCTACGCGCTGGGCATCAACCTGATTAAGCTCGAAAGCCGCCCCATGCCCGACCGCGATTTTGAATTCATGTTCTATCTTGATTTGGAAACCTCCGTGTATTCCGAAGAATTTGTACAGCTGATGAGCGAAATCGGCGGCATCTGCGAGGAATTTAAGTATTTGGGCAGCTATACGGAGGTCGTTTAGCATGCGCTGCGGGCTTCTCGGCGAGCATCTGGCGCACAGCTATTCGCCGCAGATTCACCAAATGCTGGGGAGCTATACCTACGAACTGTTTGAAGTTTCGCCGAAGGCGCTGGATGCTTTTTTACGCGGCGGCGCATTCGATGCGCTCAATGTAACTATCCCTTATAAGCGCGCGGTTCTTGCCTACTGCGCCGCGCTTTCCGACCGCGCAAAGCGAATCGGCAGCGTCAATACGCTCCTGCGGCGCAGCGACGGCAGCCTTTACGGCGAAAACACCGACTATGACGGCTTTGCCTATCTGCTTGCAAAAAACGGCGGCATTGCAGCGGGAGAAAAGGCAATCGTCCTCGGCGATGGCGGCTCGTCGCGCACTGTGCAGACGCTTTTAGAAGACCTCGGCGCGCGGGTCGTCGTGCTCTCGCGCAAAGGAGAAAACGGCTTTGCCGCAATTTCGCAGCACAAAGACGCCAGCCTTGTGGTAAACACCACGCCGGTGGGCATGTTCCCAAACAACGGCGAGCGGCTGATTGACCCGCTCCCGCAATGCCGCCTTGTGCTCGATCTCATTTACAATCCCGCGCGCACGCAGCTTTTGCTCGACGCCGAGGCACACGGCATCGCCTGCGAGGGCGGGCTGCCGATGCTCGTTGCGCAGGCAAAGCGGGCTGCGGAACTATTCACACAGCAAAGCATTCCCGACCGAAAAATCGAAGAGATTTTGCAGATTTTGAGTCGGCAAATGGAGAACATTGTGCTCATCGGTATGCCCGGCTGCGGCAAAAGCACAGTCGGCGCTGCGCTTGCAAAGCTGCTGGGGCGCACGTTTATCGATGCAGACGATGTCCTTGCGGAGAAGGCTGCTTGCTCGATTCCCGAATTCTTTGCCCGAAACGGCGAGGAAGCCTTCCGCGCCTTGGAAACGCAGGTGCTCAAAGAGCTGGGAAAACGCAGTTCCTGCGTGATTGCAACCGGCGGCGGCTGCGTCACGCGAGAGGAAAACTTCGCGCATCTGCACCAAAACAGCCGCATTGTTTGGCTGCAGCGCGATATTGCGGCGCTTCCCACGCAGGGAAGACCCCTCAGTCAGGCAAACAGCTTGCAGGCGCTCTTTGCCTCGCGCAAAGCAGCCTATGCGCGCTTTGCCGATATTCAGGTGGTCAACCAAGGCAGCGCGGAAGAAACCGCCGTTGCAATAATGGATATTATGTAAACTACAATACGTAAGCACCCCTAGGTATTTCGGTATTTAGATTCAAACTAGCCGAAGAAGGACACAAAAAATGATAAAAATGACGGAGAAGACACGGGCTTTTTTAAAAAGGTACTTGCCCGAAACCCTCAATGCCGTGCATCCGAACGATATTCTTGACCCGCTGTATGACTTGATAGATTATCAGGGCTTCGATGACAACTATGACTACAACGATTTCGGCGTCGAGGCACAGGAAGTCTATGACGACATCTATTACAGCAATCGCAAGAAAAAGGAGTAATATACTTGTGCGCAAAGCGGACGTATTCGACTAGGTTTTTATCCCGGAAAAGTACAAGCCGCGCGGATTGAAATTTGACGGCACTGATTAACTTAATCCTGTGTTTCGTCGCACCCCGTGCGGGATGCGCGGATTGCAATTCGGAGATCACCTCGCGGTCAAACTGCGCAATTGCGTCGCACCCCGTACGGGGCGCGTGGATTGAAATTTGTGGCTATTAGTGGCTAGCCATTGCCATAATTGTCGCGCCCCGCACGGGACGCGTGGATTGAAATGACGACGATAGGGATTACCTGTATTTGTTCAAAGTCGCGTCCCTCGCGGGACGCGTGGATTGAAATGTCGCGCAGTATGTGGACGAAGGCATAAGCGCCAGTCGCGCCCCGTGCGGGGCGCGCGGATTGCAATATCGATGAAATTTATTTCCTGTTTCAGCACGAGCGCCGCCTTTTGTGCGGCGGCGTACTAAATTCTTGTCGGAGGAATTGTCATGAAAATTCTCGTTCTCAACGGTCCGAACCTGAATATGCTGGGGCTTCGCGAGCCGGAGGTTTACGGCGCGCAGAGCTACGCCGATTTGGAGCAATTTATCCAAGCAGCCGCGCTTGACGCCGATTGCGCGGTCGAAATTCGCCAAACCAATCACGAAGGTGTGCTGGTCGATTGGATTCAGCAGGCGTATGGCGCGTTTGACGGGATTATCATCAACCCCGCAGCCTATACGCATACCTCTGTGGCGATTCTTGATGCGCTGAAGGCAGTATCGCTGCCGACGGTCGAGGTGCATTTGTCCGATATTTCCCGGCGGGAAGCCTTCCGCGGGCATTCCTATGTTTCCGCAGCTTGCCTGCAAACCGTCAAAGGGCAGGGCTTCGACGGCTACCGCCAAGCACTCCTTGCGCTGCGCGCGCACATCATGGGCATGCGAGAGGCAAACTTGCAATAATCAGCTTACCTTTGCACGAGTTGCGCGATTTCGGCTGCGGATATGCCAAGCGGCAGGTCGAAATCCCGACCTGCCGCTTCGTTTTGTTCCATTCACCGCTTCGCACTACCTATTGACGCAGAACCGGAAGGGACTATTCTTTTCTTTCCTGCCGTTCGGCGTACCTGCGCCTAAGCTCCGCGAGCGTGTCAATCGCGCTATCTCGAATTTCTCCGGGAGGGTATTGTGTTTCAGCCATCAGCCCCTCTTCGAGATCGTCATACGCAATGCAGTCAAATGTCATATCGGTTTCTCCGGGGTATTTAACCCGGTCTAACAATTCCGTTCTAATCACCGCTGCAACCTCCCTTTTGAAAAAGCAATATCATAAATCACGGGTTCTTTCCTTTGTAAGAAAAGCCTTTTGTGCAGGCTTCCCTTAAATAGAGAATGGGCTATGCGTCGCAGGTGCAGCGCCCATTGCATTATCGCAGTTGCTTACTTGCATCGCTGAAAACAGCGCCTAAAAGAAGCAAGCAATAAAGCGATTGCAATTTCCCCAGACCAACAGCCATAATAAGCAAGGTGGGGGAGAAAACAATCGCTTTAAGGAAGAGACCGCTTCTCTCAATACCGTCGGCTCCAAGCGCGTAGGCTTGAGCGAAAGCAATCGCTTTGGCAAAGCGTCTGCCTTTCTGCGCTCCTCCGGCAATACTAGCCCCGCAGGCATAATAGACCCTCGCTTCCGGGAAAGTGTATCACAATCTTCTGAAGAATGCAATCCCCCGAACTTAGAAAATTATAAAATCGTCGGACAGAGGCCCCCATCAATAATGGACAGCGAATTCCAAAGGAGGTTTTTCTATGAAAAGAAAAGTCAGCGCATTGCTTCTCGTTTGTTCCCTTCTATTTCTGCCCTTGTCTGCTTGCGGCGAAGCGCCAGCATTCCAAATTATCAATTTGGAATGCGTATTAGGGTAGAATGATAAAAGGGCAAGGCGTGCTGCGCATATTGTGCAGCACGCCTTGCCCTTTATGAGAAATCTTATGGCCACAAGCTCCACGGGAAGGCATCTTCCCAAGACTGCGTGGGTTCTGTTTCTTCCTCGACCGCTACGTCATTCGTGGGTTTTACATCAAAGACCGCCGATAGCTCCAGCGTTTCTCCTTCGCGGTAAACAAGTATGCGCACAGCATCTCCCGCGCGGTAATTCTTCAAGAGCATGGAAAGTTCCGTCATAGAGGATACCGTCTTGCCGTCTAATTCGACAATAATATCGCCCTTTTCCATCCCCGCCCGGTCTGCGCAGCCGCCTTCCGTGACGGAGGCGACCTGCGCGCCGTTGGGAAGATTATAAAACTCCGCATCGTCGCTGTCGACGTCGCGCGCGGTAATATTCAAGTAGGCGCGCTCCACACGTCCGTCCGTGCGCAGCTCATTCAAAATCGCCTCCACATCGTCGATGGGAATGGCGAAGCCGATGCCTTCGATACTCGTGCCGCTGGAAGTCGTGCCGGAGTATTTCGCGCTGGTGATGCCGACCACATTGCCGAACATATCAAACAGCGGGCCGCCGGAGTTGCCGGAGTTGATGGCGGCGTCAATTTGCATCATATTGATGGCGGACAGTCCGTCGGTTGTCACCGCGCGCCCAATGGCGCTGACATAGCCGACGGTCATGGAGTAGGTCAGTTCGCCCAAGGGATTGCCGATGGCGGCAACCGCTGCGCCGACTTCCAGCTGCGTAGAGTCGCCGAGCGCCACGCAGGGCAGATTTGTTTCGTCGATTTTGAGCAGCGCAACGTCGCTGTCCGCCTCGTAGCCGACGATTTCCGCCTCGTAGCGTCTGCCGTCATAGAGCGTGACGGTGAGGGTTTGCGCATCCTCAACCACATGGTAGTTTGTCAGGATTTCTCCGTCGGGGGAGATGATAAAGCCGCTGCCGGAACTTGCCGATTCCGTGACCTGCCCGAAGGCGTTGCGCGTTGTGCCCTCGTTGGCGATGCCCACGACGGCGGAGACATTGCCCGCATAAATCTGCGCGGGCGTAAGCAAATCGCTGGTGTTTGCGGGCTTGATGCTCGCGTTGACCGTCTGCGTTTCACGCGGCTGCACCTGCGCGCGGTCTTCGTCTGCATACTTTTTTTGCATCACGTTGCCGACAATGAGGCCACCGCCGATACTGCCGATAACAGCGCTGCAAAGCGCCACGGCAACGATGCTCGCAGCCAGATGCGACTTTTTCTTTTTGCGCGGCTTCCTAGGGGGAGCGCTTTGCTGCACATAGCTCGGCACAGCGTAGCTCTGCTGCGGATAGGTGGGCGCAGGCGGCGTGACGGCTGCTTCCTGCAAGGGCGCAAATTGCCTCGAAACGGGCATGACCGGCTCTTCTTGCACAAAATCTACAGGCTGCTCTTGCACAAAGGGCTGCGTAAAAATCAGCGGCGGTTCTTGCGGCGCTTCCGGCGCGAAGTCGGGCTGTTCCTGCGCCTCGGGCGGATTGTCCGGGAGTTCGCGAGGGTTCTGTTCGGGCTTTTCTTCCTGCGCTGCAAAGAAGTCGGTATCGTTCATATCTGTCAGCTCCTTGCTGTAGTATTTGTACTGATCATAAGGGATGTTTGTAACAAAAATATGAAGGCAAAGAAAACGAATCCTAAATTTGCGGGAGTATTTTCCTCTCTCTCAGTATACCGCACAAATCCGATTCCATTCCGACGATTTTGGGAAGAAAAGCGAAGGCAAGCGCCCGAAAACGCACCTGCCTTCGCTCTATTTTTCTTTAGTTATGCATGGTCCAGCCGCCGATCCAATTCAAGAGCATCTGCGCAATTTGCGCGCGGGTGGCATGCCCTCTCGGGTCAAGCATGGCTGCGTTGTCGCCCTTCATGACGCCGCTTCCGACTGCCCAGCGCATCGCGGTTTTCGCATAGGCGCTGATTTCGGCGAAATCCTTAAAAGACGCAAGGTTACCGAGATTGGAAGCCACATCATCGCCGCGATACTGCGCATAGCGATAGAGCATAGCCGCAGTCTGCTCGCGGGTGACATCGCCGTTGGGGTCGAAGGTCGTCGCGCTTGTACCCGTAACAATGCCATTCTCGTATGCCCAAGCAACCGCCTTGCTGTAGTACGCGCCGTCCGGAACATCGGTGAAGGGATGCTTGCCGCTTGCAGCGCCGCCGTCCAAGCGATAGAGGATGGTTGCGAGCATCGCGCGGGTCACGGTCTCATCGGGGGCAAACTTGCCGCCCCCCACGCCGTTCATCAGCCCGCGTTCCACAACGAAGTCGACAGCGGCGTGATACCAGCTGCTCGTGTTCACATCCGAAAATGCCGCGGAGGCGCAGCTGCGCGATTTCAGCTCAGTGGTGTAGTATACGGCGTCTGCCGATGTGTAGGTGTAGAGCGCGTAGAGCGTGGTCTGCGCCGTGTCGGGGGTTATGGTGTTGGTGTAATAGTCCGGCTTCTGTGTGGTATCGGCAACAGCGGCTTTCGCCCAGCCGAGATAGCGATAGTTATAAAGGTCTGCGGTCGGCGCGCCCGTGGGGGCGCTCAAGGCGATTGGGTCGCCCACATAGCCGGAAACCGATGCCTTGCTGACGCCTGCGGGCGTAACAAACTGCACAAGCGCATCCGTCTTTCGGGTGAATGTAATCACAAGCTCGCAGTCCGCCGTGAGATTCGATACCGTAAAGCGGTTGCCGTTTTGCGTAACCGTTGCTGCGTCTTCCGGGGTGAGCGTCCAGCCGCTGAGGCTTGCGTTTTCGTTCGGAATCGCCACAAAGTCTGCACCGTCCGGTTGCACCGACCCAAGGCTTTCGTCATTCGGGCGAGCAACGCAGGTATACGTAACCGAGGGTTCTGTCGGCTCGGTCGGTTCGCTAGGCTCTTCGGTGGGTTCGGTCGGTTCGCTAGGCTCTTCGGTGGGTTCGGTGGGTTCTTCGTCCTCTCCGCCGATGAGCGTCCATGTGGAGTATACCGTCTGCAAACCGTCAACATTGCCGTGCCCGGGATAGACATCCTCGTCGGAGACGACAATCGGGAACGAACAGTCGTTTCGGATTGCGGTGGAGATGCTTGCATAGTACGAAGCATAATCCCAGTAACCGACGCTCTCCTTCATCGCAGCGACTGCCTCTGCAACACTTGCGCCCTTGAACATCTCATCGAAGAATTTTGCTTCCCAGAGGTAGTCGTAGTCGAAGGTGACCGACTGCGAATAGCCGTAGACAACGCCCACGCCCTTCTCGCGCATGGGGGCTTGCAGCCCGTCGGTTGCCATGCCGAGGCAAATTGCTATCCAAAGGAGGCTGTTCGGGGCATTCTTTTCCATATGGTTTGCAATGACTGTGCCGTCGATACAGTAGAGTTTCATGCTGCCGGCGCTGCCGTAGTTGACCGCGTGATAGGTTCTGCCGTCTCTGGCGTAGTCCTCTTCCGTCAAACCCGTGCCGGTTTGCAGACACAGATAGGATGTGGTTGCGCCGCTGGTATAGTCCTCGCCGTTGGCGTAGTCTGTGTCGCCGTGGCTGTCGAAAATAACAACCGCGCCCTGCTCCATGGCGTCCGCGATTTTGTCAATGGTTGCTGCATTTGTCGTGTAGAGGGTATATGTACCGCCGGTTGCGGCAGCAATGTCCTTGCCTTCGTTCTGGTACTGCTTGGTAAAGCTACTGTCCAGACCGTAATACGGCTCAATCAGGAAGACGTCCTTCGCGGAGGTGGTGTTCTTCGTTCCGTAAGAAACTGTCTGCACGTCCGGCTCTGCCAAAGCGCTTGCATTTTCCTGCGCTTGCATTGCCTTGTTGCGAAGGCGGGCGCTGTATCCGCAGGTCACGCCGGTGGTAGTCTCGAAAGTGAAGCAATCTTCACCGCTCCATTCCAAACTTCCGTCCACGTAAATCGCCGATTCCTGCGCAGCCTGCGCCACAGCCTGCGCGGTTGACGCCGTCGCCTCTTCGTCTGCAGAAGCTGCGCCGCGCCGTGATTTCAGTTCCTTTGTTTCAACCTGCGTCAGGCTCTCCCACATTTCATCGACTGCTGCGTAGTCCTCGTCCGTGATGATGCGCGCTTCTTCCTCTTTCGAAATAGCGCCAGCAAAGAACGTCGGCAGCATAGCGATTGCCAGCAGCACCGCAAGGATTCGTTTGAATTTCATAAGTAAGTTCCCGTCCTGTATATAATTTATGTAACCGTGCTATTGTATCACAGTTGCAATCTCTTGTCCATGGCGGGATATGGATTTTATGTGTGGAATTTCGCGGCAAATTAAATTTACAAATTTTGGAATTTTTGTAGCATCTCGTTGTCGGGCGCATCATGTAATTGTTTTCGATTTGGCAATGTCGCGAAATCTCTGCATTTCGCTGCACATATAGAGGTTGACAATTTGTTTTGTAGGGTTTACAATTAAAATAGGCTCGCGTGAGCTGTTTACAGGCAGCGTGTGCGCGAATTGTAAACCAAGAATTATCCATTGTTAACCCTATGTGTTGCGCCGCGGCGCTAAAATTCAGGAGGAACTCATGAAAGCAGAAAAACGCGTTCGGCGGCAGTCCGCCGCATTTTTAAGACCGATGCTGCTCAGCGCCCTCTTTGCTGCGATGACCGCAGTCGGGGCATTTTTGCGCATCCCGGTGGGCTATACATCCTTCACCCTGCAATTGTTCTTTACCTTTACGGCGGGCATTTTGCTCGGACCGTATTGGGGCGCTGCCTCACAACTGGTGTATGTGGCGCTGGGGCTGCTCGGCGCGCCGATTTTCACCGAAGGCGGCGGGCTGCTGTATCTGGCAAAGCCGACCTGCGGATTTCTTTTGGGGCTGATTCCGGCTGCGTTCGTGATTGGCTTGCTCACGCGCAAAAAGAAACCCGGAATCGGGATTCTCTGCGCTGCCTGTGCGGCGGGACTGATTACGCTCTACCTGATAGGGCTACCCTATATGTATCTGGCGCTCGGCGGCGCGTGGTCATTCGGCAAAACGGTCGTCTCCGGCTGCGTGATTTTCCTGCCCTTTGACGCGCTGAAAATCCTCGCCACCGCACTGCTGTGCACGCGCCTGCTGCCAATTTTGCGCCCCGCCTCCAAAGGCTGAAGCCCAGCGCGCTAAACAGCAAAGACAGTGCAATATTGGGGTATGTTCCTTTATCAGCGCAACTATATGCAGGACGCCGGAGGTGCGCAAAGATACTCCTCGATAACACGACATGCCCGCACAGCCGCGTTTGAGGATGTGCAAAGAGAACTTGGCGTTTTATTCGGTGCAGCAGGAGTGGCAACATAGGCGTATCGTGTCTCAAATAATTGCCATTTAGGTATTGCAAACTCTGTCGAATTGAAGTATAATAATACTATTAATCATGACCCTGGGCAATGACAGCTTGATCCTCCTCATTTGTTTAAGTTTATAAGAAATAAGGGGTAACCGTATGGCAAAGAAGATAAGGCTTATATGGGGCAGACTACCCAAATTGCACAAGGACAGTTTGGCTGTTGCATTTGCCGTTTTTGCATTTATGCTTTCATTGGTTGATATTTTAGGAAATCCATTGCGCGAGGTAAAATGGCATTTCCGTCTATTAGCTATAGTTGCATTTCTTGTTTTGATATACATAATTGTCGCCGTTATTAAAGAAAGAAATGCACAAAATGGCTTATCCCTTACTATTAATAGAAATGCCGTTAAAATTGAAGTGCGTGACATCAAAGACGGAGGTATCTTTAAATTTCATGGCTGGAAACTAATTTCATTCAATGAGTATTTTGATACAACTGTAGATGATGTTATAATCAATCATAACTCGATTAACGGGAAATTCATTGACGATTATGTAGAAGATATAAACGACTTGAATACCGTCTTGAATAATACCCCACGCAAAGCTCATAAACTTGGGACAATCGTTCCATATAAAAACGAGTATATGTGCCTATCGTTTTCAAAATTTGATACTAAAAATCAAGCATTCTTTAATGGACGTGGCGAATACGAGCAGTGCTTGCGAGAAATGTGGGCAGAAATACGCCGTGTTTATGCTAATAAACCTGTAGCCATACCCTTGTTGGGTTCGAGCATACCTATATTCAGAAACACTACCAGACCAACTAAATATGAGTGCTTAAAATGTATCCTTTGTACACTAAAAAGTAGCAATGTGTACTTCGATAAAGCCGTGACTGTCATTATTGACAAGGAATCTGCACAGGAAATTAATCTTTATGAATTGAAGGGAGCTTTATAATTATGGCATATAGAAATGGCACATATGTTGCGTTCGATGGGCAAGGGACAACAAATCCAACAGAAAGTGATATTCGATATTATAATACTTTGAAAATGTGGAGCGCTAATTCGGACATCGACTTCAAATTTAGTGATAGTCATAAGAAAACCTATCAAGTTCGAGATAGTAGCCAAACCGCTACATTAAAACGCAGACTACTTGAAAGACTGTGTGATTCAAAGAATATGCTTTTGATAGTCACCTCTAAGACATCATGGGACAGAGGATTGCTTAATTTTGAGATTGAAAAAGCTGTCGAAACGTATTCGTTGCCTATAATTGTTACGTACCCAGAGTGTTCGTCTGTCACTAACCCTTCAACATTGCGTTCAAAATGGCCGGAAGCATTAGAAAGGGAAATCGACAGTAATAAGGCGCGTTGTATTCATATCCCGTTTACAAAAGATAGTATATTTGAATGTATAAGAAGGTTTAGCGTTCATAGCACTGGCAATGATGTATTAACTTCACCTGTACATTATTCTATGAGATAATCATTTTAAGATTTAATCTCGGTAATTTGTAGAACCAATGATAGTGCTGGTGAGCCTAGGGATAGGGCTCTAAACCTAATATGCTGACAATCATACAAGCCGCAATGACAGCGGTATTACCCGAACGGACATAGCGCCGACTTGTAGCCGAAGGGAAAATACGAAATATCAAACGCGTACGGACAAAGAATACACTACATAGCTCGTAATTGCCCAGTCCATTGCTTACAGCTGCGACTTGCGCAATATACCGCCACGCAGCGGCATATACACAGAACGCCCTAGGCAGCAGCGAATCGCTGCTGCCTAGGGCGTACTTTGCTCTATTT
>JAISIK010000016.1 GCA_031262065.1 Oscillospiraceae bacterium | reverse complement strand
CGCATGATGTTTCTGTTGGACGAGCCGGTTGCTATAACGCTCGTAACGCCGCTTCCATCGGGCGTAAGTGCGAAGGATGCGTTCTGGTTGATGGTAGCTTGCGTCTTGAGCTGGTTCGCGCTGGAGGATGCTGCGTACAGGTAGCCTTCACCGGTGTAGAAAGCATAGGTGTTTGCAACTGTGCCTGCTTCCAGCGTGAACTCCGCAACGCTCGCAGTGATGTTCAGCGTGCTGCCGGACTTAGTGACCGCTGTGCCCGTGCGGTTGCTGCTTGCCTGATTGGTGCTCAGCGCGATGTCTACGTTCGCTGCTGCGATAACTACGTTTGCACCTACACTCAGCTGCGAGGCATCGGTGACCAGCGTGTATTCACTCGAGCCGCCGCTGCTCTGCGCGTAGGAGTAGAGCGCGTAGAAGGTAACATCAGCCGTCATCGGGTAGGTGCTGCCGGCTGCGTAAACACTCTGCTGCGCAGTGACGTTATCGACCTCGGCGGTTACCCAGCCTTCGAACACATAGCTGTGGTCGTTAGCGGTCGGTGTGCCGACGGGCGTCGGGAGGACGACGGTTTCGCCGGTAATATCCGCAATGGACGTAACGCCCGCGGGCACTGCGAAGCTCGCCGTATAGCCGACGGGAACTGTGATGGCTCTGACGGTGAAGGATGCCGCTGTGAGGACTTCTCCCGCACCTTCCTTGGAGATTCGATTTGCGTAAGAAATCGAAATCAACGTGCCGGGCGCCATGTCCGCAGGGACAGTGAACAGACCGTCCGTGATGCTCAGGGCAACGATATTGCTGTCGCCATCGGTGTAGTTGGCTGCCCACTCTGCGCCGCCTTCGCTCTCACCTGCCGCAAGCGCGCGGGAGAGCTGCGCGGTGACATCGAGCTGCGTTCCTACATAGGCATCGACTGTGGTATTGCTGACCTTATCGCCGTCAAGATACAAATCTGCGGTGATTGCCTCCATGGGCAGCGCGCCGTTTTCTTTATAGAGGAAGATGGAGTAACCGCCGACGCCGTTGGTCTTGCCGGTGTAGAGGTTGAACTTATGCGTTGTGCCCGAGCCGTTGACAATCAGGCGGTAATTCGGGTCTGCCGCACTGGTGATCACTACACCGTCGGAGGCGTAAGAGAAGTTCCACCGGGCATCGTTATCCACCGTGTTGGTCGTTGCCGTGAGACCCGTGATGTTGTTCGATGAACCGAAGGCAGCTGCGAGGTAATAGGTGTTGCCGTTTGCCAAGTCGTTCATCTTGATGGTGTAGTAGTCGCCGGATTTCTCAACAATATAAATGTAGTTGGTGCGCATGTTGGAAATCGTAAGCGGCGGCACTGCCGAATCAAAGGCTACTGCGTTGGCGGAAACGGTATAGCCATCCACGCCGAAATCATAGAGCGTTGCAGCGCGCAGGTCGGCAATGGATGTGTTCGCGCTGTTTTCACGAATCTTCGCGCCGGATACGCCGTAGTCCGCCGCAAGCAGGTAGAGATCCTGCGAGTTTCTGTTCAAGCCCGAAATCAGGTACTTGCCCGACCAGTCGACAAGCTCGCCTGTGACGCGGTTAAAGTCGTTCGGGTTTACGGCGACGTCGCTCACGAGCTTCAGCTCTGTGTTTGCAGACTTGTTCAGGGTGTTTACGCCGTCGACAAAGGTGACTTCCGCGGTGATGGTGTAAGTCTTTCCGGCATATTGCATGCCTACGGGCAGGTAGAAGTGCAGATAACCTGTGCCTGCGTTCACGTATGCCTTGGTTTCCGGCAAGCCGCTGTCGGCATCGCCCGCGTTGGCGGTGAGGGTATTGACAACACTGCCTTCCTCATCTCGGATGGTCCAAGTGACTGCGCTGACGTTGACCTGCTCAGATGCGCCGTTGAGAATGTTGGTCGTGTACTTGACGTAGCTTGTGCCGCCGCTGATGGCAGCCTGCGTGGTCATATCGCCCGTGACTTCAACGCCGCCGCGGCGGATGTTGATGTTGAATTCCGAAGAGTCCTTGATATCCTTCATGATTTCATCACGGATGGAGAGATAGTTCGCCTGATACTCGCCGTCTTCCTTGTACGCGTTCTGCGCATCGGTGTCCGCGCCGCAGGGATCGTAAATACGCACTGCGTCGAAGACGAAGTCGTACTGCCCGTTAGATGCGTGGTCGTAGAACGGGGAGTAGATTGCTGTAATTGTGACGTTGTAGCTGCCCGCCGGAAGATCCGTGATCTTGATAATCGGAATCTGATAGAGAGCTGCGTCGCTGTCGCTCAAGTACCAGTTGGTGGTCTTTTCGGTGCGGATATAGTCGCCGTCGCCGCTTTCGCAGGGCGTGAAGTAGTAGACCTCGTTCGTTGCATCGCCGAGGTTACCGTCGATGCCGTAGACATAGTCTTGGTCAACCGCGACGGTGTCTTCCCCTGCTGCGGTGGGTTCTGTCAGCGCATAGTCGCCGTAGCCCGCGCCGACGTACTCATAGATGTAAATCGGGTCGCCGTTGGCATCGAGCATTGCGACAGGCGTATCGCTGTAGGCATAGCCGTAGTAGGTGTCGATAATGTATGCGCCGACCGAAGTGCCGGAGCTGTTCTTCACGTCTACGCGGATTGTGCCCGAGGTGGAGCTGGTCATGCTCAGGACATCGAAGCCCGTGCCGTAGAAATCGAAAGATACGGAAGCCTTATTCAGCGAGGAGTTGACAGTTGCCACATGCGCAGAGCCGAGGGAGTACTGCGCATATGCCGCATAGGCGTCGTCATAGCCGTAGACATTGGCATTGCTTGCGCCGACAAAGTCTGCTGCCTGCTGGGCTGCGGTATCGGTTGTGCCGATGGTTAACCATGCATCGCTGGGCGCGAAGGTGAATACGCCGCCGGACAAGGAGTCTTCAAAATACACATTGGTTGCGGGGATTACCGTAATCTTCGCGGTCTGCCCGCCTGCGCCGTAGTAGAAGCTGACGGGGGCTAGCATCGTCATGGAGCTCGGCGTGAAGGTCACGGCATTGCCGCTGAGAACCGCCGTGCCATAGGAGAATGTCAGCGTGTTTTGCGCAGTGGAGGTCGCAGCAACGCCGATGCCGTCGATGCTTGCCTCGCTCATGCCGATGTCGTTTGCCAGCGGGTTGACGGTTACGGGCAAGCCGAAGTCGATAACAATCGAATCATCGTTCAGCGTCATTGTGCCGAAGTCGCCGACTTTGATGGTGACCAATGCGAAGTAGGGCGTGCCCTCCACGATTACCTCATAATAAAAGGTAATCACATCGTTGGCGGAGACAATATTGGGCGTGAATTGAATCTCATTGTCCACGACGGCAGCCGTGCCGTAAGAGCCAACCTGCAGCGTCTGCGCCTGCGTGCCGACGGTTGTGTTAACCGTCAATCCGATTGCCTCGATAAGGGCGTCTTGCGGGATGTTCTGATCGTTTGCCAAAACATCGATGGTGATGGGGTCTTGGCTGTTGAGCGTTGCCGTATCCGCGACCAATTGCGGGTCGCCGATAACGTAGATTTTGAACTGCGGCGAGTTGGCTATGGTGTCATAGGTGACGTTCGCATCAAGCCTTGCCTGTGCGCCGCTCATGGTTACGGTGATGATATCGCCGTCAACCACATCAACCATATCCACATGCCAGCCAAGCGTGCTGTCGTAGGCGACGCTGACTGTTGCGCCGAGCAAGGATGTGGCAGTCCATGTGAGGCTCGGGTCGTAGGCGCGGTTTACCACAAAGCCGGGGTTTGCAGCCATGCTGGTCAAGCCGGAGTTCGCGTCGACCACGTAGTAGTCCAGATAGACGCTTTGCGTGCCTGTGTGCACCGTCGTGCTGACTTCTTCGTAAGTGCTGCCGGTTTCATGGATGATAACGCCATCGAAAGCCTGCGCAGCATCGACAACTTCAATCATGGCGTCGGTGCTGATATCGGACAGTGCGCCGGTTTGCAGGTTGCGCACGGTGTAGCTCAGGTGGAGCATGGCGTACGCGCCGGAGGTAGCGTTGCCGATGGTGAAGCTGCCGTCGCTTGCGCCGGTTTGGGTGAGCTGGATGCTTGCGCCGTTATTTGCGCTTGAGTTGTTTGTGATTGTCCAGTTCGGACCGGAGGCAAGCTCATAGCCGACCGTCAGGTTGATGTCCGGCAGGAGGAAGCCCTGCGGCGTAACCGGGGCGGTTCTTCCCGTGCGGACGGAGATTTCGTCAACGATGTTGACAATCTCACCGTTGTTCTGAATCTGCGCATAGAAGGGGTTCGGGTTGCCGAAGAGGTAGAGGTTGTAGTTGGTTTCGCCCGTAGCACCGATTAAGCCGGGGCTCGAGGCTGAGTGCGCACCCGAATGGTAATCGCGGAACTGCCCGTTGCCGCCCGCGTTGAAAAACAGCGAACGGGTGGGGTTGCCGACGTTGTTCATGATAACGATGTCGTTATAATAACTGCCCATCTCCACACGTCTGATAGAGAACGTCCACTGCGCAAGCTCCGTTGCTTCAAAGGAGAAGTTCAGGGAGTTGTTACCTGTGGTTTGGCTGTCTGAGCAGGCGATGTAGAGGTTCGTGCCCTTGACACGCACGGTGTAGATGCCCGCGACGTCGTCGATACGCTCAAAGGTGAAGGCATAGGATTCGTCAATCTCCGTGATGGTGTCGAACACATCCATGTCGTTGCCGCTTGTATCGGTGACAAGCCCGGTATCTTCCATGACGATGGTCTTGTCAACGCCGCTGGTTGCGTTTCCGTCGTCAAGGATTGTGCCTGTACCCGCGCCGTCGACATAGGCAATGTCCACAATCGCCGCATCGGCATGGTTGTCGGCAATGACGGCGCTTCCCGTATCGTAATTGGGGGTGAGAATTTCCCAGCTGTTTGCATCCGCCAAAGCGCCGCTTTCCTTACCCGCGATGATATAGTCGCCCGACCAGTCGTCCGGGGTGTTATCCTGCGTGATGAGGGTATAGCCGCCCTGCGCCGCCGGGGTAACGGTGATGGCGCAGCTTGCGGTATAGTCTATACTATTATATGTGTAGGTCGCAGTGACAACCGCAGAGCCTTCGGCAACTGCCGTGACCAACCCTGTGCTGCTGTTCACCGTAACTGCATCGCCCTCTACAGACCAGACAGGACCGGTTACGCCGTCTGTGTAAGCTGCGCCGTCTCTGAGGAAGCTCGCGGTTAAGCTCATGGTTCTTTCCACGCGCATGGAGGCGGTGTCCTTATTGATGGAAACGGTGTAGAGGAAGGGCGTAGCCGCGAAGCCTGCCTGATACTGCACTGTTGTGCCCGCCTGCGCAGATGTCAGCGCAGTGGGTGTGGGCGACCAACCGCTGAAGGTGTAGGCATTTTCCGCATCGGAAGCCTTCGCAGGGGCAGAGGCTTCCGGCCAAACAGGTGTTTGCCCCACCTCGTAAGTTTCTGTGCGCAGTACGCTTGCATCGTCCATGAGCCACTGCACGGTGACGTGCGCCTGCCAAATGGCATAGACGGTAACGTCTGCATCAACCACGGTAACGGTTGCAGTCGGCATGGTTGCGCCTGCCGTCAAGCCCCAGCCGAGGAAGCTGTAGCCCTCGCGAACGGGAATGCTCGCGCTCAAGGTATGTACGCCTGCAGCAACGCCCGTTTCGGCAGCGGGCATGCCGCTGACGGTCTCCGCGGTGTTTGCATTATAGTTCACCGTATAAGTTTCTGTAGCTTGGGGATTGGTGGTATAGCCTGTGTAGCCGCCGCCACCGCCGCTGACAACTGTTTTTGTGAACTCGTACGGGTAATTTGAAGAGCTTCCATACACCGTAAAACGGGGAGAGCTGGTGTTGTACTTCAAATATCTGTCGATAATGTAGAAGGTCATAACGCCGCCCTCATCCGTTACCGTCCACATGCCGTTACTCGACTGTTCGGAATAGAAAGTCATCGTAGTAGACGATCCTGCGTAGCCGATATACTGCTTCGCCTCGCCGACAAGGTAATACATATAATATTTGCCGTCCTCAGCCGGTTCCATGCCGAAAACCGCCGCCGACTCTTCGCTGGTAGGATTTGTCAAATAGGTGTTCGAGCCGGAGCGCGCACCGACATAGTACTGCGTGCCGCCGCTGGTCAGCGAGAGCTTGAAGGTCTCCGGACCGCCGCCGCCTTCGCCGATGAGCGCATAGACTGCGTACAGCTCGAGGTCGCCCGTAACCGGCGTGGAGAAATCATAGAAGGTCGGCGCAACGTCGGTCGGGCTCTGCTGGTCAACCGCGCTCCAGCCCATGAAGGCATAGCCGTCCGGCGCAGCCGGATTTGCAGGCTGCGCAACCGTGTCGCCCTCTTCGACTTCAACGATGTCCATGCCGTCGTTCGCATAATCATAGAAACCGACATCGTAGGTCTGCGGCGGGGCGACCGGGTTGACCGTGATGGAATAGGTATCCGTCGCCGTAATGCCGCCTTCCACGTAGGTGACGGTAACCGTTTTTTCGCCGGTGGTCGTCAGGTCGGGCGTAGAGACACTCGTGGGGGTAACAACCGCCGACGAGTCGTCGCTATAAAACGCCGTGACAACAAGCCCGGCAGAACTGAACGTGCCGTTCTGCGGGAAGGTCGTCGGATAGCTGCCGCTGACCAAAATGATCTCCAGCGTAGGAGCCGGCGTATCACCCGAGTCAATCTTGTAGAGCGTGAGATTCCTTTGCGAGTTCACATAGCAACAGAATCGATCTTTGTTAGAGGAGTTAAACTGTAAGTACCGAGTAGAAGCCCCAACATTTCGAATACTAACGCCCAATACCCCGCTGCCGGAAAGCTGCCAACGGTAGTTATTAGAAGCTACGGAAGCTGATGTGGCTACGTCGTTACCACTGCCATCATAACCAAGGTAAAGCCCTGATGCCTTATGCTGAATTGTAAAGTTATCCCCATCACTTGCGACTACCCAAGTAAAGTTATCCGATACATCGCTTAAAGCAGTCGTCCCACCGCCCGAAATCCCGGCGGTGGCAAAAGTCGCTGCCAAAGCAGTCGTGATATTGGTACTTGCGGAAAGCGAGGCATTCGAGCCGAGCGCATACTGGACGCCCCCGCCATTTGCATCCGCGCTACTGCTGATAACATACTCGCCGACCCAGTCGGACGGTGCCGAATCCACGCGTGTGGCAGTAGCTGCCGACGCGCCGATGGTCAGCGCCGGGAGCATTCCCAGCAGCATACATACGGCGAGCAAAACCGACAGCAACCGTTTTGAAGTTCTCATTTTCAGTTCCTCCTCATTGATGCGAAAATATGGAAAAATTTTGCGAATATCCCGATTATTACGATTTTCCGCAATGACCGCTGAAAATCGCACTGGTTTCAGACATAATTATTTCTAAGTCTACCACAGAGCGCGGCGCATTGCAAGGATTTTTGCGCAGATTCCTTGATTATTAAGAGCAATTTTTTGAAATCTGCGGCAACTGTGCTCCCGTTTGCATATTTCGCCTTTTGCTTGTCTGAAATTGCCCTTGTTTCCCATTTTTTTCCAAGACAAAAGTCGGGGTATACTATGCGCAGGGTTTTTTCTTGAAATCCGTCGCAATTTGTGCTACATTATTTATAGTGGGCTAGTTTTGCTCGTCCATTAGCACCGAAAACACCGCAAGGAGGCTCCCATGGTTGACCTGCACTGCCATATTATTCCGGGAATTGACGACGGCGCACAAAGCGCGGGCATGGCATGCCGCATGGCAGAAAAGGCGCTGCGCAGCGGCGTAGATACCATCGTCGCAACGCCGCACTGCAACCTCTCCGCCACAATCGGCAACTATCGCGGGCGGCGCTACACAGAGGCTTTCGAGATGTTTCGCGCCCTGCTGCGCCAGCGCGGGATTCCGATAAAGATTCTTCCCGGCGCGGAAATCTACGCGCGCAGTTCCAATTTGAAGTGGCTTTTGCAGCAGGACAAGCTCATCACGCTCAACCGTTCGCGCTATCTTTTGACCGAATTTTCCTTCAATTCCTCCGGGGCGCACATCCAATCGCTTTTGCGGATTATTGCAAAGCACGGTTTGACTCCCGTGATTGCGCACCCCGAGCGCTACGAGGCAGTGCAGCGCAGCCCGCAGCTGGTTGCAAACTGGTTCTCGCAGGGCTGCATTATCCAGCTGAACAAGGGCAGTCTTTTGGGGCTTCTGGGCAATTCCCCGCAGCTGACGGCGCTGCACCTGCTTGAGCACGGGCTTGCGCACGTGATTGCAAGCGACGCGCACGACCTCGAGCGGCGCACTGCCGGACTTTCTTCGCTCCTTCCCCTGCTCGAACGCTATTGCGCAGGCGAATACGTCGATTTGCTCCTGCGCACGAACCCCACGCGCATTATCCGAGACGAGCAGATTCCCATGCCCACCATTTGAGAAAGGGTACTTTCCTATGAGAACGATACAAATACTCGTTATTTCCCTCTTCTTGGTCGTCGCGATTGCATTCTCCGCCTACTTGGTCTACGACTACACGCAGGTGGATCACAATCCCCCGGTGATTATCTCCGACGGCATCGCGCTGCAGGTCAGCGCCTCCGCGACCGACGAAGAGCTTTGCGCCGGGTTGACGGCGCTTGACGATGTAGACGGCGACATTACCGACCGCATTATTGTGCGCTCCGTGTCGCATCTGGTCGGCTCGAACACCGCAGCTATCAGCTACGTCGTGTTCGACGCGAACACAAACCCCGCCACTTTCTCAAGAACGGTTTACTACACAGACTATTACAAGCCGCGCTTTTCCCTTTCCGCGCCGCTGATTTATAATGTCGGAACTACCGTTACCCTTCTCGACCGCCTGCACGCGTACGATGCGGTAGACGGCGACATCTCCGGGAAGCTGCGCATCACGGAGCTTACCCTGTCGAACACCGTCGAGGGCGAATACACGATTCGCGTGCAGGTGACGAATGATTCCGGCGACACCTCCTCGATTCCGCTAACAGTTACCATCCGCAATTCCACTTCCCGCCATCCGCAGATCAAGCTCTCGGAATACTTGGTGTATATTACCGATAAGCGGCTGGAAACCGAAGACTTCCGCGAATTTATCACATCGGCGTTTGAATCCAAGAACGGCAAAGAAATCGACCCGAAGGACATCGAAATTACCGGCGAAGTCGATTACACCCGCAGCGGGGTATACGACATTACCTTCTCCTATACGAACAGTGAAAATCTCAGCTACTCGGTTATCTTAACCGTAGTGCTCGAATAAGGCGGTGCGATAAATGAAAAACAGAAAACTCGCTTTATCCGACTTTAACCTGTTTTGTATTACGCGCCACGTCCTGAAGAATTTCTGGCTGGTGATTCTTCTCGGCATTATCTTCTATATGGGCACGTATCTGGCGCAGAATTTGCTTGTGACCCCGTCTTACAGCAGTTCTATGACGATTTCCGTCACCTCACGCAGTGCGGCAGCCTCCTCGGTCGGCAGCATTGCGGCGACGGACACAGTTTCCGTGCAGTTTGCAGAGATGCTCGACAGCGCGCTCATTAAGTCCGCGGCAGCGGAAAAGATGGGTATGTCCTACTTCCCCGCCGACATCAGCGTGAGAGTCCCGGAAAATACCAATATCCTGCGCGTCACGCTCACTGCAGCCACGCCGGAAGAGGTTTTTCGCAGCGCGCTTGCGGTTATCGAGGTCTATCCCGAATACTCTTCGTTCATTCTCAACACCGCAACCTTGGAGCTCATCAACAGCCCGAGCATTCCCACACAGCCCGCAGGCGCAGCAACGCGCGAGCAGACGCTGCAATTTGCAGGTCCTTTGGGCGCGGTGCTGATGATTATTCTCCTTGTGCTGCACTCGATTTTGCTCGATACGGTGCAAACCGTCTCCGGCGCAAAGCAGCAAGTTGACGGCAAATTGCTCTCCACCATCCCCTACGAGCACAAAGAGCGCACGCTGAAAAACATCCTGCACAGAAAGAAAAAATCCCTCCTAATCAGCGACCCCACCTGCAGCTTTTACTACACCGAGGCTGTGCATCAGCTGCGCCTGCAATTTGAGCGGGCGCATGAGAACAAGCAGATTTTTGTAGTGACCAGCTGCAACGAAAACGAGGGCAAGTCCACTGTCGCTGCGAATATTGCCCTGTCTTTGGCGCAAAAGCACGAGAATGTTTTGCTTATCGACGCCGACTTCCGCAAGCCTGCGCAGTCGCTTGTTTTTGAAACCTCGTGCGTCCCCGGTAAGGGGTTTGACGCCCTGCTCTCACCGCGCGTAACCGAGAAAGACGTGGAAGAAGCGGTTGTTTATTCGGAAGCAACCAATCTGCACACGATTTTTACCCAGCCTGTGCGCCGTTCGCGCATCGAATCGCTGACCGCCGACTCGTTCCGCCCCGTATTTGCGATTCTGCGCAAGAAATTCAGCTTTATCATCATCGACAGCTCGCCCCTGCGGCTGTTTATGGACTCTGAAGTTGTTTCGGACGCTGCGGATGCCTCGGTTCTGGTCGTTCGGCAAGACGACATGCCCGCAATAGCTATCAACGACGCCATTGACAGTCTCACCGACTGCAAGGCAAAGTTCCTCGGCTTCGTGCTCAACCATATGCGCTCCTTCCGCACAATCATTTTCGGCAGAACCTCCTATGGTTACGGCTACGGCGCGGGCTATGGCTACGGTTACGGCTACGGAAATATGAAGCAGCGCTCGGGCGAACAGTATCACAGAACGAAGAAGGGGGACAAGACAGATGGATGAGCATAAAACAGGCGCATCGTCCCCGGTCGATTTTAACCCATCGCTGATTCTGCACAACTTCCTGCAAACCGCCAAACGCCTTTTGTGGCTGGCGGTGCTTGCAGCGATGGCTTTGGGCTTCTACTCCTACTATACCGCGAACAAAAGCTACTCCCCCGTATACACCGTAACCGCGGTTTTCTCCGTCAATGCAGCCTACGAGGCTACAACCGATATTTTGAGCTACAGCTACTATCTCGACAGCAACGCTGCCATTCAGCTGGCTGCCACCTTCCCTTATGTTATCAGCAGCGAAACCACAAGTTTGCTGCTTCGGCGGGAGCTGAATATGTCCTATATCCCGGGCAGAATTTCAGCCTCCTCCATTGCAGACGCAGCGCTGTTCACCCTGAATGTAGCAAGCAGCAGCCCGCAGCTCGCCTTCGACCTGCTGGACGCAGTCATAAAGGTCTACCCGCAGGCTGCCAGCACCATTCTCGGCGACACGCAGATTCAGGTCATCGACCGTCCCCTGCAGCCGCCCACCACGCCGAATAACGAGAACACAGCGCGCCAAACCGGGCTGATCGGCGGGCTTGGAGGCTTCGTTCTGGTTTTGGTTTGCGCCTTCGTTCTTTCGCTGACAAGAAAAACCGTCCACACTTCGGAAGATTTGCGCAGGCTGGTCAATCTCCCCTGCCTTGCCTATATCCCGGGCGTGCGCGTAAAGAAGCACTCGGATAAAAACAAGCAGAGCGTTTCCCTTCTAAATACCAATTTGGGCGCAGGCTTCTCCGAAGCGGTGCGAAATTTCCGCGTGAAGCTGCAAAAAGCCTTATCCGCCAAGGGCGCGAAGACGATTCTCATTACCAGCACCTTACCCGGCGAGGGAAAGACCACCGCCGCGATGAATCTCGCCCTCTCCCTTTCCAAAGACGACCAGCGCGTGGTGCTCATCGACGCGGACCTGCGCAAGCAGTCCCTGAAAGAGCTGTTGGGCATTGAGCAGCCATCGGGCGGACTTCTTGAGCTCCTGTCCGGCACTGCCGAAAATTTCCGACTGCTCCCCGTTCCGGGCTCGGACTTGCTTCTGCTGTGCGGCGACGAAACGACCGAACAGCCGCAGCCGCTGCTGGACACGCCGCGAATGAAGCATGTGCTGGAAGTCCTGCGCGAGAAAGTCGATTATATCATTATCGACACCCCGCCGGCGGGCATCTTATCCGACGCCGCAACCATTGCAAAGTATGTGGACAGCGTGATCTACGTTGTTCGGCAGGACTTGGCGAATTCCACGCAAATCGTGCAATCCATTCAGTCTCTGGCGCTCATCGGCATCAAAATTACAGGCTGCATCATCAACCGCACGCAGGCGGGCACAACGCGCTACGGCTACGGCTCGAAGTACGGCTACGGCTACGGCTACGGTCCGAAATACGGGCAGGAAGACCGCTACAGCACCTACTACACGCAGGAGCGCAAGAGAGCAAAGCTCTCCGCGCAGAGCCTGACGGACGATATTAACCGCGCCGCCCGTTGAGCCGATTATGAAAAAGGAGCAACCCTGATGCCAAAAAAAATAAAAGAACGACTGCACGACGGCACGCTCCGCAATATCGTGGAAGAAACCCGCTGGATTTACGGGCACGTAAAGCGTTACCGCAAGGCAATTGTGCTCTACACGCTCTTGGGTTTGCTCACTACCGCGTTGGCAATCGGCGCGAGCCTTCTGTCTAAAGAGCTGATTAACGCCATCGTCTATGTGGTCAAGCGAAGCGCAGCCTGGCGCAATATTGTCTTTCTCGGCGTTTGCGTTGTGATGCTCGGCATTATCAGCATCGTTCTGGATGCCTTTGTCGGACGGTACAGCGCAAAAATCAATCTTCTGATCGCCAATCAGTTGCGCGCAGAAGTTTTCCGCATGTTCCTGCGCACCGACTGGCAGTCGCTGCAGCAGTTCCATTCGGGCGACTTGCTCAGCCGTATCAACACAGACGTAACCACCGTCGCCTCGAGTGTGCTCGGCTGGGTGCCGACCTTAATTATCAAGCTGGGGCAGTTCATCGCCGCTTTGTGTATCATTTTGTTCTACGACCCCACGATGGCGCTGCTCGCGCTGGTCTGCGCGCCCATTACCATGATTGCCTCGCGCTCCTTTGTGGGAAAGATGCGCATGTTCAGCAAGAAAATGCGGGACGTCAACGGCGAAATGATGGCATTCAACGAAGAGGCGCTGCAAAATGTGCAGTCGATCAAGGCATTTAACCTCAATATCGCCTTCGACGGCAAGCTCAAAACCGTGCAGCAGAAATACTACGAAACCGGCATGGCGTATCACCGTTTTTCTATTAACACCGCCTCGTTTATGTCCGCCTGTGGACTGTTTGTGAGCTATCTTTGCCTCGGTTGGGGCGCGTTTCGCCTCTGGGACAACAAAATCGATTTCGGTACGATGGTGCTGTTTATCCAGCTGGCGGGCTATCTGTCTACCTCGCTGACTGCGCTCATCAAGCTGGTACCCAGCGCGATTGACTGCACCGTCTGCGCACAGCGCATTATCAGCGTGTTAAATTTGAAGCGAGAGGATTTGGGGCACCTTAAAGAGGTCGATCAGCTGCGCCGGGAAAACGCGCCGCTGACTCTTTCCCTCTCGCAGATGGACTTTTCCTATCTCTCCCGCTCCGTGGTGCTCGAACAGCTGAACCTGACGGTCAAGCCGCACGAGATGGTCGCAGTCGTCGGTCCGTCCGGCAGCGGAAAAACGACGCTTTTCCGCATCCTTTTGGGGCTTCTCGCGCCGACGGGCGGCAGCGCGGAAATCGTCAGCGGGCAGACCCGCATCCCCCTAAGCCCTTCCACGCGCGGTCTGTTCTCCTATGTGCCGCAGGACAATGTCATCTTCTCCGGCACAATCGCGGACACCCTGCGCCTGGTTCGCCCCGACGCAAGCGATGAGGACATTCACGCAGCCCTGCGTGTTTCCTGCGCAGACAGCTTCGTCAGCAAGCTCCCGAAGGGCATCTACAGCGTGCTGCGCGAGCGCGGCAGCACCCTTTCCGTGGGGCAAAATCAGCGCCTTGCCATTGCGCGCGCGGTGCTTGCAGATGCGCCGATTCTTCTTCTCGACGAGGTCACCTCCGCGCTGGATATGAAAACCGAGCAGCATGTGCTGGAGAATCTTGCAACGCTGAAAAATAAAACCTGCATTATCTCCACGCACCGCCCAAGCGTTCTTGCGCTTTGCGATAAAATCTATAAAATCGAGAACACGCATTTAACCCTCCTGTCTTCAGAGAAATAACTGCATCGCCTCCGCAGAACTTGAAAGTTCGCGGAGGCGATTTGTTTGTCGCGCGAATTTAGCACTCTTTGTTCGAGAGTGCTAAATTTCAAAATTTATTCACATTTTTAACACGGATTATTCAAAAGCGAAATGCAAACTATAAACAGAAATAGCGAGGCAACTCGCAGAATTGATGGAGGTATGAATTATGTACTATTTGACACCCTACCGCAGACGCAGCGACTCCCTGATGAACAGCTTCTTCCGCGATTTCGACGAAATCCAGCGGAGCTTCTTTGCAAACGAGAGCAGTTTCTGCACCGACATTGAAGATGACGGAAAGAATCTCATTCTCTCGGCAGACCTCCCGGGCGTGGAGAAAAGCGACATTCAAATTGATGTCAGCGACAAGCGTCTGGTTATCAGCGCAAAGCGGCATTCCAACCACGAGGACAAGGACAAAAAGGGCAACTACCTGCGCTGTGAACGCAGCTACGGCAGCTACATGCGCAGCTTCAGCCTCGACGGCATCGACGCCGAAAACATCCGCGCCTCGTATGAAAACGGCACTTTGAAGCTCACGCTCCCCAAGCAGGCGGAGCAAAAACCCGATACCCGCCGCTTGGAAATTCAGTAATCCCCAGCAAAACTGCCGCCCGCAACACCTGTTGCGGGCGGCAGTTTTCAGCGCTGAAAGCGCCTATTATTTCTTTTTGTGGATATACAAAACGCCCAAGCAACCCTCGCCGCAATGGCAGGAAATGGTGCAGCCTGCGGTCGTCTCGTAAATATTCTCCCAATCGCCGCTCTCGCGGACGGTTTGGCGCACGGTCTGCAAAATCTCCTCGGAAACCGGCGTGTGCGTGATAAAAATCCGCTCGTGAAGCAGGTCGTCTGCATCTTGCAGGCGCGATTTTACATATTCGCGCATGCTGTTTACAAAGTTCCCGCGATACTTTTTGCCCACGTGCATCGCATTGTCCACAACCTCGATGCAGGGTTTTAAGCGAAGAAGGTTTGCGCCCAGCGCCATAACCGCAGAGCAGCGACCGCCCTTGACCATATAGTCCAAACGGTTAAGCAGGAAGCTGGCGTCCACCCGATGGGAAAGCTCGCGCAACTCCTCGCACATGGCATTGACGTCCTGCGCGGTTTTTGCCAATTTGCACGCCTCAAGCACCACGTGCCCCTGCCCTGTTGAAAGATTGCGCGAATCGACGACATAGACATTTTCCAGCTCCTGCGCGGCGATGCAGGCGTTCTGGTGCGAGGTGGAAAAACCCGAGCCGAGGGAGATATGCACAACGGCGTCGGAGTCTTTGGAAAGCTCTTCAAAGCGGTCGAAATAGTCGCCGACCGAAACAGCGGCGGTGGTGCACAACGCGCCGCCGCCAGCGACATGCGCAAAGATGTCAGCCGGATGAATATCCACGCCGTCGAAGTACCCCTTGTCCCCCATATTGACGCAAAGCGGGACAATGGCAATATTGTTCTCGCGAATCAGCGCCGGCGAAAGGTCGCAGGTGCTGTCTGCTGAAATCCGAATTCTCATACGCTACATCCTTTTCTCCAAAATTTCGACGTAGTTTTCCGTCATTATATCGTCAATTGCCCCCACTGTCAAGAGTCCGCGGGCAAAACTGCGCAAAGGCATCTGTGTGAATTCTTACTTGCTTTTTCTGCCGCCCTCGTGTATACTCTTCTACACTGGAGCGTGAGTTACTTTGACTTTGACTACCTACTATCTCCGCTATTTGCAGCAGATTGCGGACGAAACGCGTTCTTGCCCGCAGGGCATCACCCTGACTGCGCAAGACCCCTTGCAACGCGCAGCGCAGCTGCAGGAGCAGATACAAACCATGGGCATCCCCGAATTTGTGCGCCGCTGCGCAGCGCAAGACGGGCAGATGCTTCCCGATACGCTTTACGAATCCTTTCGGGAAGAGGACTTGCTGCTTGCCCTGCAAACGCTTGCGGCGTCCGACCCCGCCGAACCGCCGAAGATTACAGAGCCTGACGGCCCGCGCAGCGCCTATGAAGTGCTTCTCGACTGCTGCAGTTTGGATGAAAAGCTGCTGTATTACTTCATCGATATTCTGCGGCGCAAGCAGGAGCGGGAATTTCAAACCCTCGCCCTCGTCACCACGCGAAAGGCGTTCACCACCGCCGATTTCCTCGGCTGGTTTGCGCAAAAGCACCTGCTTGCGGACGAAGAGGAGATGATTTGTGTCACCTTGATGGACGCCTGCCTCGACCACTTGGCGGCAGAAGGGCAGAAGGAACTGATGGCTGCTCTTTTATGCGGCGACCAAACCACCTTCGAGCTGTTTCGCTGCGAAGCGCCGGAGCTCGTGCATCTGCCGAAGGCAAGCTACGACTGGTTCGCCCGCTACTATCTCGGCGGCTACTACCCCATTCGTTACATGCTGAAGTACAACGGGGTTTCATTCCCCGAAATAAACACAGAAATGAGGGATACTCCTTGACAGAAGTATTACAGGTCAACAATCTTCGCAAAACCTTCCGCATCTCCGCGAAACAGCAGAAGCTGGAAAGGTCCGTCGAAAAAACCCGCATTGCGGTGGACGGCGTTTCTTTCAGCGCACGTGCAGGCGAGATTTTCGGGCTGCTCGGTCCGAACGGTGCGGGAAAAACCACCACCATGCGCATGCTCGCCACGCTCATTCGTCCTGACTCGGGCGACGCGCTTGTAGACGGCGCAAGCATTGTCACGCAGCCGACGGAGGTTCGCTCCAAAATCGGCTTTCTCACCGGCGACTTGAAGCTCGAAGAATTCTTCACCCCGAACTTCCTCTTCGATTTCTTCTCCGACCTGCACAAAATTGATCCCGCCGTGCGGGAAACGCGCAAAAAGGAGCTCTTCGACGCCTTCGGCGTCCACGAGTTTGCGGAGGTGAAGGTCTCGAACCTCTCTGCGGGTATGCGCCAGAAGGTTTCGCTTGCCGTTTCCATCGTCCACAATCCCGACATCATCATTTTCGACGAGCCGACCAACGGCTTGGACGTCTTAACCGCGAAAACCGTCACCGATTTTCTGCTTCGCCTGCGCGAGCAAGGCAAGAGCGTTCTGCTCTCGACCCACATTTTTTCCTTGGTGGAAAAAGTCTGCGATCGCGTCGGCGTCCTGATTAACGGCAAGATGATCGTGTGCGACACTTTAGAAGCTGTGTGCGATGGGCTGCCGCTGGAAGACCGCTTCTTCGCACTCTATGAGAAAGAGGTAGGTGCACTGCAATGAAGAAAAACGGAACAATCACCATCCTCAGAAAAGAGCTTGCCCGCTTCTTCGGCGATCGGCGCATGCTTATCTCTATTATAATCCCCGGCATCCTGATTTATGTGCTTTACAGCTTCATGGGAAGCGCGCTGCACACGCAATTCTCCACCGAAGACGTGTCGGTCAGCGCAGCGGTCGTCAATCTTCCCGCTTCTCTGGAATCCACAATGGCAAGCACTGTGGGCGTTACCGAATACGAAAGTGAAGCGGAGGCTATGCAGGGAATTTCTGCGGAAACTGCCGATATTTGCGTCGTCTTCCCCGCAGATTTTGACGAAAAGGTCGCCCTTTACGACGTCAGTTCCGGCGCGGCTGCCCCGATGGTCGAGATTTACTACAGCTCCGCCTCGGAAAGCTCGCTGCTCGGCTTTGAGCTTGTCTCCTCTTTACTGGACGAGTATGAGACTTCGCTTGTGAACAAATGGGATATCAACGCAGGCGCTGCGGTCTACGATTTGATTTCGGAGACGGATCAAACGGGCAGTATTTTCTCCATGATGCTCCCGATGCTGCTGCTCATCTTCCTCTACAGCGGCTGCATGGCGGTGGGCGCGGAAGCCATCGCGGGCGAAAAGGAGCGCGGCACAATTGCCACCATGCTCATTACCCCGGTCGGGCGCAACTCCATCGCGATGGGCAAAATCGCAGCTGTCAGCATTTTGGGGCTCATTTCGGCAGCTTCCAGCACGCTGGGTATCATCTTCTCGCTGCCGAAGCTCATGTCTATGGACTCCATGAATATCTCCGGCGGCTTCTACTCCATGCGGGAATATTTGATGCTCGGCGGCGTTATCCTCTCTACGGTTTTGGTGCTCGTTGCGCTGATTTGCGTAATCTCCGCGCTGGCAAAATCCGCCAAAGAGGCGCAGACCATGCTCGTTCCGCTGATGATTGTGGTGATGTTTGTCGGCGTGAGTTCCATGTTCGGCGGCGCGGCGCAAACAGAGCTGTATTACTACCTGATTCCGCTGTATAACTCCGTGCAGTGCATGAGCGCAATCCTGTCCTTCTCCGCCTCAAGCGGGCACATTGTGCTGTGCATCGTCAGCAATATCGCCTTTGCGGGTATCGGCGCTTGGGTGCTCACGCGCATGTTCCACAGTGAACGCATCATGTTCTCGAAATAGAAAAACAAAATGCCGGGCTGATGATTGTAATCAGCCCGGCATTTTTTGCAGGATTCAATTTGCAATCGACTGTGCAAAGCGCATGAACACCGTTGCGAGCTGCGCGCGCGTTGCGCTGTCCGAGGGCAAAAGGTATTGCTGATTCCCCTCCGAAACACCCAGAATCAAGCCTTCCGCGGTCGCCCACTGCATGGCAGAAACGGCATACGCGGAGACCTGAGAATCATCTGCGAAGGCGGAAAGACTCCCGCTCTTTTCCGTGTCGTAGCCCTTATACTGCGCATAGCGGTAGAAAATCGCAGCCATCTGCTGGCGCGTAATCTCCCCTTCGGGGTCAAATTTCCCGCCGCCGACGCCGTTTACAATGTCGTTTGCGGCAGCCCATGTGACCGCCTCGCTGTAGTATCTGCCGGACGGCACATCGGAGAATGTGTTTTCATAGGCTGCGCTCGCCCCGTCCAGGCGGTACAACACCGTTACCATCATCGCGCGGTTCATTGTCAGATCCGGGCTGAAGAGATTCGCGGTCGTGCCGTTAAAGAGCTTGTTTTGGTAAGCGAACACCACGCCGTCGAAGTACCATTTCCCCGCTGCAATATCCGCGAAGGGGTGCACCGCGATTCTCCCCTCCGTCCGGGCATACCGCTGCCCAATATTGCCGCCGAGCACCTGCCCGATATACATGGCGACAATATCTCTCGTTTTCACGCCGTTTCCATTATTGATATAGCCGCCCGCAGCCTTCATTTCCGCAAAGGCATAGTAGGTATCGTTGCCGTTAAAGAGGTAATTGTCCGCCACTACGGCGTAGCGCGCGTCTTTATCAAAGGCTTTTCCGTTGACAGAGAGAATCTGCACGCGGTTCACGGAATCCGCCTTGAAGTACATGCCGTAGACCTCGCCCGCATCGTAGGTTTCGCCCGTGTTGACCACATATTTCATGCCCGACACCTGCGCAAAGCCTGCGCTGTCTGCTCTTTGCGAGGCAGCCTCCAGCGTCTCGAGCAGTTGCTGCCCCGTCACATACAAAACGCCGACGCCCATGGGCGAAAACGGCAGTGCGCGCAGAAGATCTGTCGCCGTAATCTCCCCGGGATAGATGAAATCGTCGCAGTTTCCGCCGTTTTGGATCGCAATCATCTCCGCGCCGTCTTCAATGCCGTCGATGTAGGTTTGCCCGTACCATTTCAGCGCGTCGGTCACAAGATTGCCCAGATTCGTCTCACGGTTGCGGTTTGCGCTGTCTGCGCCGATGAGCGTCACGCTTGCCGTGCCGATTACCTCGTCGGCAGCCGCTTTGAGCGCGTCCGCCTGCGCCGAAATTTCGGCGTTCGGGGTCAGGCTGCTTAGATCTACGGCTTCCTCGGCAATTGCGCCGCTCTCGTTATCAATAACATACGCGCCGACAATCGCCTCGCCGCCGGTCGCAGCTTCGATGTAAATATCGCCATACTGCCCGCGAAGCGGCGCGTTGGAGAGGCAAACCGTAACGCCCTCCGCCTCGCTGACTGCCGCAGCTGCCACAGCATCCCCGTCTGCAAATTGGTAGCCATCGACAAAAACATCCTGCACACTCCCGGCAACGCGCGGGTCGGTAATGCCGATAAAAGTGACGACCTGCCCCGTCTTTGTCTGCAGCGTCTGCTTTGTGGAGAAGGAGTAGTATTCCTCCTCGCCCTTGACGGAAGACGAAACCGCGTAAAATCGCGCAGGCTCGCGGGGCGGCCGCGTTGCGGTTACCGTGCCGGATGTATTTTGATTATAAGTAAATTCCTGCGCCCCGTCTTGCAACTGCGCCTGTGTGTAATGGTGGTAATAGTTCCCGTGGTAGAGGTTGCCGGTCGTCGCCTCGCCGTAGGAAAACTCCGCCAAACCCAACACCGCAACATCGTATTTCACGGCGTCCATCAAGTCATAGACGCCCCGCCCGCGGTCGGTATTGGCGGCTGCTGTCCCGCGCAGGAAATTTCCCGCATCGGCAAGCAGAACCTGCGCGCCCTTCGCCTGATAATCGCTCTTGAGCGCGGCAATCTTCGCGTAGACATCCACATCGCCGCGCAGATTGCCGCTGTAGAGTATGACCGTTTTTCCGCTGTAATCCTCTGCAGCCTGCGCCATGGGTAGGACGCTCAGCAATATTGCCAAGCTGAGCGCCAGAACAAGTACTCGTTTCATCAATGCTTCCTCCTTATCCATAGAAGCTGACGCTTGCGCCCAGCTCCGAACTGACGATATCCAAATCAAGCTCTGCGTACCAATCGGGGTAGAACCGCTTCGCAAGCTGCAGCTTTGCATAGAGCTGCTGCGAGGGCGTTCCGTAAACCGCGCTGCTCGATACGAGCAAAATCCGCTTGCCGGGGAAACGTGCTGCCAGCGCTTCATACTGCGCAGCATCTGCGCTGCTTACGCACTTGATAATCCAATTCGGATTCTTTTCCAGAACCCACTCGTCCGTTGCGGCATCGCTGTTGGCGATATTCGTCGCCCCGATACCCGAAACCAGATCGCAGTAGGGCATTGCAGCATGGTCAGTTTCCGATTCGATATACACAGAGACCTCCTGACAGGAATAAATCTGCTGCGTTGTATTCAAAAGCACAAAGCTCCAGTAGGCAAAGGGATTGTACAACCACTGCGCATAGAGCGTCTGCTCTTGCTCAAAAATATCGCTTTCGCCCACCTGTGTGCCGCCCGCAGGCTCGGTAAACCAGCCGAGGAAATCATAGCCTTCGCGCAGGGGCGTCGGCAGCGCTCCATACGGCGTTCCCTCGACAAGATCCTTCGATGTCTGCTTGATTCTGCCGCCGTTGGCATCAAAGTACAGCGTGGACGTGCGCCGCGCACTCCAGCGCGCTTGCAGGGTATGCGCCTGCGTAACCACGGTATCTGCAAAGGCTTGCACCCCCTGCTGCGTATACCAGCCGTCGAAGGCGTAGCCCTCGCGCGTCGCCTGCGGCAGGCTGCCGTAGCTCTTGCCCGCGACAACAAGCAGGGATGAAAGCGCACATTGCCCGCCATTGGCGTCCAATTCGACAAGAAGGGTCTCCCCGCCGACGGGTTGGTTCGTCTGCGTTCCCGTGGCGTTTGCGTCACCGCCGGTCACGGTATTCCCGGCATTCGCGGTCACATCCGGCGGGGTTTGCAGCTGGGTTTGCGACTCGGTTTCAGGTTCGGTCTGCGGCTCAGTCGGCGGCTCGGTCTGCAAAACCGTCTCCTGCTTCACAAAATCCGCATCGTCAGCCTCGCGAACCAGCCTTTGCCTGCAGCCGGTCAGCAAGAGCGCGGGGAGTACTATCCAAAGAACCCATTTTGCGTGCTTCATTTCATTCTCCATTTGTAAGTGCATACTTATACCGAATTACGAGTTTTTCCTTCCTGGTTGCTTTGTTCCAGATAAGTGCTTGCGTTTCTTGCAGGAATCGCTGCATTTCTTCGCTGCTGTGCGGGCTTATGCTGTGGGCGCTGTAGGCAGCCTCCTGAAAAATCGGGAGAACCGCAAGAAAGTGCTTTGCATAGCTGCGGGAAATATCTTTTTCCAGCTGCGGGGCAAAGTCTGTAAGAAGTCTGTTTCCCGCTTGCATACCGCCCGCCTCCAGCCAGCGAAGGGCATAGCGGAACATCGCACAAACGGCGGCGCGGCTATCTTCGCTGTCCAGCCCGATTCTGCCGCGATGCACGCACTTGCGATGCACATCCGCCAAAATCGACGGCACAAAGAGCACAACGGCAAGCGCTACAAGAAGCAAAATCAAGGGCAACTTGCTCTCGGCTTCTTCCGCATCTGCCTGCGGGGCAGGCTCGTTTCTTGTTTCGGGGATCGGCATCTGCGCAGCGGGCGAAGGCACTTCGCGCTCTTGCGCGTAGTACAGCGTCTGCCCCGCAAGCGCGTCGCGCAGCTGCTCGTCCCACCGCGATACTCGCTGACTTTCCCCCGGAAAGAAGACGCCAACACCCAGCGTGGTTACCGCTAGCAGCAAAACGCACAGCGCAGCGGGAATCCATCCATTCTTAACTACAAGAACGCCCACCGCAGCGAGAAGCAGCACCGCAGCATATACAGACGGCGCGACGCCGAGATAAGAAACAACAAACGCAAACAGGAACAGCGCACAAAGCCCGCACAGTGCGCGGTGCTTAGAAATTGCAGCCGTGATGCTCATAGCGGAAAACATCGACAAGAAGAGCAATCCCCGCGCCATGCACGAGGCATAGTCCTTCGGGTCAGCAGATACGCGAAAGGCTTGGTATTCATACGCCTGTCTTCCTTGGCTTTGCGCAAAGAGCCGATTGGCAAGCAGCTTCCAGCCGTCAAGAATTTCCGAAAACTCTGCAAGAAGAAAAATGCCCAGCCCCGCAAGAATCACGCAAAAGGCAATGCGGCGCATTCTCTTCGGAAGCAAAGCGCTCGCGCATAAGAGCGCCGCACCCGCTGCAAGCGGCGGTATCTGCATTTGCAGCAAATCACAGGCAGCAACGAGCAGCGCCAAATGGAGCAGTCCCGCAAAAAGCGCCTGCGCCGCGCGGTTTATCCACTTAACGCCGACTCGTTCAAACTCCATAGGGGGTTCTCCCTTTGATTATAGCTCTATTTTTTGCGCTTCATACGTTTTGCGGAAGGAAATACCGCCGATTTCTTCTGCGGATTCGTCTGCCGTGAGCAGCACCGTAACTCTGCTTTCGCGACGAAGCAGACTCATGTCCGGCGGAACATAGGGGCTGATAAGCAGCACATGGGCAAAGGCGCACTCCCGCTTGGACGCAAGAAAGCAGGATGCAATGCCCTGCGCCCCCGCTTCCGGCGCGTTACGAAGGATTTGCGGCAGGGCGTCGTGCAGGTCTTCGCTGGTGCGAAGTTGCTGCGCATCCTGCCAGCCGATTGTATGCGCAGCGCCCATTTGCGTCAGCGCATGGGAAAGGGATGCAAGCGCCGACGCCTGCGCGTCGCGCTGCTGCGGCGTAATCGCGGCGCCGCTTTCCAAAAGCAGCAGCACGCGGTGGTCTGCGGGCAGTCCGAAGTCGCGCGCAATCAACGCCTCCAACTTCTGCGACAGCTTCCATACGATGGCGGCGATAGCGTCGCCCGGGATATATTCGCGCAGTTGGTAGGTCTCGCTGGGGTCATTGCCCGCCTTTGTCGTGCTGTAGCGCTCGCCGCCCGGCTGCGCCGCGCTTTGCAGCGTAATTTCCATCGGAAACAGCTCGGGGGGAATTGTCACGACGGCAGAAGACGCGCAGAAGACGCGCCGCAGCCTAAACCCGAAAGCGTCCGCCACGCGCAGTTCGGACAATTTCACGCAAATCTCCCCGCAGTGCCGGGCGCGCAGTTTCAGCGCAAAGGCTTTCTCTCGGCGCGTCCACAGGGTAAGCGGCAGTTCCTGAATTGCCTGTTCGCCCGTAAAGGCATTCGTGCAGGAAAGCACGGCGACCGCGCCGAAAAGCGGCATGCGCCCGCCCTTTTTCAAAAGCAGCTTGCAGGCAATCTCCCGCCCTTCCCGCTTCAGCTCTATCCGCGCCTCGATGCGTGGGGGTCGCACCGAAAGCAGCATCACAAAGGGCACGGCGAGCACTGCAACGAGCACAATGCGAGTTGCCGTATTGTTTTCAAATAGGTACATCAGCGCGGCTGCGGCAATCGCCGCAATCCACGCAGCCAAACGCCGTTTCATCCCGAAACGCTGTGCGGCAGCTTCACGCTTTTGCAAAGCTCCTCCAGCACATCGCGCGCATCCATGCGGTTCATCGTTGCGGGCGCGCTCAAAATGACGCGGTGTGCGCACACGTCCGAAAACACGGCGCAAACATCCTCGTCAATCACATAGTCGCGCCCATAGAGGAAGGCGCGCGCCCTTGCTGCCGCGCTGATATGCAGCGCCCCGCGCGGGCTGATGCCCAGCGCAATCATCGGATTCTC
>JAISIK010000061.1 GCA_031262065.1 Oscillospiraceae bacterium | reverse complement strand
AATCGGCAAGCTCGCGCAGGTAGGCAGTGACCGTGCCGATGCCGATGGTGGATTTGACAAACAGCTCCGCCTTGAGTCGCTCTTCGATGGAACGGGCAATGCGGCACAGCTCCTCGCCGCTGATTTCGGCGGAAACCTGACGCACAATGGCAATATCGGTTTCGTTCACGCTGATAACAAAGTCCTGCTGCTGATCGGCAAAGAGGCTTTGCAGCAGCTCCACCACCGCAACGTCCGCCCGCCCCAGCTGGCGAACCAAAAATACCACGCGGGGCATTTCCGTTTGAAAATGCAGCTCCTTCGCGCGGATATAAATATCCCCGGGGAGGATATTGTCGGTGATGATATTCTTTACAAACGTGCCCTTGTCGTGCTTTTCTTCGTAGTACGCCTTTGTGGAATTTAGGGAAACCTGCGCCATACGGCAGGCGCTGATGCTGTAACTGTCCGTCCCCTTAACGAAAACGGCGTAGCCAAACGCGGGATTCCAGCCTTTGAGCGCAAGAAATGTGCGCTTGTCGATGCTGACAGGGCTTTCCGGCATTGCTGCGACCGCACTCGCAGCCTGAATCCATTTCTCGCTGATAAGCCCGGTGTCGCTGCAAGCAATCACAGTGCCCTCCGCATCCATCACACCGATGGTAAGCTGAGAAGCCTCGCTGAGCTGGAGCAGTGTGCCTTGAAAAATACGACTTGACATAAGCCGTCCCCCTTTGTCGATGACAAAACAAACCTGTTTCGGCAAAATACTGATTGTATATTACTATGTTTTTCGTCGAATTGCAATAGACTTTAGACAATTTATTTCAAAACAGCCCTGTGGTTTTTATCTATTTTTGCCTAATCTTCGTCAATCTTTACAAAAATTCGGCTGCTTTTTAGGGCAAAATATTCGCAATCCTCTTCTTTTTCTTTCGTCAAAATTCACAGATTCCTTCGATATTTTTCGTAAATCAGAAACGCTACGTTTCAGCCTGCCGACGCTCTCGTCAAAATGCAGATAGCGGAATATTCCTCCCGACTTGGACATACAGTTAATCATCAACAACACATTCGGGGGGTTTACCATGTTTGTAATGACTGCAAAAATATCGAAGTCAAAACTCATCGCAGGCGGCGTGGCACTGATCGCCGTCATCGCACTGATCATCGCGCTTGCCACTTCCGGCTCAGGCGGAGCAAAAGCACTCGAGCAGTTGCCGCTCGGGCAGACCAATGATGAACGCGTCGCGTTCTTAGCAACCTACGGGTGGAGCGTAAATGCAGACCCTGTGCAGACCCAGCGCACCAAAATCCCTGCAATCACGGACAACGAGGTATTCGCGCGTTACAACGAGCTGCAAATCAGCCAAGGCTTTGACCTGAGCGGCTTTGCGGGCAAAGAGGCAGCCCGCTATGTCTACGAAGTCCTAAACTATCCGAACGCCACCGATCCCGTTTACGCAACCGTGCTTGTGTATGAAGGACATATTATCGGCGGCGACGTCACCAACACCGCGCCCACGGGCGTCATCCACGGCTTTGAGATGCCCGGCAGTCTGCCGGAGGAAGTCCCGAGCGAAGCAACCGAGCCGAGCGGGTCAACAGAAGGCGGCGAACCGACCGAGCCGACAGAAGCCCCCTCCGAGGGTGCAGAACCCGAAACCCTTCCCGGCGAGGTGGAATCGAGCGAACCCGTCACGCCGAGCGAAGATCCGACGGAATAAAACAGGGCTTGCAATTTCTGCATATCGTGATACAATGTCCATACAATTGAATCAATCTTCGGGGTCGGGTGTAATTCCCAACCGGCGGTAAAGTCCGCGAGCGCGAAAGCGCAGGATTCGGTGCAATTCCGAAACCGACAGAAATAGTCTGGATGGAAGAAGATGGTTTTTGGGGAGCATTCCCCTGCTGTTTGTCAGCTCCATGCCCGAAGGTTGATTGCCTTCGGGCATGCTTTTGGGGAGGTTATGAAATGTCAGGCACAAGAATCAGCCGCGCTGCGAACACGAAGAAGATGGTCATGCTCGCCATGCTCAGCGCCTTTGCCTTTGTCGCAGTAGCAGTCGGGCGCATTCCCGTTGTTCTGTTTTTGAGCTACGAGCCGAAGGATGTGGTGATTGCCATCGGCGGCTTTATCTTCGGTCCGCTCTCCGCGCTGGCAATTTCGCTGGTGGTTTCACTTGTGGAAATGCTGACCATCAGCTCAACCGGGTTCATCGGTTTTTTGATGAATGTTCTTGCAACCTGCGCCTTTGCCTGCACCGCGTCGCTGATTTATAAGAAGATACACAGCATAGTCGGCGCTGCAATCGGTCTGCTCTGCGGTTCAATACTGATGGTTGCTGCAATGCTGTTGTGGAACTTCCTGCTCACGCCGCTGTACATGGGTACGCCCCGCGCGGAGATTGCTGCCATGCTTGTCCCTGTTTTCCTGCCGTTCAATCTGCTCAAGGCAGGGCTGAATACCGCGCTGACGCTTCTTTTGTATAAGCCCGTTGTTCTCGGTCTGCGCCGCGCGGCGCTCTTGGGCGGCGGCACAGGGCAGAACACCCCGAGCCGCAGCAGCCGCATTGCTGTTTGGATCGGCGCGGGAGTCTTGCTTGTCAGCTGCATTTTGCTTGTGCTCGTGATGCAAGGGAAATTATAATGGTAAGCGCCGTGGGCTGTCCCACGGCGCTTAAATTATCGCAATAGCTCCAAAAACTCTTCTTCGGAGAGGATGGGGATTTGCAGCTCCTGCGCCTTTTTCAGCTTGCTGCCCGCGTTTTCCCCGGCGACGACATAGCTCGTTTTCTTGGAAACCGAGGATGCGGATTTGCCGCCGCAGGCTTCAATTTTCGCAGCAGCCTCGTCGCGCGTCAGCTGCGAAAGCGCCCCCGTCAGCACAAAGGTAAGCCCCGCAAAGCGGGAATCGCGCTGCACATCGCGGCTTGCAAAGTTCACACCAGCCTCGCGCAGGCGTGATACGACGCCCTGCCCCTGCGTGCTTGCGAACCAATCGCGAATATTCTGCGCCGTGATTTCGCCGATATCGTCTACTGCAACAAGCGCTTCCTCGGTCGCTTCCATGAGGCTGTCGAGCGTGCCGAAGGTCTTCGCCAAAATTTTCGCGGCTTTTTCCCCCACCTGCGAAATGCCGAGGGCAAAAATCAGGCGGCTGAGGTCATTTTCCTTACTGGCTTCAATGGCGGAGAGCAGTTTCTGCGCTGCCTTGCCGCCGCCCTTCCAAAGGCTTTTCAGATCATCGAGTGACAAATAATACATATCCGCCGGAGATTGGATATGCCCCCCCGCAATGAGCTGCTCCACAATGGCGCTGCCCAGCCCCTCGATATTCATCGCGTTTCTGGAAACAAAATGCGCAATATTGCGCGATAACTGCGCAGGGCACTGCGCCCCCTTGCAGCGGATTGCTGCGCCGTCTTCATCGCGCATCACCGCAGCGCCGCAGACCGGACAGGTTTTCGGCAGAAAATACGGCGCTGCGTCGGCAGGACGCTTTTCGGGCACTGCGCAGAGAATTTCGGGTATAATCTCCCCTGCCTTGCGAATTTTCACGGTATCGCCGATGCGAATATCCTTCGACGTGATAAAATCTTGATTATGAAGCGTTGCATTGGTCACGGTTGTTCCCGCCAGACGCACCGCGCGCACGACTGCCTTCGGCGTAAGAACGCCCGTTCGCCCCACCTGCACAACAATATCTTCCAATACCGTTTCGCGGATTTCCGGCGGGTATTTGTAGGCGCACGCCCAGCGCGGGAATTTGGATGTGCTTCCCACACGCGCACGGTCTTGCAGGTTGTCGAGCTTTACAACCGCGCCGTCGATGTCGAAACTGTAGGCGTCGCGGTTTTCGCCGATACGCGCAATTTCTTCTGTCGCCTGCGCGGCAGTATCGCACAGCTTGTACGGTATAACCTTAAATTGCAAATCGCGCAGGTAGTCCAGCGACTGCGCATGCGTTTCAAAGTTCACGCCTTGCGCCAATTGCACGTTGAAAATCAAAATATCCAGCTTCCGCTCCGCTGCGATTTTCGGGTCGAGCTGGCGCAGGCTTCCGGCAGCCGCATTGCGCGGGTTTGCAAAAAGGGGCTTGTCCTGTGCTTCCCGCGCCGCGTTGAGCGCCGCAAAGCTCGCGCGCGGCATAAAGACTTCCCCGCGGACAATCAGGCGGCTCGGCGCATTTTGCAGGCGCATCGGAATGGAGCGGATGGTCTTCAAATTCTCGGTGACATCCTCGCCGATTGCGCCGTCGCCCCGCGTTGCCCCGCGGACAAACTCCCCGTCGATATACTCCAGCGCGACGGACAGCCCGTCCACCTTCGGCTCGACACTGTAGCACGCCTGCGGGATGGTTTCGCGCAGGCGTGCGTCAAATTCCGTAACTTCTTCGGTAGAAAACACGTCCTGCAAGCTCTCGAGCGGCACGGCGTGCGTAACCTTGACAAATTGACTCAGCGCTGCGCCGCCCACGCGCTTAGTCGGAGACAGGGGCGAAGCAAATTCGGGATATTGCGCCTCTAAATTCTCCAACTCCCGCAGCATCGCATCGTATTCGTAGTCTGCAATGTCCGGCGCATCGAGCACATAATATTTGTAATTTGCATCTTCCAGCAGCTTTGTCAGCTGCTGCATTCTCAGATTCATGGAAGAACCTCCTGTATGCCGTCTACATTCACATAGGTATCGGGCACTTGACCGACAATGATGGTTTCCGCAGCAACGGCGCTGCTTGTAACCGAAATGGTGCGCGAACCCGTAAAGGAGAGGTAGGTAATTGTCACATTGACGTCAATAACAATGCGGTGCAGGGTTTGATTGATGCCCGCCGCAACGAATTCATTGCGAAAGCTCGCATCGGACGCGCGGGCAGCGACGATGCTGACCGAAATCTTCGGCCCTCTGCCGGAAAACAGTTCCGGCAAGAACACGTTTCCAAACGGGATTTCTATGTCGTCGACCGACATTTCAGCCACCTTATCGCCCACGCGGTTGACAATCATCGTCTTGAGGCGATTGATTTCGCCGATATTCGAGCGCATAGCAGTTACATTGCCGGCTGCATCTGTTTCGAGAACAATCATGCGTTCGTAGGCAATATCCCCTGCCTCGATTTCCTCCTGAATGGCATCGTTAATGGCGTTCGAGGCTTGATTATCCACCATAATCGCGGCAATCTCATCGACCAAGGGCGCAACGCGCGTGCGATACAGCAGCGTGACGCTCACGATAATCACTATAGCAACAGCCAAAATTAGGCGTAGCCGATCGCGCCGGACAATACTCATACAAACCACCCCGTCCATGCTTATGCGGGGTGTGGAGGTTTTATTCCCCTTTTCGCATACGGGCAGATGCGGCGCGTGCCATCAGGCGCTTTGTGCCCACCTGATCAAAGGCGATTTCCAGCATCACATCGTTACCGACCTTGAGCGCGGAGAGAATCATGCCCCGTCCGAAGGCATCGTGCATGACCATATCGCCCTTTGCGTAATTCGGCAGCTCGCTTTGCGCCTTTTGCGTCGGGTAGCTTTTCATCTGTGAATAGCTCTGCTGCCTGACGGGATAGGTCTGCGGGAGCGGCGCGGACTTCCTGCCGACGATGAGTTCTGCCGGTATCTCCTCTACAAAACGAGAGGGGCGATTTGCGCTCGTTCTGCCGTAGAGCATGCGCTGCTTTGCGCAGGTGATTGTCAGGCGCTTCTTCGCTCTGGTCATCGCCACGTAGCAAAGCCGCCGCTCCTCCTCCATCTCCGGGGCGTCGCCGATTGCCCGCATGCCCGGAAAAAGCCCTTCCTCCATACCGACGAGGAACACATTCGGAAACTCCAAGCCTTTCGCAGCGTGCATGGTCATCATCACGACCGCCTCGGCATTGCTGTCGTACTTTTCAATATCGGTGTACAGCGCGATTTCTTCCATAAACCCGCCCAAAGTCGGCGTATCGGTGTTCTCCATGTAGCCGACAATGGAGGACTTCAGCTCGCGCACATTTTCCAAACGCGTGCGGTTTTCCAAGTCGTCCTTCTGCGTGAGCATCGCCACATAGCCGCAACGAATGAGCAGCTCCTCGTAAAAGTCCGGCAGCGGCATGGTCTGCGCCAAATGCGCGCATTCCTCAATGAAAACGGTAAAATTCATCAGCTTTTGTGCGCTTCTCTCCAATGCCGGATAGGAATACGGGTCGCTTACAATATCGTACAGGGACTTCCCCGCGGCGGTTGCCTGCCGCTGGATTTCCTCGACGGTTTTTGCGCCGATTCCGCGCGGCGGCTGATTGACAATCCGTTTCAGCCGTAAATCGTCTGCGCGGTTATTGATCAGCCAGAGATAGGAGAGCATGTCCTTCACCTCTGCGCGGTCAAAGAAGCGCGTGCCGCCGATGATGCGGTACGGAACGCCGCTTTTTTTGCAAGCCTGTTCTATCGCGTTGGACTGGGCATTGGTGCGGTAAAGCACGGCAAAATCCTTGAAATGCTTGCCCTGCGCCTCGGAGAGGATATTGTCTGCGACAAAACGCGCCTCGTCGGATTCGTTATACGCCTCGTAAAGGCAGATGCTCTCGCCCTTGCCGTTGCTCGTCCAGAGGCGTTTGCCCTTTCTGCCGAGATTGTTGGAAATCACGCCGTTCGCGGCGTCGAGAATCGTCTGCGTGGAGCGATAATTCTGCTCTAAACGAATGACCTTTGCATCTTCGTAGTGCTTTTCATAGTTCAGTATATTTTCAATCGTCGCGCCGCGGAAACGGTAAATGCTTTGGTCGTCGTCACCCACCACGCAGATGTTTTCATAGCGCCCTGCAAGCAGGGAGGCAAGCAGGTATTGCAAGTTGTTCGTATCTTGGTACTCGTCGATAAGGACGTAGCGGAATTTCCGCTGATAATAGTCGCGCACTTCGTCAAATTCCTGCAAAATCTGCACGGTCAACAGAATAATGTCGTCGAAGTCCAGCGCGTTGGCGCTTCTCAGGCGCTTTTGATACTCTGCGTAGACGTCTGCAATGCGCTGCATCCGAAAATCGCCGCCCATGTCCTTCTTAAAATCCTGCGGCGAGTTCTGCGCATCCTTCGCCTTGGATATCATGCCCAAAATTGCACGGGGCACAAAGATTTTATCATCTAAATTGAGGTCGCGCAGGATTTCTTTCAACAAGTGCTCAGAATCGGTGCTGTCGTAAATGGTAAAGCTGCGGTCGTAGCCGAGTCTTTCAATCTCTCTGCGCAGAATTCTGCAGCAGGCGGAGTGAAAGGTCATTGCCCACACGTCGTTTGCCTGCGCCCCGAGCATGGCGCACAGACGCTCTTTGAGCTCGTTTGCAGCCTTGTTTGTGAAGGTGATGGCAATGATGTTCCACGGCTGCGCCGGGCGTAAGGAACACAAAGTGTCCGCCCGCAGAATATCCGCTTCCGGCTCGCCTTCTAAAAACTCTATATCCGCCTGCGTAATGCCTTCGGGGATTTCGTCGCTGCACGAGGCGCAGCCGAAGCGCATGATATTGGCTATGCGGTTAATAAGTACCGTCGTTTTGCCGCTTCCCGCGCCTGCCAGAAGCAAAAGCGGCCCTTCGGTCTGCCGAACCGCCTCGAGCTGCCTGTCGTTCATGCGGGAAAACTGCCGCTCTATATATGCCCTGCGCGCTGCAAGGAATCGTTCGTTCAATGTCGTTGTCATATGTACTCCTGTCCGTTCTTTCTGCCCCCAGTTTACTATATTTTCCCCTATAATGAAAGAGCGGATTTTGTCCGATGCGGCTTTTTTCGCCGAAGACTATTTTTTTTGCGCGAAATTTGATATACTACCTCATATATTACTAAGGAGTATTGCATTGTGTCTATATCTTCTACCGCGCCGTGGCTGAACTATTACGGCAGCATGCCGCACACGATTGATTACCCCCGAATTACCATGTGTCAGTTCGTAACGCGCACGGCAAGTGCGCTCCCTTCTCTGACCGCCTACGAATTTATGAACCGCAAAACGAGCTTTGCGGTTTTTGCAGCGCGCATTGACAAAGCAGCCCGCGCCTTATACGCGCTGGGCATTCGCAAGGGCGACCGCGTGACAATCTGCATGCCCAATGCTCCGCAGGCGCTCGACTGCTTCTATGCGCTCAATCGCATTGGGGCGGTGTCGTGCATGGTGCACCCGCTCTCTGCGGAGCGTGAGATTACCTTCTACCTCGATTTGTCGGACAGTAAGGCGATTTTGACCCTTGACCGCTTCTGCGGCAAGGTGCAGGCAGCCATTGCATGCGCGAAATGCAAGCCGCTGCTTTTGATTGCGCAGCTTCAAACGGAGCTCAGCCCCCTTATGCGCGTGGGCTACGCCCTGACCGAAGGGCGAAAAACGCCCAAACTGCCGAAGGACACGAGCTATATCCTTTGGCAAGACGCCCTTTGCGCGCCTTCGCAGACGCTTCCCCCGGACGACGGCGATTGCGACGACTGCGCAAGCATTCTCTTCTCCGGCGGCACAACGGGCACGCAAAAGGGCATCTGCCTTTCAAACTATAATTTTAATGCCCTTGCCCTGCAAACCATTGCAGCGAGCGGCTACGATTGCCTGCACGGTTGCAGCATGCTGTCCGTAATGCCGGTCTTCCACGGTTTCGGGCTGGGAATCGGCATACACACCGCGCTCGTCGGCGGCGCAAAATGCATTCTTGTCCCCACTTTCAGCATCAAAACCTATGCCAAACTCCTGCGCAAGAAGCGCCCGAACTTCATCCCCGGCGTACCGACGCTCTTCGAGGCACTTTTGCGTGCAGACGGGTTGGAAAAGGTCGATATGTCCTTCCTGATGGGCGTGTTCTCCGGCGGAGATTCTCTGTCTGTCGAGCTGAAACAAAAGGTGGATGCCTTTCTGCAAGCGCATAATGCACCCGTACAAATTCGCGAGGGCTACGGCACAACCGAATGCGTCACGGCGAGCTGCCTGACGCCGAAAGACTATGCCCGCTGCGGTTCTATCGGCATTCCCTTCCCCGATACCTACTACAAGATTGTCAAGGTTGACACTACGCAGGAAGTCGATGCGAACACCGAAGGCGAGATTTGCCTCTCAGGTCCGTCCGTCATGCTCGGCTATCTCGACAATCCGGACGAAACTGCGCAAGTCTTAAAGCGGCACAACGACGGGCGCATCTGGCTGCACACCGGCGATTTGGGCATGATGGACGCAGACGGTTTTATCTACTTCCGCCAGCGCATCAAGCGCATGATTATCACGTCCGGCTTCAACGTCTATCCCGGGCAGCTGGAGAATATCCTTGACGGTCACGAAAAGGTGCTCCTGTCCTGTGTTATCGGCGTGAAAGACCCGTATAAAATGCAGCGGGTCAAGGCATTTGTTGTGCTGAAATCGGGCATTTCGCCGAGCGATGCCGTAAGGCAGGAACTTCTTGCCTACTGCAAAAAGCACATCGCAAAATACGCAATGCCCTACCAAATTGAATTCCGCGAAGAGCTTCCGAAAACGCTGGTCGGCAAGGTCGCCTACCGCATTTTGGAGGAAGAAGCCGCGCAAAAGGAGACGCAAGACGCATGACAAAAAAGCAACGCATTTGGGAAATCGACGCCCTG
>JAISIK010000002.1 GCA_031262065.1 Oscillospiraceae bacterium | reverse complement strand
GACGTCGTTTGCGGCGTGGACGAGGCAGGGCGCGGGCCCTTGGCAGGCCCTGTATACGCAGCTGCCGTCATTCTGCCCCCGAATTTGCATATCGAAGGGCTGAACGACTCGAAGAAAGTCAGCAAAAAGCGCAGGGATATCCTGTTTGAGGAAATCCGCCTGCAGGCGATTGCCTACGGCATCGCCTTCGCAGATGAAAAAGAGATTGACGAAATCAATATCCTGCAAGCAACGTTTTTGGCGATGCGCCGCGCGATTGACGCCCTGGAGATTAGACCGTCGATTGCGCTGATTGACGGCAATCGGCAGACAGAGTTCGGTCTGCCGGTGCGCACGGTGGTCAAGGGCGATTCCAAGAGCGCGAATATTGCGGCAGCGTCGATTTTGGCAAAGGTTTCCCGCGACCGCTTTATGGAAGCCTGCGCCGCGCGTTACCCCGCGTATCGCTTCGATGTACATAAGGGCTACGGAACAAAGCTGCACTATGCCGCTTTGCGGGAGTACGGCGCTTCCCCGATTCATCGGCAGAGTTTTTTGAGGAAATTCTATGGACAATAAGCTGCTGGGGCGTTGGGGGGAGAGCTTAGCTGCGCAATACTTGCAGCGCAAGCAGTATACAATCGTCGCCGCAAACTATCATTGCCGCGGCGGTGAGATTGACCTAATTGCGCAAAAACGCGGCTATATCGTCTTTGTGGAAGTGAAGCTACGCAAGGATGCGCGCTTTGCACAGGCGCGGGAGTTTGTCGATCGGCATAAATGCGAACGCATTGTGCGCGCGGCGCAGCTCTACCTTTCGCTTCACGAAGAAATCACCGCGCAGCCGCGCTTTGACGTCATTGAAATTTATGCACCCGACGGCATGAAGACCGAATCCCCCACCATTACGCATTTGGAGGACGCATTTCAGTGAGACTCTTTGACGGGCACTGCGACACGGCGTTTGCGCTGTGGCAAAAGAACGAAACACTGACGAAGAACACCTGCCACATCGACCTGAGTCGGGTTGCCGCTTTTGACGGATATGCGCAGGTGTTCGCTTTTTGCAGCAACGTCGGCGAGGGCTATGCGCAATCGCCGCAAGACCTGCTGACACTGCCGCTCGAACACTTCCTGCGCCAGCCGATTACGATTGCGAAAACGCCGCAGGAACTTTTGTCCGCGCTTTCCGAGAAAAGAGCAGTTGCCCTGCTCTCCTTGGAAGGGCCGGAGGGCATCGACTGCGAGCCGGGGCTGTTGCCGCAACTACGGCAGACGGGCTTTGTGATGAGCACGCTTACATGGAATGCGGATAATGCCTTAGCAGGCTGCCATTTTTCCGAAGACGTAGGACTTCACGCGAAGGGGAAAGACTTCGTGCGCCTTGCGCAGGAATTGGGGATACTGATCGATGTGAGCCACCTGTCGCAGCGGGCGTTTTGGGATTTGTGTGCCGTCACCCAAAAGCCGATTCTTGCCAGCCACTCGAACTGCCGCGCCCTTTGCGACAATTCGAGAAATCTCAGCGACGATCAGCTGCGTGCAATCGCCGAAAGCGGTGGCACGGTAGGGCTGAATTTGTATCGCCCCTTTTTGGGCGGCAAGGCGGATTTTCCCGTCCTGCGGGCGCATTTGGAGCATATGCTTCTGCTGTGCGGGGAAAAGCAGGTGGCGCTCGGCGGCGATTTGGACGGCTGCAGCGCGCTTGCGGCGGGCTTTTCAGACGTACGCGGCTATGAAGATTTCTACCGCTATCTGCAAAACTGCGGCTACAGTGAAGCACTTTTAGACGGCGTGTTTTTTACGAATCTACTGCGTCTGCTCTCGGCGCAATAAGCACAGGAGGTGCGCACATGGCGCTCTATGCAATCGGAGACCTACACTTGTCCTTTGCGAACAATAAGCCGATGGACGTCTTCGGCGGCGCGTGGGTCGGCTATGTGGATAAGCTGCGCGAAGCGCTTGCCGTGATTGCGCCTTCGGATACAACGCTGCTGTTGGGAGATCTCTCGTGGGCGATGGATATGGCGGGCGCGAAGGAGGACTTCGCCTTCATTAACGCCATACCCGGGCGCAAAATTATTATTAAAGGCAATCATGATTACTGGTGGACGACCGCCGCAAAGTTCTACAGCTTTTGCGAAGAAAACGGCTTTTCGGACATGTACATTCTGCATAACAATTCCTATGAATACGAAGACATTGCCATCTGCGGCACGCGGGGCTGGTTTTTTGAAGAGGATGCGAAGGCGGGCAGCCACAACGATAAGGTTTTCAAACGCGAGCTGATTCGGCTGGAGACCTCCCTCAAGGCGGGCGGCGATAGAGAGAAATACTGCATTTTGCACTATCCGCCGCGCTATCGCGGCTACGAATGCCCCGAGATTTTGGCATTGCTGAAAGCATACGGCGTCACGCTTTGCTGCTATGGGCACTTGCACGGGGCAAGCCACAGGCTCGCAATCGAGGGGCTGCACGACGGCGTGGACTTTCGGCTCTGCGCGGCGGATTACACAAAATTCCGCCCCCTGCGACTGAAATAGCCGATTTGGTTGACGCGTGGCAGCTTTCTGATTATAATTAGGGGAATACACAAAGGAGTACGCCAATGAAATCCGACTGCTTGAAGACTGTTTCCACCGTCGTGTTCGATTATTTTGACACGCTGGTGTACCGCGATTGCACCGCGTTGGATATCAAGAGAATCAGCGCCCTTGAAGTGTCGAAGACCTGCGACTATGCCGTCTCCGGCGCATATTTGCTGCAACTGCGGCTCTCTGCGGAGGAATACCTCTCCTCGAAGAGGCAAAGCGGTGAGTTTTCTATAGAGGAGCTTGCGTGCGAAATGGCTTGCAGGCTGGTTTCCGCGGGCTATGCACTGCCTGCGGATTTTGCGAGCACGCTTGTCGCTGTTGAGATGGCGACCGAGCTTGCGCACCAAGTGCCGAACGACGAGGTGATTGCCTTTTTGAAGCAGGCTGTGGCGCAGTCGAAGGCGGTCTATGTGCTGTCGGATTTTTATATGCCGAAACCCTGTTTTTTGCAGTTTTTAGAGCACCATAAGCTGGCGCAATACGTGAACGACGTCTTTGTGTCCTGCGATTTGCACTGCAGCAAAGCCAATGGCGATATTTATCCGCAATTCCTGCGGGAAATCGGCGTTTCGGCGGCGGATTGCCTGATGCTTGGCGATAATTACAGGTCGGATGTTCTCCAAGCGAAGCGAAACGGGCTTCAAGCGATACAAGTCAAGCGCAATGCAAAGTCTGCAAAGAATTTGCAGGCAGCCGCGCAATCGGCGCTGCAAAGCGTCCTTGCGGGGAAGTACCGCAGTGTGGAGGCAATGTCCAATTATGCCTTCCCGCTGTATCTGATGTGCGAGAAAATGTATCAGTATTTGTGCAAATCCGGCAAGCGCACCATCCACTTCTTGTCGCGAGAAGGGGAGTTTCTGAAAAAACTCTTCGAGACCTATTGCGCCTTGCAGGAAGATACCCGCTTTGATTGCAGATACCTGTTTGTGTCGCGCCTGTCTACCTTTGCAGCGTCGCTGCGCCCGCTTGCGCAGGAGGATTTTCAGCGGCTTTTCAAGTCTTATCCGAAAATGTCCCTTCGCGCCTTCCTCACAAACTGTTCGATTTCCAAAGCGGATATCCAAACACTCGAGGCGGAGCTGGCGCTTGATTTTGATTGCAGCGTGCCGAATTTGCAAGCATCGTCCGAGTTTTCGACCCTGCTGCACTGCGCGACTTTCCAAACAATCTATACCGAAACCACAGCAAGATATAAGCAAAATCTCACGGACTATCTGCTGCAGGAGGGCGTCGGGGACGGCGCTGTTTTGGTGGACGTCGGCTGGAAAGGCTCGATGCAGGATAATCTTTTCTATGCCTTCGATGAAGCGCTTTCTTTGGAAGGTATTTACCTCGGCACGGTTTCTCACGGCGCGATTGCAAACAATAAGAAAACGGGCATGCTGTTCTCGAAAGTGCCGATTAAGAGCAAAAACTACGATGCGTGGACTTTCGACAAGAATTTCTATGAGCGGCTGCTCTCTGCAAGCCACAGCCCCACCGTCTCCTACAGGCGCGAGGCAAGCGGCGAGGTCGTACCCGTCTTTACCGAATACGAAAGCGAAAAGAGCATGTATAACAGGATTGCGCCCATCCAAGCGCAGATTTTAGAGAAGTTTTCGCGGATTTCCGAGGTGCTGCGCAGAAACGGCATGCTGCTTGCGGATTTTGAGCCGTTGGTTTTAGATACGCAGCTGCGCTTAGCGCTTCTCACAGGGAAGAAAAAGCTGAAATTCAAGAAGGCGCTCCTGAACGAGCAGTTTGAGAATTTCGGCTATATCATGTCGAGCAAAGAACATCTCTCCGGCGCATTTTCTCTGCGAAATATTCTGAAGAACATGTTCCGCTTAAAGCACCTGCAGCGCGTTATGGGCATAGTGAGCACGGTTTTCTCCCATCATAAGCTCTATACGCCAGCCGCGCTCGTCTCCGCCGTGCAATATCGGATTATCAGGAGGCAAATACAATGAACGCCGAGAAAATATCGGTTATCGTTCCGGTCTATAATGCGGAAAATTTTGTCCAAAACTGCGTAAACAGCCTTTTGGAACAGAGCTATCGTAACCTCGAAATCATTTTGGTAGACGACGGCTCTGCAGACCGCAGCCTGTCCATTTGCCAAAGCCTGCAAAAGCGCGACAGCAGAATTCTCCTGATTGCGAAGGAGAACGGCGGCGTATCCTCTGCAAGAAACTGCGGTTTGGACGCCGCCACAGGGGACTGGATTGCCTTTGTTGACGCGGATGATTCTGTGGAGCGCTACCTGTTTTCCCGGCTGATGCGAGAGCGCAATTCGTACGGCTGTGAAATCGACGCCATGATGTTTGAATACCGTTTGCTCTATGCAGACGGCAAGATTGTGGAGCATTCTCACCGCGAAACGCCGCCGATGATTTCGGCGCACGACGCCATTTCCTACACGATTCTGCCCTATAACCGCTTTGCCTGTACGAAGGTGTTCTCGCGTAGCATTGTCGGCACACTTCGTTTCGACAGCGAAATTCAAGTAGGGGAGGACAGCTTGTTTGCAGTTTCCGCGCTGAAAAATGCGCGAAGTGTGCTCTATTCAAGCTATTGCGGCTATAATTACTTTCAAAATACGGGGAGCGCGACGGGCGGCGGCTATCATGAGCGCTATCTGACGGTCATACCTGCCTACGAGAAGATTCGCGCTGCAGTCGAATATGACAAGGCGCTGTATGCCATTGCTGATATGATTCTCCATGAATTCAAGGCAAACAATGTGCGGGGAATCTACGCGGCGCGTATGGAGCAGCACTACCCCACGGCAAAGGCGCTCTCGAAAGACTTGCGGAGATTTTTCCTGCGGACGCTGTTTGGTAAGCGGGTGAATCTGAAACGCAAAGCGCGGTTTTTTATCTTCGGCTTTTTGCCGCGCTTGTTTTGTCTGCTTCATAAATCCTGACCGCGCGGAATTGGGTCTTGTATTTTCAGGAAAGTTCTGCTAAAATGATACGGATTCATTGGTAAAACTGCGCCAAAAGGCGCGCACATAGGAGGAAAAATCGCAATGTATGTAAAATCTGTCGAAAAAGAGACTTCCAAGGCAAACGTAGTGGTGGAAATCACGCGGGAGGATCTGGAGCAGAGCTTGAACAAGGTATATTTGAAATACCGCAAGAATATTATGATTCCCGGCTTCCGTAAGGGCAAAGCGCCCCGCGCCATTATCGAGGCAGCCTACGGCAAGCATGTGTTCTACGAAGATGCAATCGAAGAAATGTTCCCGCAGGTCTATCAGGAAACCGTGCTCAAGCAGGATATCAAGCCTGTCGGGCGTCCCGGCATTTCCGCGATGGACATTGCGCAGGACGGCAGCGTTACCCTGACGATCGCCACCGACCTCTACCCCGAGGTTACCCTTGGGCAGTATAAGGGGCTGGAGGTTGAAAAGGTCGAAGTCGTCAGCAATCCCGCCGAAGTGGATGCGGAAATCGAGCGCATGGCGAACAACGTCGCGCGAATCAGCACTGTTGAGCGTCCCGCGCAAAACGGCGACACCGCAGTCATCGACTTTGAAGGCTTCCTCGACGGCGTTGCTTTTGAGGGCGGCAAGGGCGAAAGCCACGAGCTGAAGCTCGGCTCCGGCTCGTTCATCCCCGGCTTTGAAGAGCAGGTTGTCGGCATGAGCGCCGGAGAGGAAAAGGATGTCAATGTAACCTTCCCTGCGGACTATCAGGCAAAGGAACTTGCGGGCAAGGCGGTTGTCTTTAAGGTGAAAGCGCACGAGATTAAGGAAACCATCGTGCCCGAGAAGGACGACGAGTTTGTCAAGGACGTCTCCGAGTTTGACACCATGGCGGAGCTGCGCGCGGACATTGAGAAGCGCATTGTCGATGAAAAGCAGGCGGGAATCGACCGCGCATTTGAAAATGCGGCGGTGGAAAAGGCGACTGCCAATATGACCGCAGAAATCCCCGACAGCATGGTAGAAGAAGAGCTTGAGCGTCAGCTTGAGCGCATGGACTACGAGCTTCGCGGGCAGGGCGCTTCTTTAGAGGCGTACGCGCAGATGATGGGCGGCAATATGGATGCGATTCGCAACAGCCTGCGTCCCTCCGCGCTTTCGAGCGTGAAGACGAGTGTGCTTCTCAATGCAATCGTAGAAGCGGAGGACATCGCAGTCAGCGAAGAAGAGTGCGAAGAGGAATACGCAAAGCTCGCAGAGAACTATAAGATGGAGCTTGACAAGGTCAAGCAGCTTCTGCAGCCGGACGGCATGAAGGGCGACTTGCAGGTTCGCAAGGCTGCCAAGCTGATTGCGGACAGCGCGGTTGCGGTAGCACCGAAGGAAGAAACCGAAGCGGCGGAATAATTTTCCTCCAAGGCGGTTAGACTGTTTTTGTTTGAAAGGGGTATTGCTATGAGTATTGTACCGTATGTTGTAGAGCAAACCAGCCGCGGCGAGCGTTCGTACGACATTTTCTCGCGCCTGCTCAACGACCGTATTATCATTCTATCCGAGGAAGTCAACGACACAACCGCCAGTCTGATTGTCGCGCAGATGCTCTATCTGGAGGCGCAGGACCCGGATAAGGATATTCAATTTTACATTAATAGCCCCGGCGGCGCGGTAACTGCCGGTTTCGCGATTTATGACACGATGCAGTATGTCAAGTGCGACGTTTCCACCATCTGCATCGGCATGGCTGCCTCCATGGGTGCGTTTTTGCTCTCCGCAGGGGCGAAGGGCAAACGTCTTGCGCTGCCGAACGCGGAGATTATGATTCATCAGCCCAGCGGCGGCGCGCGCGGTCAGGTTACAGACATTGAAATCCACGCCCAGCGCATCATTGCCTTAAAGGCAAAGCTAAACAAAATTTTGGCTGAAAACTGCGGCAAGTCCGTGGAAGAGGTTGCCCGCGACTGCGAGCGCGACCATTTCCTGACTGCAGAAGAAGCAAAGCAATATGGTCTGGTGGATAAGGTTATCTATCAGAGATAATTCCAATAGGTATTAAGGAGGGGAATCCGTGGCAGATAAACATATTCGTTGCTCGTTCTGCGGAAAAACACAGGAGCAGGTAGAGCGCATTATGTCCGGACCCAACGTATTTATTTGCAATGAGTGCATCGCGCTGTGCAATTCTCTTCTGCATGAAGAAATGTATGAGATGCCTGCAATCTCCGAGCCGGAGGATATGAAAAGCATCCCCACGCCGAAGGAAATCAAGGCGTATATGGACGCGTATATCATCGGGCAGGAGCAAGCGAAGGTTGCGCTCTCGGTTGCCGTGTATAACCATTATAAGCGCATTTATTTCGGCACAGATTCCGATGTAGAGCTGCAAAAGAGCAACATTCTGCTCATCGGTCCCACCGGCTGCGGCAAGACCTTGTTTGCGCAGACTTTGGCGAAGATTCTCAATGTTCCCTTTGCCATTGCCGATGCCACAACGCTCACAGAGGCGGGCTACGTCGGCGAGGATGTGGAGAATATTCTTCTGCGTCTGCTGCAAGCAGCCGATTTTGATGTAGAATTTGCAGAGCGCGGCATTATCTATATCGACGAGATGGATAAAATCGCCCGAAAGAGCGAAAATACCTCCATCACCCGCGACGTCTCCGGCGAGGGCGTGCAGCAGGCACTGCTGAAAATCTTGGAGGGCACGACTGCCAATGTTCCCCCGCAGGGCGGTCGCAAGCACCCGCAGCAGGAGTTTATCCAAATTGATACGAGCAACATTTTGTTCATCTGCGGCGGCGCGTTCGATGGTTTGGAAAAAATCATTGAGCGTCGTGTAGACCGTTCGTCCATGGGCTTTGATTCTACGCTGAAGAACAAGAAGGATAACGACGTCAGCCGGCTCTTTGCGCAGGTGCAGCCGCACGACCTTCTGAAATTCGGCATTATTCCCGAGCTTGTCGGGCGACTGCCTGTCGTTACAAGCCTCGGGAATCTGGAAAAGGAAGACCTTGTGCGCATCTTAACAGAGCCGAAGAACGCCCTGTGCCGCCAATACCGCAAACTTTTGGAGCTGGACAATGTCGATTTGGACTTTGAACTTCCCGCGCTGGAAGCCATTGCGCAAAAGGCGATCGACCGCAAGATCGGCGCACGCGGTTTGCGCGCCGTTTTGGAGAGCGTTATGACGGAGATTATGTACGAGATTCCTTCCGACCCAAGCATCAGCGGCGTTTTGATTACGCGCGAATGTGTGGAGGATGGGAAAAAGCCGGAGCTTTCTCGAAGCGGCGACCGTGCCCGCTTCAACCGCCCGGCAGGATAGGCATACGAGAACCGAACCCAAGTCGGTTTTAGAAGGCAAATTTCCGCCAATTCATCGCAAAATCCCTTGTCAATACAGGAGTATTCACTGCGGTATTTATCTCGACTTGACAAAAATTTGCTCTTCTAAAACTGCTTTGCACTCAGAAGATAGCTATTTTTAGGGGGTTTTGGGCATCGAAGACGCAGGCGGGCTGACGCCCGTCAAGGATGAGAGGATCAAAACGACCAAAAAAAGCAGCTTCGGGGCGACTCGGGTTCGACTCTTGTATGCCTAAGGAAGGGGTGCAACTGCGGCACCCCTTTTTCCGATTCTGAGAAAGGAAAAGCCATGAGTGAACAAATTATAACGGAAAGCATCCCGGTGCTCGCCCTGCGCGGGCTTACGGTCTTTCCTCATGCAACCATGCACTTTGACGTTGGACGGGAGAAGTCTATCCGCGCGCTCGATAAGGCGATGGCAAAGGATCAGCACGTTTTTCTCGTAACCCAGCGCGATATTTTGCAAGATGACCCGGCGTTTTCGGATTTGTACCCGATTGGTACGGTGGCGCAGGTGCGTCAGGTTCTGAAAATTCCCGGCGATTCGATTCGCATTTTGGTCAAGGGCGAATACCGCGCCCGTGTTGTGCAGGCGCAGCAAAATGCCCCCTATCTGCGCGCGCGCATTGAATCTGTGCCCGACCGCAACTTTACCGCAACCACCGCCCGCGTGGAGGCGCTGACGCGGCAGTCGGCGCAGCTGTTCGACGAGTTCTGCGAGCTGTCGCAGCGTCCTTTGCAGGATACCATGCTGAAAATTTTGGCGTCGAACGACCCCGGCTATATCGCGGATTTGGTTACGCAGGTTGCCACTTACAGCTACAGCGAGAAAATGCGCGTTCTTGAGCAGACGCATCCCGTTAAGCGTCTGGAAATTGCCAACAAGCTCCTTGCGCGTGAGCTGGAGGTTCTGCGTTTGGAGAACCAAATGCAGGAAATGACCCAGCAGAACATTGAAAAGGGGCAGCGCGACTATTACCTGCGCGAACAGCTCAAGGTGATTCGCAGCGAGCTTGGCGAAGGGGACGAGGACGAGGATATTGAGCGCTACCGCGAGAAAATCGATTCACTGCGCATTGCCGATTCGGTGCGCGAGAAGTTCAATAAAGAGCTGCAGCGCCTTATGAAGCAGTCCTACGGCTCGTCGGAGTCGTCGGTGATTCGCAATTATCTTGATATTGCGCTGGAACTGCCGTGGGGCGTGCGCACAAAGGAACGCTGCGACATCAAGGCAGCCCGCCGCATTTTAGATGAAGACCATTTCGGACTGGAGAAAGTCAAAGAGCGGATATTGGAGGTGCTGGCGGTCAAGCAGCTGGCGCCAAAATCCGGCGGGCAGATTATCTGCCTTGTCGGACCGCCGGGCGTTGGCAAGACCTCCATTGCTATGAGCGTTGCCCGCGCACTGGGGCGCAAACTCGCGCGCATTTCCCTCGGCGGTATTCACGACGAGGCGGAGATTCGCGGTCACCGCAAGACCTATATCGGCGCAATGCCCGGCAGAATCATCAACGCCGTTTCTCATGCCGGCTCATGCAATCCCTTGCTCCTGCTCGACGAGATTGATAAAATCGGCAATGATTTCCACGGCGATCCATCCGCTGCGCTTTTAGAAGTGCTCGACAGCGAGCAGAACAGCAGCTTCCGCGATAATTATTTGGAAGTGCCCTTTGATTTGAGCGAGTGCATGTTCATCACCACCGCCAACAACGCAGATACGATTGCAAGGCCGCTGCTCGACCGTATGGAGCTTATTGAGTTAAGCTCCTACACCGATGAAGAAAAGCTGATGATTGCCAAGCGCCACCTGCTTCCGAAGCAGATGAAAAAGCACGGCGTCAAGCGCACGCAACTGCGCATCACGGACGACGCCCTGCGCGAAGTGATTCACTGCTATACGAGGGAATCCGGCGTTCGCAACTTTGAGCGTGAGCTTGCAGCCATTTGCCGCAAGTGCGCCATGCAGCTGCTTTCGGACGACGCCCCGAAGAGAATCAATGTTACAGGCAACAATATAGAAGAATTCTTGGGCGCGCGGAAAATCATGCCCGATAAGCTCCCCGCAAGCGACCCTGTAGGGCTTGTAACGGGGCTTGCTTGGACGGCGGTCGGCGGTGAGACGCTGGAAGTCGAATGCAATGTCGTGGAGGGAAGCGGCAAGCTCGACCTCACGGGCAATCTCGGCGATGTGATGAAGGAGTCCGTGCACGCTGCCATGAGCTATATCCGTAGCCGCGCAGACAGCCTGCATATCGTGCAGGATTTCTACAAGACGAAGGACATCCACGTCCACTTCCCCGAGGGTGCAATCCCGAAAGACGGACCTTCTGCGGGCATTACCGTCTGCACAGCGATGGTTTCCGCGCTCACAGGGGCGCGAGTTCGCAGGGACATCGCGATGACGGGCGAGATTTCCATTCGCGGTCGGGTTCTTCCGATTGGCGGACTGAAGGAAAAGACCATGGCAGCCCTGCGCCACGGCGTGAAAACCGTAATTATCCCGCAGGAGAACGAAAAAGACCTGCAAGAGATTGACCAGACGGTGCGCCGTGCGCTCAATTTCATCCTTGTAGACCATGTCGATGCGGTGATTGATGCTGCGCTGGACTTTGCGTCCTTAAACAGGGACAGCCAAGCGCAAAAGGAAGACACGCAGGAAATCACCGTCACGCACGAGGCGATTTCGCAGCCGAACACCGTCATTCGCCAATAAAGGAAGAACCATGAACTTACAGAACGTAGAATTTGTAACCTCCGTTGCCAAACCGAACACCTTCCCTGTAGAGGGTTTGCCGCAGATTGCCTTTGCGGGCAAGTCGAACGTCGGCAAATCCTCCGTACTTAACTGCCTGCTGCGCCGCAAGAATTTTGCACGTGTGGGGCAAAAACCGGGGAAGACCGCACATATCAACTTCTTTCGGGTGGATAATCAGGCGTTTTTTGTCGATTTGCCCGGTTACGGCTATGCGCAAGTGTCCGCCTCGGAGAAGGAACGCTGGGGCAGGCTTACGCAGGCCTACTTTGCGCAGCCCGACAGAATCACCCTCGGCGTTTTGATTGTCGATGCGCGGCATAAGCCGACGGCGCTTGACGTAGTAATGGCGGACTTGTTTCGCAGTACCGAGCGCCCTTTCTTTGTGGTGGCAAATAAGCTCGACAAGCTCAAAAAGAGCGAAGTCGAGCCGAACATGGCATGCATTCGTGAAACGCTGCGCCTTGACGAGAAAACGCCCGTCCTGCCCTTTTCGGCAGAAAAGGGGACAGGGCGCGACGCACTGCTCACCGCAATCAACCACGCAGGGCAATAAAACCGCAGGTTTCTTGATAAACATGCCAAAAAGTGGTATACTTACATTGGGGTAACATATGGAAGAACCGAGATACCGACTCACGGGCGTTGTGCATACGCGAAGCGCACTGCCTGAGGATTTCGACGGTCCGCTCAGCGTCATTTTGCTGCTGCTGAGTAAGAACAAAATAGAGATTCAGGATATCCGCATCAGCTCCATTTTGGAGCAGTATCTGTCGTATCTCGACGAGAGAAAGAAGCTCGATATGGAGATTGCCAGCGAGTTTATCGCTATGGCGTCGTATCTGATGCTGATTAAGACGAAGATGCTTCTCTCCGCTACCGAGCGCGAGGAGGCGATGGGCGAGATGGAGCTTCTCATTCGCTCTTTGGAAGAGCAGCAGCGCGCCCATGCCTATGAACAGATTCATGCAGCTGCGTCCTTTTTGGAATCCAGAAATGAAATCGGGCGCGGCGTTTTCATCAAGCAGCCCGAGCCCTTGCAGATAGACAGCACCTATCGCTATCAGCACGAGGCGCAGGATTTGCTTTCGGCATTTTCCGCCATGCAGGAGCGCAGCGACCGCAAGCTCCCGCCGCCTGTGTCGAATTTCTCCGGCATTGTCGGCGCAGAGCCTTACCCCGTGTCGAAAAAGGAAACGCAGGTGCTCAAGCGCCTTTTGATGCGCGGCGTGGAAAAATTCCGCAGCCTTTTCCGCGGCAACCGCTCCCGCAGCGAGATTGTCGCGACCTTCCTTGCGGTGCTGGAATTGTGCCGCAGAAACTGCGTGCAGATGGAAGACGAGGGCGGCGACGTCCGCATTCGCTTCTGCAAAATGCCGGAAGAGGAGGGCTTAGATGGAACACACTGAGTTAGAACGCATTGCCGAGGCAATTCTGTTCGCGGCAGGCGAACCCGTGGAGTTGGCGCGTCTTGCAGACGTTGCAAGCGCCGACCCGCGCGAGATGGAAGCCGCCTTGCAGTCGCTGATGGACAGGCTCTCTTTTGAACGCAGGGGCGTGCGCATTGTGCGCTTGGAGCAGAGCTATCAAATGTGCTCCTCCGGCGAGATGAGCGGCTACGTTTCGCAGGCGTTGGAAACCCGCAAGCCGCCCAAGCTCTCTGCTGCGCAGCTCGAAGCGCTGACGGTTATCGCCTATTATCAACCTGCAACGAAGGCATATATCGAGCAAATTCGAGGCGTTGACAGCGCCTATTCCGTCAGTGCGCTGCTCAATAAGCACCTGATCGAAGAAAGCGGCAGGCTCAATGCCCCGGGGCGTCCGATTCTTTACCGCACAACGCCGGACTTTTTGCGAACCTTCGGCTTGGAATCTCTGCACGATTTGCCGGAAATCGAGAAAATGGAATTCGGCAAAAAGGACTACCCGGAATTGGAACAAACACCCGATATAGAAAAGGATGGTGCACACGATGAGTAAGAACGTATCTGAGCTTCTCGCAGCTTCCATGAGTAAGGTGCGCGACATGGTTGACGCCAATACGGTTGTCGGCGCGCCCATTACCGTCGGCGAGGTTACCTTAATTCCCGTTTCCAAAATCAGCTTCGGGCTGGGTGGCGGCGGTATGGATTTGCAGGCGAAAGCGCCCGCAAATGCTGTAAATTTCGGCGGCGGCGCAGGTTGCGGCATGAAAATTACGCCCCTTGCTTTTTTGGTTTTACGCGGGGAGAGCGTGCGCCTTTTGTCTGTGGGCGAACCCGCTTCTTCAAGCACAGAGCGGCTCATTGAGCAGCTTCCCGAGCTGACGGACAAGCTGGTTTCGGTAATCGACTCCTTCCGAAAGCCGACTTCTTCCGATATTTAACAAGGTTTCTTTCACCAAGGCGGGAAATACTAGCCGCGGTGATGAAAATGATGAAAAAAACAGGCATCCTATTACTGATTCTTGCGCTCCTGTCCGCGCTCTGCTTGCCCGTGCTTGCCGCGCCGAACCTTTCGGCTGAAAAATCCATTCTGATGGATGCGGACACGGGCGAAGTTTTGCACGAGAACCAAGCAGACGAGCGTTCGCTGATTGCCAGCACAACGAAAATCATGACGGCAATTGTTGTGCTGGAGCGCTGTAATCCCGATACGCTTGTGACGATTCCGCCGGAGGCGACGGGGATTGAAGGCTCGTCTTTATATTTGAAGGCGGGGGAGCAGCTGACGGTTTCCGACCTTCTCTATGGTCTGATGCTGCAATCGGGCAATGACGCTGCGGTGGCGCTGGCGATTGCCTGCGGCGGTACGGTCGAAAAATTCGTGCAGTTGATGAATGAGAAGGCGCAGGCATTGGAGCTTGCGGATACGTCCTTTGCAAATCCCAACGGGCTCGACAGCGAGGGGAATTATTCCACCGCCGCAGATATGGCAAAGCTGACGTCCTACGCGATGAAAAACCCGAAGTTCAGCGAAATTGTCGGAACAAAGCGCATGCGCGTCGGCGGGCGAACATTTACCAATCATAACAAGCTCTTGTGGTCTGTTGAGGGCGCAAAGGGCGTGAAAACAGGCTATACGCGAGCTGCGGGAAGAATTCTCGTCAGCGCAGCCGAGCGTGACGGGCGCCGTTTGGTTGTCGTCACGATAAACGCGCCGTCTGACTGGAGAGATCACAGCGCCTTGTACGACTATGGCTTTTCCTGCTACGAGCAGCGCACGGCACTGCAAAAAGGGCAGAGCGTCGCGCAAATCGCGCTTGGCGACGGAACAACTGCGAACCTCACCTGCGCAGAGGACTTTTCCTATTTGCTCACGCCAAGCGACCGTCTGCGTGTAGAGGTGGTGTATCCCCGCTATGCCCTTTCGGCGCAAGCCCCCGGGGAACCTGCGGGCATAGGCGCGGTCTATCTGGGCGATCGGTGCATCGGCACGGTATCGCTGCGCTGGGGCGCACTGGAGGACAACAATGGAACGATTGCAGAAGATACTCTCTGCGCACGGCGTGACTTCGCGCCGTGCAGCGGAGGAACTGATAAAGCAGGGGCGCGTACGCGTTAACGGACGTGTGAGCACGCTGGGCGATTGCGCGGATGTGACGACGGACACCATCGAAATCGACGGTAAAGCCCTGCCAACCGCGCCGAAGCATGTGTATATTATGCTCAATAAGCCGCGCGGCTACATAACCACGCTCTCAGACGAGCGCGGCAGAAAAACTGCCGCGCAGCTTATCGACTGTGGCACGCGGGTATACCCAATCGGGCGGCTCGACTGCGATTCCGAGGGTTTGCTTCTATTTACCAATGACGGCGCGCTTGCACAAAAGCTCATGCACCCGCACGGCGGGGCGGGCAAGGTTTACGAGGTGACGGCAATCGGGCAGCTCGACGGCGCAGAGGAACGCTTGCGCAAACCCATCGTTCTTGACGGCTATCGAATTCGCCCGCCGCAGGTCAGGCTTCTGCATGAAGAAGACAGCGGCGCAGTCTTTGAAATCACGATTTTTGAAGGCAGGAATCGGCAGGTGCGCCGTATGTTCGAGGCGGCTGGTTTACGTGTCAAGCGCCTGCGCAGAGTGCGCGAGGGCGCGCTTTCTTTGGGCACGCTTCCGAGCGGGTCTTGGCGCTATCTCAGCAAAGAGGAGATTGCCCAAATTTGCAAGTTTTGATTTTAATACTTGCAAAATACCGCCCGCATATTGTATGATTGTGGTATAAAAAAAGAGCGAGGAGCTTCAAAATGAATGTAGACATCCTCTCGTCGATACATAATAATATGCGCACCTTCTCCAAGGGGCAGCGGCGGATTGCCGAGTATATCCTGTCTTCTTATGACAAAGCTGCCTTTATGACGGCGGGCGCGTTGGGGCAAACGGCGAAGGTTTCGGAGTCCACAGTTGTGCGCTTTGCTGCGGAGCTGGGCTATGACGGCTACCCCAGTATGCAGAAGGCTTTGCAGGAAATGGTTCTCAACCGCTTAACCTCCGTGCAGCGCATTGCAGTGACCACCCAGCGCATGGGGCAGCAGGACGTGGTTTCCACGGTTTTGCAATCCGATATTGAAAAAATCCGCACAACCAGCGAGAATCTCAATCGCGAAGTCTTTCAAAAAGCGGTAGACAGTATTATCGCCGCCAACAAGATTTATATCCTCGGCGTGCGTTCTTCGTCGGCTTTGGCATCCTTTTTGGGCTTTTATATGCACTATATGTTTGAAAATGTGCAGGTTATCACCACCTCTTCCGGCAGTGAAATGTTCGAGCAAATCGTTGCTGTGAGTCCGCGCGATGCGGTAATCGGCATCAGCTTTCCGCGCTATTCCACATCCACAAGCAAAGCGCTTGCGCATTGCAGCCAAGTCGGCGCGCAGGTAATTGCCCTTACGGACAGTCCTTCCGCGCCCATTGCGCGCAGCGCGGATTATGTTCTCACCGCAAAGAGCGATATGGTGTCGTTGGTCGATTCGCTCGTTGCGCCGATGAGCTTAATTAACGCCCTCATTGTGGCAATCGCCTCGCGCAGAAAGCAGGAGGTGGAGGAGAAATTCTCTACCTTAGAGCGCATTTGGGACAGCTTCCATGTCTATGAAAAAATCGATGTATGATGTAATTGTAATCGGCGGCGGCGCGTCGGGCATGCTTGCAGCGAGCCTCTGCGCCGCAAGCGGCAGGCACACGCTCCTGCTCGAGAAAAATGACCGCTGCGGCAGGAAACTTGCAATTACGGGCAAGGGACGCTGCAATGTGACCAATGCCTGCTCCGCGCAGGAAGTCATGAAAAATATCCCGCGCAATGCGCGATTCCTATTCAGCGCGCTCAATGCGTTTCCCCCGGAGCAGGTTATGGCATTTTTCGAGCTGCACGGCTGTCCGCTCAAAATCGAACGGGGCAACCGTGTTTTTCCTGTGTCCGACCGCGCTGCCGATATTATTGCCGTGCTGGAATCGCAGATGCAGGAACATGCGGTTGTGCGGGAGACCGCCTTGGCAACAAAGCTCTTGCTGCGTGACGGCGCAGTTTGCGGCGTAGATTGCGGCTGGCGAAGTTTTGAGGCGGCGCATGTAATCGTCTGCACCGGCGGCGCGTCCTATCCGCTTACCGGCTCTAACGGCGACGGTTATGCGCTTGTTGCGCCCTTGGGGCATACGATTGTTCCGCCCATCGGCTCGCTTGTGCCGCTCACGAGCGAAGATGCGGACTGCTTGGATATGCAGGGGCTTTCCCTGCGCAATACGGCGTTTTGTCTGCTCGATTCGCGCGGCAAAGCGGTATTTAAGGATTTCGGGGAGCTGCTTTTTACGCACTTCGGGCTGTCAGGTCCTATGGCGCTGTCTGCTTCTGCGCATCTGAAAGAAGGGGAGCGCTACACGGCGCTTCTCGACCTAAAGCCAGCGCTCGATGAGGCGAAGCTCGATGCGCGAATCCTGCGCGATTTGGAGAGCTACAGCAACCGCTGCATGGAAAATGCAGTGGTAGACTTGTACCCGCGCTCCATGATTCCCTGTATTTTGCGCCGCGCAGGCATCGACCCTGCATTGCGGGCAAACTCCCTGACGAAGGCGCAGCGGCATGCGCTGCTAGCGCAGACAAAGCGCTTTCCAATTGCCATATCCGGCACGCGCCCTGTGGCGGAGGCAATTATTACGCGCGGCGGCGTCGACGTGCGCGAAATTGACCCGAAGACAATGCGCTCCAAGCTGGTACGCGGGCTGTCCTTTGCCGGGGAAATTATCGACTGCGACGCCTACACAGGCGGCTTTAATTTGCAAATCGCATGGGCGACAGCCTACGCGGCAGCAATGGAAATAGAACCATAGGAGGAACACACGGCATGAACTATAGCGTTGCAATCGACGGACCTGCCGGGGCGGGGAAAAGCACCATGGCGCGCCGTCTGGCGCAGGCAATTTCCTTTGTTTATGTAGATACCGGGGCGATTTACCGCGCCGTTGCCTACGACGCCATCCGAAAAGGCGTCGATACGAAAAACCCCGAGGCGGTTGCCTCGATTTTGCAGCAGCTGCACCTGCAGCTGCACTGGTCTGCGCAGGGGGTGCAGCAGGTATACCTTGCAGACGAGCCGATTACAGACGCACTTCGCCTGCCTGCCGTTTCGGCGGCAGCATCGCAGGTCTCGGCGATTGCAGCCGTCCGCGATTTTCTGCTGGAAACGCAGCGCGCGGTTGCCCGCGAAAACAATGTGGTTATGGACGGGCGCGACATCGGCACAGTGGTTCTTCCGCATGCTGACGTAAAGATTTTCCTCTCCGCGTCTGCGGAGGTTCGCGCAAAGCGCCGCTGGCTGGAGTTACAGGCTGCCGGGCGTACGGACAGCTTTGAAGCGGTGCTTCAGGAGATGAACGAGCGCGATGAGCGCGACAGAAACCGCCCAATTGCTCCGCTGCGTCCCGCAGACGACGCGATTTTGCTCGATACCTCGCACTTGACCTTGGAGCAGAGTATCGAAGCACTATTGAAAATTGTGCAGGAGAAGCTGAAGCGATGAGTGAGTATTCGCAGCGCCTATATAGATTTGTCGTTTGGCCCGCGCGGGTGGTTATGGCGTTTTCCCACCCGATTTTGCGCGTGCACGGCAGGGAGAATTTGCAGGAAGGTCCGGCAGTGGTCTGCTGCAACCATACATCGCTTTCCGACCCCGTTTGGGTGATTCTCGGCGCGCGCCAAAAGCGCGTGTTTCGTACTATGGCGAAAAAGGAGCTGTTTGCAGTCCCGCTTCTGCGCAGAATTCTCCCCAAGCTGGGCGTCTTCCCGGTCGATCGCGACGGCAGCGATGTCGGCGCAATCAAAACCGCGCTGCGCGCGCTGCGAGAGCGGGAGAAATTGCTCATTTTCCCGGAGGGCACGCGGGTGAAGCGCGGGCAGTCTGCCCAGCCGCACGGCGGGGCAGCGATGCTTGCAGTGCGCACCGATTCGCCGCTGATTCCCGTCTATCTCACGGAGAGTAAGCGCTTTCTGCGTCCGCTGGATTTGGTTTTCGGCGCGCCCTATCACCCGCAGATTGCCGGGAAAAAGCCGACCCCGGAGGAACTGCAAGCACTCACGGCAGAGCTGATGGAAAAAATCCGCGCATTGGGGGCGAATGTTTGAAACTTTATATTGCTGAAACGGCGGGGTTTTGCTACGGCGTGAACCGCGCGGTAGATTTGGTCGAGCAGGCTGTACGCGAGGGGAAAAAAGTGGTTACGCTCGGACCGATTATCCACAACCACCACGTGGTAGACTATTTCGACGCGCTCGGCGTGAAGGAAATCGAGCAGCCTGCCGATGTGCCCGAGGGCTACGCAGTCATTATCCGCTCCCACGGCATTGCCCGCGAAACCTATCAGCAGTTGCAAGCAGGCGGCGTGCAGATGATTGACGCGACTTGCCCCTTCGTTAAGCGCATTCATGAGCTGGTATCGCAGGCAGAGCGCGAGGGCAGGCAGCCTGTCATTATCGGCACACCTACGCATCCCGAGGTTGTCGGCATCGCGGGCTGGTGCGAGAATCCGCTTGTTTTTTCGGATGCTTCGCAGCTGCAGCAGTGGCTGGACGGTGGCAAGCGCGACACCCCGATTTGTCTGGTTTCGCAGACGACAAGCACGCAATTTTTATGGGATTCTTGCAAGAAAATCGTAAAAAAAGAGTGTACAAATCATAAAATCTTTGATACAATATGCAAAGCGACTGAAAATCGGCAGGCAGAAGCGGCAAAACTTGCCGCAAAATGCGATGCTATGATTGTCGTTGGGGATAAAAAAAGCTCTAACACAGGTCGTTTGGCGCATATTTGCTCGAACTATTGCGGCGATGTAACACTAATTGATAACGCAAAAGAGCTAAATATTGATGCACTTCGATGCGCCAATGCCATTGGTATCACTGCGGGCGCATCAACGCCTGCGTGGATAATAAAGGAGGTCAAGCAAGCTATGAGCGAAAACATTACTGTTGATTCTGTTGCGGAGGAAAGCTTTGCAGAACTTTTGGAGCAGTCAATCAAGACTTTAAATACAGGAGATAAGGTTCTGGGCACCGTTACCGCGATCGGTTCAACTGAAGTTCAAGTTGACCTCGGCACGAAGCATGCAGGCTATATTCCGTATGACGAAGTCAGCGCAGATCCCACGGTCAAGCCGGAGGACGTATGCAAAGTCGGCGAAGAAATCGAAGTTTTTGTCGTACGTGTCAACGATCAGGAAGGCACTGTCCAGCTGAGCCGCAAAAAGCTCGAGGGCATGAAGGTTTGGGACGATGTCGAGGCTGCATGCGAAAATGATGCAGTTGTCGAAGGCGTCATCACCGAAGAGAACAAGGGCGGCGTAGTTGCCAATATCAAGGGCGTTCGCGTTTTCATTCCCGCGTCGCGCAGCGGCGTCGCCAGAGGCGGCGACCTGTCCTCTCTGAAGGGGCAGACTGTCAAGATGAGAATTACCGAGTTCAACCGCGCCCGCCGCAGAGTTGTCGGCTCGATCAGCGCCGTTACTTCCGAAGCGCGTAAAGCAGCAATGGCGAAGATTTGGAGCGAGATCGAGGTTGGCAAGAAGTACACCGGCACGGTCAAGTCCCTCACTTCCTACGGCGCATTTGTGGACATCGGCGGCGTAGACGGCATGGTGCATATTTCCGAGCTGTCTTGGGGGCGCGTAAAAACGCCCGACGAAGTCGTCAAAGTCGGCGATGTTGTGGAAGTTTACGTTATCAAGTTCGACGCAGAGAAGAAGAAAATCTCCCTCGGCTACAAAACCGCAGAGATGAACCCGTGGAATCAGTTCTGCGCGAAGTATTCTGTGGGCGACGTCGCCACGGTTAAGGTCGTGAAGCTCGTCGAGTTCGGCGCGTTTGCAGAGATTATCTCGGGCGTAGACGGTCTGATTCACATCTCCCAGATTTCCGACAGCCGCGTTGAAAAGGCAGGCGACGCACTGGCAGAGGGTCAGGAAGTCGAGGCAAAGATTATCGACATCGACGCCGACCGCAAGAGAATCTCCCTCTCCATCCGCGCACTGCTCGTTCCTGAAGTAGAAGAAGCAGAACAAAGCGAAGAAACCGAAGCCGCCGAATAATCGGCGCCTATATTGAAACCGGGGTAGGGAATCATTTCCCTACCCCGGTTTTTGCATTGCCAATGATAAAGTGTTTTTTCAAGGCTTGTCAGCCCCGACAAGCATAATTACAGGAAAAGCAAATAATTTATGCAAACGCTGGAAGAAGTATTGCAATCTGTGTCGAGATTTGTTACATTAATATTACGTATAAGTATATTCGCGGGAGGGCTTGCGATGGCAACGAGCTATAACAGACTTTGGAAGCTGTTAATTGATTTAGGAATGAAGAAGGGTGAACTTTGCCGGAAGGCAGACATCAGCACAACCTCTCTTGCGAAAATGGGAAACTGCTCTCCGGTTAACTCAACAATACTTGAGAAAATCTGCGCCGCGCTTGATTGCAACTACGGCGATATTATGGACTATGTGCCGGATAAAAAAGAAATAAAACTATCAGAAGAGGCGGGAGAACGAAATGGCTAACGGCAACAACACAGCAGGAATCGGCTTTGAACAGCAAATATGGGCGGCGGCGGATATCTTGCGCGGGAATATGGATGCCGCCGAATATAAGCACGTTGTGCTTGGACTTATTTTCTTAAAGTATATATCCGATACATTTGAGGCGCGTTATCAGGAGCTTAAAGCGGATGACGATGATGTTGAAGATAAAGACGCATATATGGAAGTCGGCATATTCTTTGTGCCGCAGTCAGCTCGTTGGAGTGCTATCGCCGAAGCCGCACATACCGAAGAAATCGGCACGGTTATTGATGATGCAATGCGGGCAATTGAAAAAGAAAACAAGAGACTCAAGGATATACTGCCCAAAAACTACGCTCGAAACGAGCTGGACAAGCGCAGGCTCGGCAATGTCGTTGATTTGTTTACAAATATAAAAATGGCGCAGCACGGAGGCGAGAAGGACATTCTCGGTCGTACTTACGAATACTGCCTGCAGCAATTTGCCAGTAAAGAAGGCAAGCGCGGCGGCGAATTCTACACCCCGTCTTGCATGGTAAGAACACTTGTTGAAGTTTTGAAACCGTTCAAAGGGCGTGTTTACGATCCCTGCTGCGGTTCGGGCGGTATGTTTGTGCAGTCGGCGAGGTTTGTGGAGAGCCACAGCGGTAACCGCAATAATATTTCCATTTACGGGCAGGACTCAAACCCCACTACACGCAAACTGGCAATGATGAATCTTGCCATTCGCGGCATTGAGGCTGACCTTGGCGGCTATAACACCGATACATTCCACAACGACCTGCACCCACAGCTTAAAGCCGATTATATTCTGGCAAATCCGCCGTTCAATCTTTCTGATTGGAATGACGGAGCACTCAACAACGACCCTCGCTGGAAATACGGTCTGCCGCCGTCAGGCAACGCCAACTTTGCGTGGTTGCAGCACATGATTTACCACCTTGCGCCAAACGGTAAAATCGGCATGGTGCTTGCCAACGGTTCGCTCTCTTCTCAAAGCGGCGGCGAAGGGGAAATCCGCAAAAAGATTGTGCAGGACGATTTGGTCGAGGGCATTATTGCTATGCCGTCAAACCTTTTTTACGGCGTGACAATTCCGGCTACGCTCTGGTTTATAAACCGCAATAAAATGCAAAAAGGCAAAACGCTGTTTGTGGATGCTCGTAAAATGGGAACGCTCATCGACCGTGTACACAGAGAGCTTTCCGAAAAGGAGATCGCCAAAATCGCCGATACGTTCGCGTCGTTCGATAACGGCACACTCGAAGATGTGAAGGGCTTCTGCGCCGCGGTCACCACAGAAGACATTGCCAAGCAAGATTTTATACTAACGCCGGGGCGGTATGTAGGCATTGAGGAGCAGGAAGATGATGGTGAACCATTCGAGAAGAAAATGGCGAGGCTGACGGGCGAACTTTCTGAAATGTTCAAGCGTTCGCATGAACTGGAGGAGGAAATCCGCAAAAGACTGGGGGCGATTGGGTTTGAAATCTGAATGGTTAACAACCAAATTGGGTGATGTATGCGAAATTGTAAGAGGAGGATCGCCGCGACCCATCATGGACTATGTGACCGAAAGCTCAGACGGAGTGAATTGGCTTAAAATTGGCGATGTGAGTGAGCATGACAAATATTTTACTCATTCTGCTGAACGAATAATAAAAGCTGGAACAGCAAAATCTCGTGAGGTTAAAAAGGGGGATTTAATTCTATCCAACTCAATGAGTTTTGGGCGAGTGTTCATAACCCTTATCGATGGGTATATTCATGACGGTTGGCTGCGATTGAGGAACAACGGGGATTTGCTCGACCGTGAGTATTTATACTATTTCTTATCGTCAGAACTCGCACAGAATCAGTTTAAGGCTGTTGTTACTGGTTCTGTTGTAAACAACCTAAAGTCAGACACCGTTAAAGCTATGAATATTGATATTCCACCGCTCAACGAGCAACGAAAAATCGCCTCCACGCTCTCCGCACTTGACGCTCGGATTGCTGAAAACAAGAAGATAAATCATCATTTAGAGCAGATGGCTCAGGCGATTTGGGCTGAACGCTTTGGAAATTATGAACCGAACGGCGTGTTAGGTGATATCGTTGAGTTATTTGACTCCAAGCGAGTACCCCTT
>JAISIK010000050.1 GCA_031262065.1 Oscillospiraceae bacterium | reverse complement strand
ATTTTTCGGATTCGCCTCCAACAGGCGCTAAGTTGTCGAGAAGAGAAAGATTGGCAGGGTCGGCGTTCCAAAAAACCATAAGTGGCGCGTTGACGGCGGGCGTTATAAGCCCGCGACTGACGAAAGACTCCGTAGGTTCGCCGGATGATTCAGACTCGTTCGGGGCAAACTCCGTGCTTTCTTCCGTGCCGTACAGCCTATCGCTCTCAAAGGGGGCGGGAAGGGAAGCGCCCGAATTGCTGCCCGGCGCAACTGCGCAACCGTAGAGCAAAGAATCATTCAATTGCGCATATTTCATCACACTGTCGCCGCTGCCCAAAGCTGCGCTTTGCGGTGCGGCTTCTGCAACTGCGGCGTCCTTCTTATCTGCAAGGTGCGGAAGGGGAATCTTCCCAAGCGCAATTAAGGCAAACACCGCGCAGGCAACCAGCGCAGTCGCCGCGCTTCCGAAAAAGAAGGACTTGCGCGCATTGCGCTGCCGTTTTCGCGGCGCGGACTGCACAGTTTGCATAATGCGCTGCGTTAAGTCGGCAGGCGGCGCTTCCCGCAAGGCAAAGATATCCGCCTGTGTTTGCGTGAGCGCAGCAAGAAGTTCGCGGCAATCTTCGCAGGCTTCCAGGTGCGCATCCAAACGCCGATTCTCTTCTTCGGTGTTTTCGCCGTCAATGCGTCCGCTGATTAAGCCATGGAATTCCTCGCAGTTCATGTCCTCACCTCCTGTTCTACTTCCTTTGACGCAGTTGTGAACGCTTTGTTCCCTGTTTGTAACATTTTTTTGCGTAAACAAATTCTTGCCCGGGCGAGGCGGGACTTGACCGTGCCTTCCTTAATGCCGAGAACGCGGGCAATGTCCGTATAGCTCAAATCGTTAATCACCCGCAGCGTGAGAATCTGCCGATGCTCTTCGTCTAAACTGTTCATGCAGGAAGCCAATGTTTCCCGCTCGTCGCGGCGGAGAAGTCGCTCTTCGGGGTTGGGCGCAGGGTCGGGAATGTCGAGCGCCTGCTCCTCGCCGCCGGGCTGCGTGATATGCAGCGAAATACCTTTCCGGCGCTTTGCGGCGCGCAGATGGTCAAGGCAGGCATTCGAGGTCAGGCGGTAGAGCCATGTGGAAAAGGCAGCCTCAAAATGAAAGCCCTGCAAGTTGCGCCATGCCTTAAAGAAGACCTCCTGCGTGACGTCTGCCGCGTCGTCACAATTGCAAAGCATGCGTAGGCACAGGTTATACACCTGCGCCTGATACCGCACAACGAGCTGCTCAAAGGCGGTCTCGTCGCCGGAAATTGCCTGTTTGATTGTGCTGCGCTCGTCGTTCATCGTTACCTCAAATCACGCGTGATCGCCTTTGCCACGGCATAAATATCCTCCATGGTGGAGAGCTTTGCAATCTGTTCTTTATAAAACGCGCTGTGCGAAACGCCCCGCAAATACCACGCAAAATGCTTCCGCGCCTCCAAGCAGGCGATGTGCTCGCCGCGATCCTGCGCTGCAAGCGAAAATTGCTGCACGGCGCAGGCAATTCGCTGCGCAAGCGGGGGGCGTTCGGGGATTGCTTCGCCGCGCAGGGCGGCGTTTGCCTGCGAAAACAGCCACGGGTCGCCGAATGTGCCGCGACCGAGCATAAAATACGCAGCACCGCTGCGTTCGCGGCAGGAAAGCAGGTCTTGCACGCTGAAAATATCGCCGTTTGCGATAAGGGGGATCGTCACCGCCCGTGCAACCTGTTTGAGAATATCCCAATCGACCCGCCCGGCGTAGAGCATCGTGCGGGTGCGTCCGTGCACGGCAATGGCGCTTGCGCCGTTTTCTTCCAGCACCTGCGCAAACTCTACAATATTGATAGAGGACTTGTCCCAGCCGATGCGCGTTTTCACGGTTACGGGCACATCCACAGCCTGCGATACCGCGCGGACAATCTGCCCTGCAAGCTGCGGGTTTCGCATGAGGGCGCTGCCGTCGCCGTTGTTGACGATTTTCGGCATGGGGCAGCCCATGTTTATATCGATAAAGTCGCAGCCGCTGTGCGCAAGGGCGAGCACCGCAGCCTGCGCCATAATTTCCGGGTCATTGCCGAAAATCTGCGCGCCGCAGAGGCTGCCTTCATTTTTTTTCAGAAGGGCGCGGCTCTTTTTGTCTTGATAGACAAGCGCCCGCGAGGAGACCATTTCTGTGATGGTAACGCCTGCCCCGTGCTCGGCGCAGATGCTGCGAAATGCGTAATCCGTCACGCCCGCCATCGGCGCGAGAAATAGCGGACTGTTGATTTCTCTTCCCAAAAACTGCATGCTGCCATCACTCCTTCGGTTACCATAACATAATCGGAAGAAAAAATCAATACGAGCGCAGTCGGAAACGTTATTCGGCGACGAGAATATTGCATTGACTGCGCATGCAAAGCGGTGTTATAATAATGAAAAGAGGAAAATAGGGAAGTGTGCGCTATGAATACGGAATTGAATCATTTTGATGCAGGCGGAAACGCAATTATGGTGGACGTGTCGGAAAAGGACACGACCGCCCGCGAGGCGCTTGCCTCCGGCATTATCAAGGTCAGCCCTGCGGTGCTTTCCGCTATCCGCAGCGGCGCGTCCAAGAAGGGCGATGTGCTTGCGGTTTCGCGCATTGCGGGAATTCTAGCTGCAAAGCGCACGTGGGAGCTGATTCCGCTGTGCCATCCGCTCAGCTTGCAGCACTGCAGCGTTGATTTTACAGTGGAGGAAGAGCGCTCCCAGATTCGCGCGGTATGCCGCGTTTGCGTTGAGGGCAAAACCGGCGTGGAGATGGAGGCGCTCACGGGCGTGAGTGTCGCACTTCTGACAATTTACGATATGTGCAAAGCCATCGACCGCACAATGGAAATCTCGGCTATCCGCTTGGAACAAAAATCCGGCGGCAAGAGCGGCGTGTTTTGCAGGGAGAAGGCATGAAAGACGGATTCGCAAGGGAAATCGACTACGCCCGCATCTCTGTGACCGACCGCTGCAACTTGCGCTGCGTCTACTGCATGCCCGACTGCGGCGCGCCGCGTCTGTCGCACGGCGCTGTGCTGCGCTATGAGGAAATCGCGCGGCTTTGCGCGATATTTGCGCAGCTCGGCATTCGCAAGCTCAAGCTGACGGGTGGCGAGCCGCTTGTGCGGCGGGGGCTTCCCGACTTGGTTCGGCAGCTGAAGAAGATACGCGGCATCGAGCAAGTCACGCTTACAACGAACGGCGCCCTTTTGTCGCAGCAGATTGACGAACTGGTTCGCGCAGGGATTGATGCAGTAAATATCAGCATAGATACGCTCGATGCGCAGCTTTATGCGCAGCTCACGCGCGGCGGTTCGTTGGATGCGGCGCTTTCGGGTTTGCATGCGGCGCTGCAATATCCCGACTTGCCGATAAAAATCAACTGCGTGCCCTTTTCGCAGGATGCAAGCGATATTGCAAATATTGCCGCGCTGGCGCGGGATTATCCGCTGCACGTGCGCTTTATTGAAATGATGCCCATCGGCTTAGGTAAGCACTTTGCCTGCCGAAACGAGGCGGAAATTATAGAGATTTTAAGCCGCAGTTTTGGACAGCTTTTGCCCGAAGGGACGCAGCTTGGAAACGGTCCTTGCCACTACTTTAGCTTAGACGGTTTTCAGGGGAAAATCGGCTTTATCAGTGCTCTCAGCCATAAATTCTGCGAGGATTGCAACCGCATTCGCCTCACGGCAAACGGCATGCTGAAAACCTGCCTGCAATACGAATCCGGCTGCGACTTGCGCGAACTTTTGCGAGGCAGCGCAGACGATACAAGCCTGCGGGAGGCGATTTGCGCAGAAATTGCGCAAAAACCTGCCTGCCACCGCTTTCACGAGGACAAGCCTCTGCCCGAGGAGCGCCGCGCCATGTGGCAGATCGGAGGATAAGATGAACGTTGCCATACTCACCGCCAGCGATTCAGGCTACGCCGGGATTCGCGAAGACATCAGCGGCAAAGTCATTCAGGAAATTGTCGAACAGGCAGGCTACGAAGTGGTCTTTTCCGCCCTGCTTCCCGATGAGCGCAGCCTGCTCTCAAAGGAAATGGCGCGTATTGCAGACGAGGGGATTGCGCAGCTCATCCTCACCACAGGCGGCACGGGCTTCTCGCAGCGCGACTGCATGCCTGAGGCGACCATGGATATTGCAGAGCGTGCAGTGCCCGGCATTCCCGAGGCGATGCGCGCCTACAGCCTGCGCTTTACCGAGCGGGCAATGCTCAGCCGCGCAGTAGCCGTCCTCCGCAAGCAAACGCTGATTGTCAATCTTCCGGGCAGCCCCAAAGCGGTGCGCGAGTGCTTAGAATATATTTTGCCCACGCTTTCTCACGGATTGGAAATCCTTGTGGGAGAAGCGGGAAACTGTGCGAGGTAAAGAATGAAAAGAATCGAAACAACAAAAGCGGTCGGCACAATCCTTTGCCACGATATTACGCGCATTATCAAGGATGTCGTAAAAGATACCCCCTTCCGCAAGGGGCATATTGTCACGCAGGAGGATATTCCCGTCCTCCTGTCGCTGGGCAAGGAGCACCTTTTTGTGTGGGAAAAGAACGAGAACCGATACCACGAGGATGAAGCTGCAGAGATTCTGTGCCAAGTCTGCCTGAACGAGAATATGCACAAAGGCTTGCCGCGCGAGGGGAAAATTGAGATTTTTGCCGATTGCGACGGACTGTTCCGCATCGATGTGCCGCGGCTCAACGCCGTCAATGCGCTGGACGAAGTCATGATTGCCAGCCGCCATACGAATTTCCCGGTGCATAAGGGCGATAAGCTTATCGGCACGCGCGTGATTCCGCTGGTTATCGATAAGGCGAAAATGGAGCAGGTGCGCGAAGTTGCGGGAACTGCGCCGCTGGCGCAGCTTCTGCCGTATAAAGAAATGCGCTGCGGCATCGTCACGACCGGCAGCGAGGTCTACAGCGGCAGAATTCAGGATACCTTCACCCCCGTGATTGTGCAGAAGCTGGAATCGTTCGGCATCACGGTCAGCGGGCATATCCTCGTGAAAGACAGCCGCGAAATGATCACTGCTGCGATTATGAAGCTCAAAGCGCAGGGCGCGGATATGATTGTCTGCACAGGCGGTATGAGCGTCGACCCCGACGATATGACCCCCGGCGCAATCCGCGCGACCGGTGCGCATGTGGTCACCTACGGCGCCCCGGTTCTTCCCGGCGCGATGTTCCTGCTTGCCTATATGCACGACGGTACGCCCATTATGGGGCTTCCGGGCTGCGTTATGTACGCCAAGGCGACGATTTTTGATTTGATTCTGCCGCGCATAGCGGCGGGTGTGGAGGTCAGTAGGCAGGAAATCAGCAATATGGGCGCGGGCGGGCTCTGCCTCGGCTGCGAGATTTGCCATTTCCCGAACTGCGGCTACGGGCGCGGAATCTGACAGTTTTTGCAAATGTGCATTGACAAAGTTGCGGGCAAGGGTTATACTCAAACAAGAATAACGAGGAAAACACAATGGGAAAACTAATCGCAGTATGCACAAGCCCCGAAAAGGGCACGCAAAAGCAGGAGGTTCGCGAGGCGCGGCTGAAAGAGAACTGGGGGCTCGAGGGCGACGCCCATGCGGGCGCATGGCATCGACAGGTGAGCCTTTTGGCGCTGGAGCAGATTGAGGCATTTCGCGCCAAAGGGGCGCAGGTGCAGTTCGGCGCTTTCGGGGAGAATTTTGTCGTCTCCGGCTATGATTTGAAAATTCTTCCTATCGGCACACGCTTTGCCTGCGGCGACTGCATTTTGGAGCTGACCCAGATTGGAAAGCACTGCCACCACGGCTGTGAAATCTTCCATCTAATGGGCGACTGCATTATGCCCCGCGAGGGCGTGTTTTGCCGCGTGCTGCGCGGCGGCGTTGTACGTGCGGGGGATACGTTTTCTCTGTTGGAATGCTCTTCGTTATAATTATTGTATAGGAGAGAACAGATGAAAAAGGTATTTGCCCTTGGTTTGGCACTTGCTATGCTCTTTACGCTGGCATCGTGCAAATCCCAAAGCCCCGAAGCAGAGAAACAGGAAGAAATTGAGCTTGTCGTCTTCGCGGCGGCGTCCATGACCGAAACCATGCAGCAGGTTGCAGAGCTTTACAAGGAAGTCGC
>JAISIK010000045.1 GCA_031262065.1 Oscillospiraceae bacterium | reverse complement strand
TTTGCGTAAAAAAAGTGCAGCAGCAGCCGCACCGACGTTCCCCGCGCCGTGGTTTTGCTCGAGCGGGGATTTGGCTGGGATGGCAGGATTCGAACCTACGAATGCCAGAGTCAAAGTCTGGTGCCTTACCACTTGGCGACATCCCAATGAGGCATTCGGCCTGACCCCGCAGTGCGGGGAAAATGGGGTGGATGAAGGGACTCGAACCCTCGACCTCCAGATCCACAATCTGGCGCCCTAACCAACTAGGCGACACCCACCATATTCTTCCCGGATGCGCAGACGTCCTGAGGACTGGTACGCCAGAAGGGACTCGAACCCCCTACCTACTGCTTAGAAGGCAGTTGCTCTATCCAGATGAGCTACTGGCGCAAATGGAGCGGGTGATGGGAATCGAACCCACGTCCACAGCTTGGAAGGCTGTTGTACTAGCCGTTGTACTACACCCGCACATCCTAAGTCAACATCAGCTATAGGATTTTATCATAGAGGCGCGCCCGTGTCAAGCGCTATTTTCCCGATTTTCCCCTGCGTTTGCGCGGCGCGCTCTTGCGAAACGGCGGATAATGCGGTATGATATAGGCATACGAAAGCCGAATCCAAGCCGCCCCGAAGCTGCTCTTTTTGGTCGTTTTGACCTTGTCGTTCTCGCCTTGCGTCAGCAAGGCTTCGTCCTTCGCGCTCAAAACAACCAAAAATAGCTATCTTCGGGGTGCGAAGCAGTTTTAGAAGAGCAAATTTCTGTCAAGTCGAGAAAAATACCGCAGTCAATACTTCCGTATTCACAAGGGATTTTGCGATGAATTGGCGGAAATTTGCCTTCTAAAACCGACTTGGGTTCGACTCTCGTATGCCTAAAAAGGAGGTGGCGCAGATGGAGCAGATTTTGCTTGTGGAGGACGACCGCACGATCGTTTCGGCGCTGACGCAGTTTTTATCGACAGAGGGTTTTTCTGTCCGCAGCGCTACAGGGCAGACGGAGGCGTTCGCCGCGCTGGAAGAGACGGATTTCGACCTCGTTTTGCTTGATGTGGGGCTGTGCGACGGCAACGGCTTTGCCGTTTGCTCGGCAATCAAGCAAAAAAGCGGCACGGCGGTGATTTTTCTCAGCGCAGCCGCCGATGAGTACAGCATCGTGGCGGGGCTTGACCTCGGCGCGGACGACTATATCGCAAAGCCCTTCCGTCCGCGCGAACTGGTTTCGCGTATTCGCAGCGTCCTGCGGCGCACGGGTCGGGCGCAGTCGGTGGTCGATTTGGGCGCGGTTCGCGTCGATACCGAGCGCGGCATTGCCATGCGAAACGGCGTCGATTTGTGCCTGTCCGCGCTGGAGTACCGCCTGCTTTTGGTCTTTTTGAACCACCGCGGCATCACGCTCAGCCGCGCGAAGCTCCTGGAGGAAATTTGGGATATTGCCGGTGATTTCGTCAACGACAACACGCTCACCGTTTATATCAAGCGCCTGCGCGACAAGCTCGAGGACGATGCACAGAACCCGACGATTATTCGCACCGTGCGCGGGCTCGGCTATCGGCTGGAGTTGTAAGATGAATATGCTGAAAAACCCGGAGCTGCGCCGCGTTTTGCGCGTCGGCGCGCCGCTGAGCATCCTTGTAACGGTGCTTGTTTTCATTTTGAACCGAACCGCAGGGTTTTTGACTGCCGGATTGTGCCTTGTCTTGGGGCTGCTTTACATTCTCGACGCTCGCAAGCGTTACCGCACGATGGCGCGGCTCGTCGAGGACATCAACGCGGTGCTGCACGGAAGGACGGACATCCGCTTCGCGCACTACACGGAGGGCGAGGTGAGCCTGCTGCGCAGCGAGCTGAAGAAGATGACCCTGCGTCTGACCGAGCAGGCGCAGCAATTGCAGGACGAAAAGCTGCAGCTTGTGCAGGCGATTGCGGACATTTCGCACCAGCTGCGCACGCCCCTGACGACGGTGAATTTGCTCTTGGCGGGCTTGTCCGCGCATGCGCCGGATACGATGTATGCCCTGCAGCGGCAGGTGTCGCGCATGGATTGGCTGGTCAATGCGCTGTTGAAACTTACGCGTTTGGACGCGGGCACGGTGCGCTTTCAGCCGGAGCGTGTCAGTCTGCGCACGCTCATTGACCGCGCCGCAGAGCCCTTGGCAATTCCGATGGAGCTTAAGGGACAGACTTTGGAGATTTCGGCAAGCGGCGAGGTGCGCTGCGACCTTCGCTGGACGGCGGAAGCCTTGGGCAACATCCTCAAAAACTGCACCGAGCATATGGGCGCGGGCAGAATTACCGTTACCGCAGAGGAAAACGCGATGTACAGCCTGCTGCGTGTGCGCGATTGCGGCAGCGGCATCGACGAGCGCGACCTGCCGCACCTGTTTGAGCGCTACTATAAGGGCGCGAACGCCTCAGAGCAGAGTGTCGGTATCGGGCTTGCGCTTTCGCGCTCGATCATCACCGCGCAAAACGGCACGGTGAAAGCCGCCAATTACGACGGCGGCGCGGAATTTAGCATCAAGCTCTATAAGGGGATTGTATAAAAGTGAGCGCCTCCCTGCCTAGGCAGGGAGGCGTCGAGTTTACCGCAAATCTGCGCCGCGGAAATACCGCCGCATGGGATAGAACAAAAGCCCGGCGATTGCCAGCGCAAGAAGCATATTCGGCAGCATGTACGCGCCGTTATAAAGCAGGGAATAGATATACGCGTTGCCGTATGTGCCTATACCGGGGATGTTCGTCGGTTCGATAATGCGATAGATGGTTACGCCGCTGATAAAATGCACCAAAAATCGCCCCGCGCAGCCGATGAGCGTCCCGGGGAAGATGCCCCAATCCTTCCCCTTAAAGAGACCTGCAAGCCCAAGCGGGGTGAAGGCGAAGAGATAGTCCAGCAGCATCGACTGCCAGCCCCAGGCGTACGCGCCGTCGAAAAGCAGTTGCAGCAGCCCGAAAGTGAAGCCGACAAACAGCCCACGCCCCAAACCCCAGCGCACGGCGAAGAAGAGGAGGGGGAACATGGCGAGCGTTAACGAGCCGCCGCTGGGCAGTTGGTAGAGCTTCAGGTAGCTAAGTGCCTGCGCGAGTGCGAGCATCAGTGCCCCTTCGCAGAGGGCGCGGATGTGCCGATGTTGTTTTGTCACGAAACATGACCTCCAAAATATAAATTCCGCGCTGCAAACCGTTCAAAGGAAAGCAGCGCGGCGGAGCTATGGTGTCTGCATCTTTCCCTACGACGGCATGATCCGTGTCAGGTTCGCGGGTCAGGGCGTCAATTCGCCCAATCTCAGCCGGAATAACCGACCCCCCGAAGAATGATTTGTTTCGCGGTAACTTTAGTATAGTGCACAATGCGCCGATTGTCAAGCGCCGACAGGATATTTACGCGACATAGAATAGATGCTGCGAAAAAAAGTACCACAAAGTGCCGAACTTTGTGGTACAATACTATTTAGTGTTTTTTGGTTACATGGCGGACAGCTGCCGCTGTGCCCCGAAGAAGAAAATCGCCACCGTGCCCGGCCCGCAGTGGCTGCCGAGCGTCGTGCCCATCATACTGACGCCGATTTTTTCGCGCAGATTGGCAAACTGCTCCTCAATGAGCGCTTTGACCGCATATGCATCCTCTGCGCAGTTCGCATGCGAAATGCGGCAGGGGCCTGCATAGTTTAACCCGCCCTGCGCATGCTGTTTCATTTTATCGATGAGCGCAGTCATGGCGCGCAGCTTGCCGCGAATCTTCGTGTTGGGCAATAGCTTTCCCTCTGCGTTCGCCTCAATCAGCGGACACAATTTCAAAAGTGTTCCCAGCCAACCGGCTGCGGGCGAAATTCGCCCCCCGCGCACAAAATAGGCAAGCTCCGGCGTGAAGAGCCAGTGGTGCATCTGCAGCTTGTGCGTTTCTACCCAACTGCGCGCCGAATCGACGCTGAGCCCTCGGTCGCGGCGGTCAGCCAGCTCCAGCATCAAGATAGCAGCGCCGCCTGAGCCGCAAAGCGAGTCAATGATGTAAATTTTCCGATCGGGAAACTGCAGGGCAAGTTCGTCCCGCGCGATGCAGGCGGATTGATACGCGCCCGACAGCCCCGAGGACAGGGAAATATGTAAAATATCCTTGCCCTGCTCGAGAAAACTGCGGAAATACGGCAAGAATTCGCCCACGGGAACTTGCGAGGTTTTCGGGACAGCGCCGTTTTTCATCGCATCGAAGAAATCCGGCAGCGGGACACCGCCGTCATCCAAATACTCCTTGCCATCGATGGAATAGTGGAAACAAATGCGCTCGATGCCGTGCGATTTGAATTGCTCCGGCGAGAGATCGGTGGTTGAGCAGCAACTTAAAATATAGTCCGCCATCTTCTTTCTCCTATCGCTTTTGGCTTATAAAAATATCGCCATGGATACATAGAGCGCAATCCAAGGCAGAATTGTGCCCGCAAGCAGTTCGAGGATGCTGTGCCGTTTGAGTTTCAGGCTCGACCAAATCGTCGGAATCAGCAGGATATAGCCGAATAGAAACCATGGTCCGACGAATTCAACGAGCTTTGCAACCGGCCCTGAAATGCCGCAGGCGTGCCCGCTGACCTTAAAGCGGAAGACGGTGCATACTGCGATGCCTGCGCCGGAAATCAGGTAGGTGCAATACAGCACTTCTTCTGTCGGCGTGCCCTTGGCAAGCAAGGCGAAAAGGAAGCCGCCGATGTAGCCGATTACGCTGAAGATAACAGCTAAGTTGCGCTGACCTTTGCGCCCCTTCTTCTTAATCGAGGGAACAAGCGCGGCGGTCGGATATGCCATAAGCGGCAGAAGCGCCAAGAAAAACAGCGCCGCGGCATAGTGCCAGTAGGAGCGGAACGCCACTTTGTCCAGCAAAAGCAACAAGGTGCAAAGGAAGGTTGCCGCGAACGGCGCGGTTGTAATAATGCGGATAATTTTTGCAATTCTTTGTGTGATTTTCATAGATGTGGATAGCCTCCTGTGATGGTATCGCTCTCTGTGCAAAACAGGATCGCGTGTGGGGATACTACCGGCGTTTCCGCACAGCGGGGGAATACTACAGCTTTTCCTCGCGGTGGAGGGAATATGCGAAAGAGATATTTAACGTGTTCACCGCGCAAGCACGGTATGCAAGTGCGCTATGGTCGCTGCGCAGAGTTTTTGTGCGCCCAATGCCCATAGTATGCGCAGCGAATGCCTTTGTTTCGCCCATGGTAGCGCAAGCACGGCGCATAGTCAAGCTACCGCTGTGTCCAACCGCCGAACCCACAGGAGAGAGGCACTCTACCGTGGGTAGAGTGCTGTATTTCCGGTGCTTTGCACAGGATATGCAGGAGTAATTCCGAAGGTGCATGCAAGTAGTGTCGCACGGCACAACCCCGCCCTCGCAAGAACAAATACACGAGGATAAGCGGAAAGGGAAGCACCGCGCAGCCTTGCCCGCGACGAGAGAAGGCTTTCAAACAAGTGTGTCGGTTGCCCCTCAGCGGCTGCGCCAACTGATACCCCATGAACACGAGCGGGACGCGAAGTGCGATTGGTCGGCGGAAGGGGTGCTTTGGTGCAAGAACACGAGCCGAAGGCGAAGTGTAAAAATATATCCCTCGTTCATACTGCGCAGGGAGATGAATTTCGCGATTCCGCGACAAAGAGTCTCTTGTTTTTCCGCGTACCCCGCCCGCGCTTCGCTTGACGGCTTCCCCGTTTCCCCGGCAAAGATATACCGCGACATGGAAAATCAACGTCCTTGGATAGGGACAATACTACTTCATCTCGGGAGGACAAGCACAAATGCACGATGCTGATGAAAAGCTGCGGCTGTTGATTGCCGAAAATATTGCCTACTATCGCAGGCAAAATGGTCAAACCCAGGCGGAGCTTGCCGAAAAGCTGCGCTATTCCGATAAGTCCGTGTCGAAGTGGGAGCGCGCAGACGGCACGCCGGATATTTTTATCCTTGCGAGAATTGCCGCGCTATACGATATTACGGTGCAGGATTTGCTGAGTACAAAAAAAGTAGCGAAGGTGCACACAAAGCGGATTCTCATTACGATTTTGGCAAACGGCTTGGTCTGGCTTGCTATGACGGTCTTTTTCTGCTTTGCGCACATTTTCGGCGTGTTGGAGTCGCATGCGTGGCTGCTGTATATCTATGCCATCCCCATCACGGGCATAGTCACGGACGTGTTCAGCGTCCTCTGGTGGAATCAGTGGATGCAGCTTTTGTCCTCGTCAGTGATTATTTGGGGCACGGGGATGAGCCTTGTGCTGTCGATTCCGCTCAAGCCGCTTTCCTTGCTGCTGCTGATTTGCGCGGTGTTGCAGGTGCTGCTTGCGCTGTTCTATCTGCTGAAAATCCAAACGATTTACCGCGAGTTCAAGGAAGAACGGCGGGGGCGCAAGCAAAAATAGTCGGGCGCGTCTCTCACTTTTCCATTTTCCCCACACAGCAAAAGCCGCAGGAACACATCGTTTCCTGCGGTTTTTTGCGCCCCGTTTTCTACATAATATGCTCTTCGGCGCAGTTATCCACTACGCGCACGCCCATATTCTTCTTGTCGGGGGCTCGGAATTTTTTCACGCTGACTTCATCAAACTGCGGGCACATACGCGCCTCGGGATTCACGCGCAGGTCTTCCGTTTGCGGCTCTTGCTTTTTTCGTTTTGACATACTTTTCACCTCGTATGCCTAGCTTGCCCGCTCTTGCGCTCCCTATCCCACGATGCTGTAGAGCGCGTCTTCCAGTATTCTGACAATTTCGGATTCGCAAAAGCGTAGTGCAGTTGCCCGCCCGTTGCCGCCCATGCGCAGGCGTTCTGCCTTAGAGCCGAGCAGTCCGCGCAGTGCGGAAACTGCAGCGTCCGTATCCCCCTGCGGAATCAGGGCGCAGTTTTTGCCGTCTTCGGCATACATGCGGCAGCCGCCGTTGTCGGTCATGACTACTGCCGTTCCCGACGCCATCGCCTCAAGCGGAGGAAGGGAAAAAGACTCGTATCGTGACGAAGAAAACAAAATGTCGCTGCGCCGATAGAGGGCTGCAAGCGCCTGCTGCGGCAGACCGATCTGCTTTTCCAATGCAAAGGGGAGTTGCTGCGGCAAAGCAAAGTCGCTTGGCGAAGCCCAGCAGACGCGAAACGCCGCTTTCGTTTCGGACAGCCGCTTCAGCACGTCGATTGCCCATGAAAAGCCCTTAAAGGGCAATTGCGGATACCCGACGAGCAAAATCACAGGCGGATCGTTCTGCGCATCCTCCCCCGGATGGTAGAGTTCGGTGTCGATGATATTCGGAAACAGCGGCGATTCCCGCCCAAACCGCTCCTTCAGGATCTTTTGCATCAGGTCTGAGACCGCAAGCATGTGGATTTTGCTCGCATAGCTCCTGCGCAGATTGGTTCGCATTGCCGCGCCGCTTGGTATCAGGTTACCGTAATAGTCCCCGAAGAGCGGCTCGCTTCCCTGCTCCCAAAGCGCAACGGGCGTCGTCGAGTGCATGAATTCCGGCACTTGCCCGACCCAACCGAGCAGAATGATGTCCGCGTCTTTGATATGCGCGCGGTAGGATTCCCCTATGGGAACGGACACCAGCGTTAGCAGACCGTCCGTATCCGCGCCGCTCCAAAAGGGAAGCACCCGTCTGTCCGCCGCGCCGCGGTAATAGACAGCTACGCTGTGCCCGGCACGCGCCATGGCATAAATCTGCGTCAAAATCGCCTTCATTCCGCCCGTTAGATTGAGATGCGGGATAACGTAGGCAAGGCGCAGCCTGCGGCGCAGCGCGGGAATCTCCTTCGGCGTATCGATAGCAAGTCTCTCCACAATTTTTTTATGGAAAAAGCTGAATAAGAGATAGTTCTCGTTGCAAGCGATATAGGAAAAATCATAGCCGATGAATTGCAGGGGCTGCGCCGCGCCGCCGCTCGGCTCAATCAGCAAAACTTGCTTTCGGGCAACGGGCAGCAAATCGTCGATGAGTGCATTTGCCTTTGTCGGGGGCAACTGCGCCACAACGCCCGCGAGAATGACCACATCATAAGGCGGCTGCAGCTGCGGCTCCGCCGCTCCGAGAGATGTTCCTTGCAATGTAAGGAAATCTACTTGCGGGGCAAGTGCATGGAGTGCCTCGCCGAGCGCCGTAGAAAATGCCGAGTCCGACGCAATCATCAGAACCGCGGACGCGCTCTCGTTTTGAATCAATGCCGAAATATGGCGGGAAATATCGCAAATATCCTCGTTCCCCACAGGCTACTTCCTTTCTGGCACATGCACTGTTATGTGCTGCTGCGCGGAATGCAAATCGCGTAGGCTGTCAGCGTCAATGCGTTTGATGTCTCGTTAAGCGCGTTTGTGTACCAACCCGTAGGCGGCGAGCCTGCGGTATATTTTGGATTGCTTGCAAGAAGCGTCAGTCCGGCTGGCAGCTTTGTCATGCTCTCCACACCGCCCGAAATGGCAATCGTGCCCGACGGACAATCGGCGCTGATTCCGCCGCCCTGACCTGCCGCAATGGACAATTGGTTGGTTACAACCGTCGGCGTGAACATCGGTCCTGTCGGCCCTGTTGGGCCTGTCAAACCCTGACTTCCCGTAGCGCCCGTTGCACCCGTAGCACCTGCCGCGCCCGTAGCACCTGCCGCGCCCGTAGCACCTGCCGCGCCCGTAGCGCCTGCCGCGCCCGTCGCACCAGCTGCGCCTGTTGCACCCTTCGCACCCGCCGCGCCCGTCGCACCTGCTGCGCCCGTAGCGCCTGCCGCGCCCGTCGCACCAGCTGCGCCCGTTGCGCCTGTTGCGCCCTTAGCGCCCGCTTCACCCTGTACACCCTGCACGCCCTGCACACCTTGGACTCCTTGCGGCCCGGTCGGCCCCAATTCCCCCGGGATTCCTTGCGCGCCGGTTGCACCGCGTGCACCGGGTGTACCTTGTGTTCCTGTAGCGCCCGTCGCACCGGGTATGCCTTGTGTTCCTGTAGCACCCGTCGCGCCGGTTGCACCAGTTGCGCCCTGCGCGCCCTGCACACCTTGTTCTCCTTGGATGCCTTGCACGCCTTGGATACCCTGCGAACCTGTTTGCCCGACTTCGCCGGGCACGCCTTGCACCCCCTGGATGCCCTGCGGCCCTGTCGGTCCGACTTCACCGGGCACACCCTGTACGCCCTGCACGCCTTGCGGACCGGCCAATCGTCCGACGTTCACCCACGAGGAGCTATCCTCATCCCAGATATAGAGGTCTGGGTTTACATAATATGCGTCGCCGATTTCCCCGGACGGATGCGCCGTTTCCAGAGCGTCCAGCGAATCATACGAACCCTTCAGGGTGCTCATCGGGCCTTGCACACCCTGCACGCCCTGCGGGCCTGTCGGCCCTGCCTCGCCGGGCACACCCTGCGCACCTTGGATGCCCTGAATACCCTGCTCGCCCGCAGGGCCTGCCTCGCCTTGGATGCCCTGCACGCCTTGCGACCCCGTCGAACCCGCTTCGCCGGGCAGACCTTGTATGCCTTGCTCCCCTTGGACGCCCTGCACACCCTGCGGGCCGGTCGCGCCGACTTCGCCTTGTATGCCTTGCACACCTTGAATGCCCTGCGGCCCTGCAATTGTGCCGACATTTACCCACGAACCCGCATCATCGTCCCAAATGTAAAGGTCGGGGTTTACATAATATGCATCACCACGTTCACCTGTGGGATGTGCCGCAAGGAGTGCCTCATAGGAGGGGTACGCGCCGTTGAGCGTGCCCACGCTGCCTTCCGCGCCTTGAATGCCTTGCGCGCCCGTTGCGCCCGCTACGCCCTGCGCGCCTTGAATACCCTGCACGCCCTGAATGCCTTGCGGTCCTGTCGGCCCTTGCAAGCCCCGCGCGCCGGTTGCGCCGGTTGCACCTGTTGCGCCTGTCGCACCGCTTGTGCCGCCGCTACACTCTATGTAAACAGAAGCGGGGCATGGCGATACCGAAATATCCGCCGTATTTGAGGAAAAGAGCAATCGATCCGCGCAGTATATCGGCACAGTTTTGCCGGACGAGTCTTGAATGCAAAACAGGGGCGATTGCGAAGCGTTCGGCGGCGGGCAGGAAGGACAGCAGCATTCGCACTGACCGCATATGCCGCACCGCGTTTGATTTTTGTAGTGTTTCATGAATATAGCCTCCCGCTGATAGGTATTGCTCCAACGCTACGATCGTCAATTCGCTTGCTGTGGAAACAATACTTGTCTGAAAATTTACATATATAGTCGTTACCATAGTATGCGCTTGCACGCAGCGCTGCTACATCGATTCGTATATCTCAGCTGCGGGTGGCATAAGGTATACAACTGAGGGCAAGTGAGGGGTTTGCTATGGAATTATCGGAACTTCGGGAAGGCGAATTTGATGAAAAGCAGAAAGAGATTAGCGCGCTCGTTTTCTTTTATACTAGTTGGTGCAAACTCTGCGACGCGGTGCGCGAAATGCTGCAAGAATTGCAGGCAGAGAGCATCGCGTCCATCGAGTTTTATCAGGTGGATTACGATGCCTGCAAGGAGCTTCTTGTCCGCTATGACATCATCGGCGTTCCGACGGTGCTGGCGCTGCATTGCGGCGAACTGGTGGATTATCGCGCCGGTCTGCGCGACCGCGCGCACTATACGGAAATGATGGAAGCCCTGCTTCGCGTAAGAAAGTACGAAGAGCGCAACGCCCAAGCAGATTGACGTTTCTCGCCCTTGTCCCGCAAAAGCGTCGGCACGAGAAAGAACCTCGCTAAAAAGCGAGGTTCTTTCTCGTGCCGGGATAATCGGCGAAAATCTGCAAGCAGGCGGCGCTCCAGCCGTTGCGGCGTTTTTGGGGGCGAAATCAGTCGCTGTGCCAAACAGCCAGAACGTTTCCGTCTATTTGAATTAAGGCATGCGGAACGCCGCCAAATGTTACAAATCCGGGTTCATTTTTCAAAGTCCCGCTAACCAGCCAGCATTGATATTTTGCATCATATTGTACAACAATCTCTTCGCCGTTGATTGGTTCATCGGGCCAATACGCCTCCTCGGCAGGTGCAGCAAGCCATAATTCGTTTGCCTTCGCAATAGCGGATTGGGCGTCAAGAACATCGCCGACGTTTTTATCTGATGGGAAACTTGCCAGCGCCCATTGATAGTATTCATCATCCAGAGAAAAATCGTCCACTCCCGCCCCTGCGCTGCTGAGCGGGTCAACAAACTGATTCCAAGTTTGCTCCGCCTCGGGCACAGAATCGATAACAGATACTTCCGCCAAGTACGTCATGTACTTAATATAAAAATCACGTTCTCGGTATTTTTCAATCAAGTATTTTAATGCGTTCGCAACCGCTTGTGTTCCGAGTCCAATATCTCTGCTCTCTTTTAACGCATTGCTGAATTGATTCTCCGCGTCTACGCTCTCTTCCCAGCTTCTTTGCGACTCCTCAAAAAGCACCAAATCCTCCGGCGTTAAGTACTGCTCCAGATTTCGGATGGAAAACGCCAATTCCTCTTGCCATATCGAGATATAGCGGTCGTAAAACACTTGCCCCTCTCGCGTGTTTGCCATTTCGATTTCGCTTTTCTCCGCTTCCATGCGCGCATCAATTGGATTTTCACGCATCACCGCATTAAACGCTTCGTTATATGTCTCATAAAAGGCGTAATTACGGTGCGAATCCGGGACGATTGGGCTCTCGGAAGGCTTGTTGTTTTTCACAGCCCCACAAGAGGATACCAAGAATACGGCACTTGCCAAAAGAGCGGCAAGGACTTTCTTTGTTTTCAGCATAGCTAGACCTCCTTTATCGTCTGCGCGCTACGGCAAATCTTCCGGGAACACAAAGCCTAAATGGAACATGCCTTCTTCCCTCGGGTAAACTTCCAAGCTCTCGACAACCAAATCACTTCTCGATGCAATACTGTCCTCCCCAAAATAGCATATTTCCATTATCGAACCATCACTAAGAAGACTAAACGACGGGGTTCTGCTTGATAATTGAAACATTATTTCAAATGCCGGATCGATTTTCGCAACATCCTCGGCGGTACTAACCCCGATTTGCAGGGAATCAAAATCACTTGCCGTTCTTAGCGAAGAGGGAGCTAAATATGCAGTAAAAGATACAGTGGCATTATTTAGATTCAGAGCGGAATAATTTTGCTCTGCACTTGGTTGAGAGTCATCAAAAAGACTCCAAAAAACATAGAAGTAGCCACCCTCAGCAACCGAATAAACGACGTAAAAACCCATCTGCCCCAGCTCATCTGCATTTCTGAGACACTCAATCGGGAATTTCTCGTTGACGTGTTGGATGTCCAGTTGCCCTTTCGCATCATCCATCCCATAGAATTTGCTTTCGTTTTGCGGTATTTCTCCGAAATAGTCGGTTAAGTCCTGCAAGGGGTATGACGTTGTCAGCGCGCCAATCAGTGGGGTTGTATTATCAGCCGTAAAACCCTGCACAAATTCGGCAGGTTCTCCCGCCTCTTTGGGGGCTACCGACCCTCCGGCATTGCGAAGAAATTCTGTGGTCTCACGCATCTCTTGTGTTCCTTCTTGCCTGCAAGCAGTTACAAGCAGAAGCATTGCAACAGCAAGCGCAATTCTTACAAAGTTCGTTCTTTTCATTCTGCATTCCGCCTTTCTACGGCAAGTCTTCCGGGAACACTTTTTCTAAAGAACACCAGCGTTCCCCCTCCGGGTAAACTTCCATACTCTCGACAATCAAATCGCTTCTCGATTCAAAACCGCCATCCCAAGAATAGCATATTTCCATAATCGAACCATCACTAAGAAGGCTAAACGACGGTGTTCTGCTTGAATAAACAAACATCATTTGAAGTGCCGGATCGATTTTCGCCACATCCTCTGCTGTACTGACCCCAATCTGCAAGGAATCAAAATCACTTGCCGTTCTCGGTGAAGAGGAGTCTAAATATGCAGTGAAATGAACCGAGGCACTATTTGCATTCTGACTGGGGTGATTTTGTGCGGTATTTGGTTGAAAATCATCAAGGCTCAAAAAAACATAGAAATACCCGCCTTCACTAACTTCGTAGACCACATATTCCTTTGTCCGAAAACATTCTATCGGAAATCTTTCATCTACATGTTGAATTGACAAATCAGGTTTATACTCAAACTCATCATACCCTGAGCCTTCAATCTCAGGGATCTCGCCAAAGAAATCATACAATTCTTCTAATGGATATTTCTTTGTTAAGATTTCATCCAGTGGCTTTGAATCATCCATCATAAAACCCTGCACAAATTCGGCAGGCTCTCCCGCCTCTTTGGGTGCAACAGTCCCCCCGGCATTGCGAAGAAATTCTGTGGTCTCAAGCATCTCTTGTGTTCCTTCTTGCCTGCAAGCAGTTACAAGCAGAAGCATTGCAACAGCAAGCGCAATTCTTACAAAGTTCGTTCTTTTCATTCTGCATTCCGCCTTTCTTTATTTTGCCCCTGCACCGATTTGCGCAGGAGAAACCCGCGTTTCTATAACCGTTCATTCAAATAGGGGAATGAACTCGAGCCCGGATTCTCGCGTGATGATAGAAGCATTTACATTGGAAAGTGGCGGCAAGCCTTCTTCGCTGCGGAATTCGTCAAATTCCTCTTCACTTACGAAGACCCGTTCGCCCGCAACTACAATGTAGAGGTATCTGTCGCAGCCGAACTCTTTCACAGGGACTAAAGCGCTTCCGTTAGGCTGCAACTCCAGCAGAGCGCCTTCCCAAAACCCCGCCCCTCCGCTACTATGCGTATACAGTTGCCCCGATTCAAGAATTGCGCATCTGTGTTTCGGCCAATAGGCATCTACGAGCGTCGGCACACCGTCCACTTTCGTAAAAATTGCAAGAGTGGTGTAATTCTCTATCAGCAGTATCAGTTCCTCGTTTCCATCCTCGTTCAAATCCGCGATTGCATAACCGAACGCTTCCTTTGTTCTGGGCACATCTTGAAATGACCAAATATTCGTTTCAATCTGCATGCACGACCAATGGTATCTCAAGTCCGCATCTTCCGAAGGTGTGGAGAAGATATTCTCCTCAATTGCTTTCGTCAATCGGTATCCAATCAGTTCTATACTTTCATCAAGTAAGCATTCTGCGAACCGCCGGTACTCTGCAAGAATCGAATCGTAACTACCCATCCACGTGATTTCAACCGGTTCGGGGGACTCCGCGGTATTCGCAACGCGCGTTACCATGCATTTGATTGCTTCCACGCACGTTTCAAGTCTTGCGCCGTATTCGTCCATCCAAGCAGTAGCTGTATGACCGAGCGATGTTGGTTCTTCCTTAACCGCAGTGCTGCAACCCGAAAGGCATGCAATCAGCATGACAAACGCCAGAAGCAGCATGGAAATTCTCTGAAATAAAACTCGTATTCTCCCGGTTGCCAATCTGTCTTTCATAGTACGATCTCTCCCTTATCAATAGCACCGCGCAACCATTCGGCGGCGCTGCGAATGATCTCACTTGCCGATTTTTCGGGACTGCTTGCTTCTTGCCTATAGTATCACATACAATCCCACATTTTTCAACACACTTTTCCTTGCTGCGCGGGTTATGTTTGCGCTCGTTGCAGCGGGAAATGTGTGCTATAATACATTTAGGCATGCCGGTCTGTAAGAACTTTGTATTTCGCGGGTCTTATAGGCAGAGGAAGAAATGAGGTGAAATATGGCGAATGCTGACCTTGAAAAAGTATACAAACTATACTTCAACGATGTATACCTGTTTGTCCTGCGTATGTCGAGAAACGCCGCAATCGCAGAGGACATTACAAGCGAAACCTTCATGAAAGCGCTGACGTCCTTAGATCGGTTTGAAGGCAAATGCGACATACGGGTCTGGCTTTGCCAGATTGCCAAGAACAGCTATCTGCATTTCTTGCAGAAGCGGGCAAACACGAATAGCCCCTTGGACGAGATTGCAATCGCCGATACCTTTGATATCGAAGAGGCGTTTGCGCAATCCGAAACTGCGACGCAGCTGCATAAATACCTGCATATTCTTGAAGAACCCTATAAAGAGGTGTTCTATCTCCGAACCTTTTGCGCCCTGCGCTTCAAGGAGATTGGGCAGATATTTGAAAAAAGCGACAACTGGGCTTGCGTCACCTTTCACAGAGCGAAGGCAAAAATTCTAAAGGAATGGGAGGCGAATCAATGAATACGCCATGTGAAATTATTCAAGATTTACTGCCGCTTTATGCAGAGCAGATGGCAAGCGACGCATCTGCGCAGATGGTCGAAGTGCATTTGGCGCACTGCGCAGCCTGCAACAATGTGCTGAAAGCAAGCAAAGCGCAAATTCAGGCTCCGCAGTGCAACCTCAAGCCGCTGCGAAAAATCCGTCTGGATATTGGCAAGAAGAGGCTATTATCCGTCTTGCTCGCAGCTTCCGTTTTGGCGATTATCCTGCTGAGTACGTTCTCCTTTCTCACTGCGCCGCAGACCTTTACTTATACGCAGGATTTGTTGGAAGTTGTGGAGTTTGCAAACGGCGAAGCGCTGGTCGTCTTTGACCCGCGCGTGACCGGCTACAAAGCGACGCAGTATACACACCCGGACGGGAGGGTTCACATTGACATTTCCGCATGGACGACGATTTTAGGGCGCTTCATCGATACGGGCGCGCAGAGCTACCGCATCGCGCAGTCTGCGGATGTCGTATACTATTGTTCTGCAAATCTCCGCACGGAAGATAAAGTTATATGGAGCAGGACGCAGCCCGATTCCGGCAGTGTTATGACATTGGCTTCCCTGAGCTTCAGCTATTACGCGCTCATCGCAGCAGGTGCTTTGCTGCTTTTCGGCATCGTGCTGATTGCCTTGCGAAAACAGCCGAGAAAAGCGGGCGTTGTTTGGAAGTTTTTCGCTGTTCCGCTGTCCTATATCGGCGCGCATCTGTGCATCAAGGGGACGGTAACAATTTCGCATTTCCCCAAGCGCGACTTTTTCTGGATTGCGATTACCATGGTCTTTTGGTATATTGCCGCACTGACCGCGTATACGCTCTTTCGTTCGTTCCGCGAAAGCAGGCGCTGTTTGCCCAAATAGCGCAGTGCGATTTTGAAGAAAAAACGCAGCCCCTGCAACCGCAATGGTTGCAGGGGCTGCGGCGACTGGGCAAGGGGAAGGTATTGCACAATTGCGCTTAAGTAGGGAGCGGGTTTTCGGCGAAGAGAGAGCCAAACTACGATGAAAATCAGTTGGCGCTCTCTTGATAAATCTTATTGCCAAAACGTTTATCGTTGACCTTCCAAACGCCCGGCATTGGCTCCGTGCATTGTGCTTGAACTTGTGCCTTTGATAGAAGACACACGGTGGTCGGTTTGCTGCAAATTGGAAACCGCACAGATTGTTTCTTTTTCGTAGGTGTGGCGCTTGCTTTGATTTCGGTATCGAGAGTAAATGATGAAATAGTATAAAGGCCCGGCGACTAACAGCAGAAACCAAAAAATCGCCTTATTCCGATGTTCAACAGACGCGGCTGAGACGGTAAGAAGAAATGCGGAAACTGCGCACGCCAGCGATAATAATCCAATAAGAAAGCTCACAAGAAAGAGCTTTTTCTTGTTAATCGGCACAGAACCGACGATTTCGCCGGTGCAAGCATTCAGTGCAACATAATGCAAAAAACCATTGCCGTTTTTCCGTTGCTCCAAAAAGGAATACAGCCACACAGGCAAAAAAGCAGTTGCCCACGATTCGCCTTTTGTCTGCACGTTTACTTCATCCCAACGAACGCCTCTGTCGTAAAATTTCGTTGTTTCATTTGCTTTTGCACGGGCAATATCGCGGGTTTGTTTTTCCACCAGCTCTCGCACATGACCAACGTTTGCATCGCGTTTTTCAGAGTTAAAGCCTTTCAAATACGCTGCCTTAAAGGGCTGCTTTTGCTTAGTGGGGAAGGGCAAAATCGCGTTAATTATATTATTAGAATTGGCTTTTCTGTCCAGATTCATATGTTCTGTCGATGACTCTATCGTTAAATCATCCACAGCGAGGTCAAAGCTACGCGAAATATCGTAAACGTCTGCGTCGTAGTAGCGGCGTTCATTTTTGCCGACTTTTACAGTATAAGACCGCGTCTTATGCTCCCCTTGCCCGGAAAGAAAGGCTTGACCATTGATATCTGCCAACATATACGGGAAATACACGCCCATGATGTTTTCCGACGAGAATTCAGCCTTAAATTGCGGATTCGCGTAAAACTTGCGCTTATTAACATACGCTTCAATATTGCTTTGTGCCGTTTGCTTGTTGAGCTCAAACGGCAGAATATAGTCCGGCACAGCGCCGTTGGGAATTTGGTCATTCACCGACAGGGTATGACGGCACCAGTGGCATCGCGCTTGCAAACTTTCCGAGGTGTCAACAGAAACCTCCGCGCCGCAAGCACTGCACTTCATCGTTATAATCGTACTTGCCTCTTGGTTAATTTCTTGCGCGCCTTCTGCAATATGTATGCCGGAAAGGGAGGCTACGTCTTCGTCGTTTGCGTATACAGGCTGCCAAGTATGGTGGCAATAACTGCATACAATGCCTTCGCCGGGTATAAATTTTACATCGGTTGCGCCGCAATTCGGGCATTTATCAAGGGTGTTGGTATCCGCATGCGGATTTTGGGGATTCAACTCTTCAACCATATTGCCACCTTCTTTATATATTCAGTAATTTTGCCTTGGCTGCATCGAAATCCTGCTGCGTGATAATGCCTTGGTCAAGCAGACCTTTCAACTTTACGAGCTTTTCATAGGGGTCTTCCGCTGGCGCAGCCTGTTGAGCCGGCTGCTGCAAAGCGCCCGCCATTCCTGCCGCTCCCTGCAGGCCCATGCCCATAAAGCCCATGCCCAATGCCCCGCCGGAGGGGTTTTCGCCTGCCGCTCGCATGCCCTGCGCAATCTCGGACTGCATAAAGGAATTGCCCCGCGCGCCCATTAACGCGTCTGCCGTTTTTACCTTTTCAAGAAGCTCTTTGGTGGGCGCGTCATATTCGATAGATACAATGGCAGCCTTTACGATTTCAAGCCCTCTGTCTTGCTTCCACAGATACCCGCTCTCGACCGCAGCTGCCAGAGACTGCGCGAAGCCGACGCTGTCGCTTTGAATTTTCGTAATGCGATTCTGCTTGTCCCCGCTGTTTACATAAGAACTGAACGCCGCCGCCAAGGATGCCACAACCTCGCTGAACAGCTGTTCCGCTGCGCCGTTTTCAAAGTCTGCAAAATCGAACACGCCGGGCTTCGAGGAATAATATGCGGCAGGGACAAAGCCCTCGATAAATCGCAGCGGGTCGGTGATTTTTAAGCTGTACATCCCGCGCGCCAAAGCGCCCGCTTGGGTGCCCAAGAAACGGTCGTCCCAATAGATTTCGCTTTGTGTGCCGAATTTGTTATTCGGGATTTCTTTTAGGTTTACATAAAATGCTTGCTGTGACGCCCCCGGCATACCGCCGAATTTGAAGCGCTCCCACGACTGCTTGATAACCGCGTTAATAAGCCCGCCGCCGCTGAAAAAAGACTGCGAATTGAGGTTGTCGCTCTGCCAAACGAAGCCGCCTGCCTCGGCGACAAAGCCGGTTATTGCGCCATTTTCCATGGTAATGAGCGCAAAGCCCTCAGGCACTAAAATGTAAGAACCGTTTGTAATTACATTGGAACTGCCCTTTGTGTTTGAACCGCGCCCCATATTTGTTCCGGTTTTAACGGCAGGGCAAATTCCCACGGTTGCCCCGATGCCATTCGGAACGGTGTAAAAGTCCTTCCACTGTTCGGCAAAAGTGCCGCCAATTGCGCCGCTGAATGCTTTTATAAATCCCATAATCATTCCTCTTTTCAAAACTTATTTTTTCGTTCCGACTGAAATCCTCGCATGGGCTGTCCTTAATAAAGTATATCACAGCCAATATATTTATTCAACCGACTATCGTATGCCTAAAGCGCACAAGCGAGAATTCTGGTAGCCATGGCAGTAGTTCCTTTCCTTGCTGATTTTCATGAAGAGTTGTGCCGCGCGGACGGCGGGGATAGTTATGCCTGCGCTGGTTTTTTGCGCAAAGCGCTTTGCTTGGCGCTTTTGAAATAGCAGACGAAATAGATTGCCATAAATGTCAGGAGGATTATCCCGGTGACAATTTGGAGCAGCTGGATTGGAACGAAATACCGCTCCGTCAAATGATCCCAAAAGCTAATATTCAGAATAACAAAGTCAAACAGTGAATACGCAAAGGAGACGATTGGCAAAACAAGTCGCTGCTTTCTAAAAGAAAATGCAGCAAGGAACAAGAGGATACATGCGGTAAGTGCTATTGCAACGGGATAAAAGATTTGTGCGAAAATTGCTGCAAAGGCAAACCCGGTAATAGAAAAAAGACTCAGGGGGAAAGCAGCCGGAATCCAACGCGCACGAAAAGGTATCCCGGATAAAAGTAATACACAGTTTACAAACGATACAATGGATATGATAAGAAGCGAATAATAGATAAACTTCTTAGTAAATTTCACCATATTTCCCTCATTTCAAAAATAGATAATACCTTGTCTGTGGTTTCGCAATCCATATGCTAATACCACTCTCTTATAATATCACAAAGGAAAAACTACGGCAACATGCAGCCCGCTTGCGACTATCCCGCTCTGTGATCATGGAATAAAGCGCGCAGTTAGATGTAGCTTACGGGTTCTTTTGCGCGGTTCAGTATCGCCATAGCCTATAATAATCCCCTCGATAACACCCCTTTAAAATAGCCCTCAATGGCAGAATCTCCGGGGAAGCAATCGCATAACATAGCCCTTGCATCACGGCAAACAGCTTGATACTCGTCAGACTCTTCCGACATGCCCAGCATTTTGGCAATATGGTTCTCCGGGTTAACTTGATAGGCTTCTTTTATCATACTTCTTCCTTTTGCTTCCCATTTATATATATCGTCATCAAAATCATCAAACCAATACGGAAAAAGGGAAATCATATAGCCGAATACCCACAAAAAGGAATCAGATTTACGAAACGCCATCTCCCCGTATTGCTTTACTTCGGTAAGTGGCGCAGCAAATTCTTCCCGGGTCATATTGTCGGATTGAATCCGTTCCCAAAAGGTTAATACATACCAGCACTCTGTTCCCACCCGCAACAGACTTTCGAGGTTAGTTTTGTCGTTTTCCCAGACATGGTAGAGCAGATCCTTTGCTTTTCTCCATTCTTCATTTTTCTCTAAACGTTCCAGTTCCGCGTTAATTCTTAATAATTCCATTACAAAATCCTCTAGTGTATTTTTTCTCCAAGAGTTAGACCTTGTCTTGCTGCATTAGTCGTGATTGCCGGATAATACTTCGTCTATTATGGAAAGCAACTCTCGTTTTTCCTTACTCCCAATCACAAAAACGTATACGGCCATGGAGAGATAGCCACCCAGAAAACCAAATATCGCGGTTTGTGTAATAAGTGAAACGGGGATGCAACCAACCACATATGCCAGTATAGTAGTCAGGTGAATCAACATCCACTTTTGCCTATGATTTTTATATTGCATACTGTCTAGCACCATTTTTCTCGCCGCATCTCCGTGCGCCACATTGCCAGGCAGTCTTACAAAGCCAAAGTAGGGAAGGAACGACGCGATTGCAGTTATACACACACCAAATAACAAGAGATTTACCCACTGCGCTGTACCCATTATCAGCACCTCACATGTTTTTCGTTAGCTTTTTTCGCACGAAATGGCAAAGAATCAAAACAAGCACACAAATCGCCGTTAAAGCATAAGTTCTTCCCAGACTCAAGGGTATCTTTAGAGCATGTATCATCTTATCATAACGAACAGGTCCAAATATCTCGTATACGATACCTGCCGCCCCGATAATTACCAACAATCCCCAAGATATGAAATTGATGATTGAAAAGAAAACTCTTAAAAAATCTTTCATTTTGGGCATACCCCTCTCCGCCGTTCAATTTCAGGCGCGCTGCGAAATTGCGCGCCCCCGTACTCTTGCATTAATCCAAGAATCGCGCCAGTCCGTCAAGCCCCATTTTTGCAAACAGTGCGATAAGAAGTTTGACTACTATAAATCCGACTGCAAAGGAAAAAACGCCGACAACTGCTTTCACAGTACGCTTTACAACTAGTGCACGCGATGGATATTTCTTCTTCAACCTCTCAATGATACGGCGCTTCTCAATGAAGACCATTAGCAATTCGTAAATCGCCAAAGCAAAAAGACCTTCAAAGATTATATGCGATCCCTTGGGGGTGGAATACATAAACCAGTCCACCTGCTTGCCACCTGCTTTCTCATTAAAATACTAGGACGCGCAGGCATCGTGTCAAATCGCGATCACTGCCCCATTTTTTGAATGAGGGCATGCGGAACTACGCCGCGCGTATTTTTAGGGAGTGTGCCGCACACATACCGGCAATCATTCTGCTTATCAAAATAGATTTTTATAGACGTCTCGAAGTGTGTTGTCTGCGGCAAATCCCGAATCTCTTCGTATAATATCCTCCCACGAGACCGCAGCGGGGAGGGTTTCCTCCTCCACGTCAAGGCTATCACAGACGATCAGCAATGTGTCCCCCGAGACTATTTGAATTTCTATCGCTATGTAAACAATACCTTGGTCAAGATAGTTATTACTATAGCCCTTTTCCTTCTGTATTGCCACCAGTTCTAGGAGTTCCCGGGAGTCTTCTACTATGCTGATGTCGTATATTCTGTCGCCCCCGTGCCAAAAAGAACAGCTCTGCAGCGTGCTGAAAATTACATTGTTAAACTGAAAGCGAAATCGCTTGCCGCACTGGGCATTCTCACACCAAAAACTGATTTTTCTTCTCTGGTAGCTATAATGAAAGCCTTCAAAGATGCAATCTTGCGTGTGCAGGTTATCCAAACTATGCCGATTATGGTGTTGGAATTTCATCCGTTTTCCTCCTTTAATCCAAGGCGATGCGCTCGGTAATCTCTCTTAAATTTTCGGGCTCGCCGACCAAATAGGTGACGTCTACGCTTTTCCCATCTTCGGAAAACTGCGCATTTTGAAACGGCGCGGGAATCTCCGCCGGGGGCTGAGAAAATGTTGAGATTTCTTTCTGAGCTGTCTGTTCGTCAAACAGATTCCGTACGATAAGCGTGCGATGTGTACTTTGGTAAACGACCAACTCGTCAAATTCGTCGAAAACGCCCCAAATTACGGGAGAAAATGCGTCCCTGCTTGCGCTGTAATACCGACACCACTGCGTCCCGGGTGCAACCCCCGTCCACGATCGGATTCTTACGATACTGTCGCTTATTTGCTCGACAAACAGCTGTTTCTTTGAAAAGGAATAGCCGCCTTCTTCCCGAATGTTGCCCTCAGAGTCAAAAATGCGATAATAATACGTTCCTTCACCCGGATGATGCCATAACGCAAAATTCTTCCCTTCGGAGGATTTCTCCCAGCCCTCGCCCTGCCCGGTAACCGCAGAGTCGAAGCCCGGCATGTCCTTTTGCGAGGTCGAAGCGGAAGGCGCTTTTGCGCAGGCTGCTACTACCACTATCATAGCAAGCAGAAGGAATAGCCATAGCTTTTTCATACAATCACTCCTCGTAATGCGGCGTATACTCGTGCGTGCTTATATCCCGGTGAGTCCATGCTATTTTTTCCGTTTGATCTTCTTTGGTCTTCGACGGACTTCGTTCCAGAGATAAAGTCTCCAGCGTATATTGCTTGCAATTACAGTTGAAATAAAGCAAAGTGCGCCGACTGCCAAAAATGGAATCCTAAGAGCATGTAGATCAAAAGCAAACCCCACCAAGAGAATAGCGGTCATAATCGGATATGTAATCAGAAATATAACAAAAAGGACGTAATGCCAGCATACAACATCTTTTCTGAAGTCAAGAAACAAAAATTTCTTCCAGAAACCTTTGTATTTTCTCCTTCTGTTTCTTAGTGATTTTTTACCTACATAAACCTCGACATCATCGCTCAGAGCAACTACGTACACCCCGTAATAAACTATTAGGAAAAAAAGGAAAAACATAATGCCGATGGGTATTGCTAACAGTAATCTTCCAATCAAACTCATGAGTGCGCCTCCAAAGGCGCAGTAGTTTACCCACAAAAGCCGCAACCGTGTTTGCAATTGCAAACAAACAGAAGCACTTTTGATGAATCAATCTGCCGCCTTCTTCCTTATTATACTAGATGCAGCGCAATTATCAAACTGCTATTTCCTTTTACTCTTTTTGCTTTTTATAATCCATTGTTCGTAATGCACCCGATTAGACCCGGGTTTCCAAGACAAAAACCCGGTAATTATTATCCACATAGCATCAAATATAATAATAGAATACGTGAATACAGAGGTGATGGCAGCCAAAGCGGCAATACGCATTGCAAGGAGAATACATATCAGGGCGAATGGATGAACGATTACAATACTAAAATATAGCCAAATCAGCACCTTTGGGATCTCTTCCCAATAGCGACTATAGGTAAACCACGCAATAAAGGTCTGTCCTTTTGTTCGTCTCTTTCGCTCACTTTTGCTTAGATATAATTCTTTTATGCCCCAAAGCATATTCCTTACAACAAAAAATGAGAGAAAGAATAGCAGCAAAACTACTACAAACTGGTTCTTAACAAGCATAATTGTGACCTCCAAACGATATGCTGTTATTGTACGTTTATTATATACTGTTGCGCGGCTCAGTCGCTTGAGGACGTCGTAGGTGTAGTTGATGCTCTCCTCCACGGCGGGGTCGTCGCCCTCTTGCGTGGAGAGCGTCAGCTTTGTGAGGCTGCCGTCGCCGTCGTCGTAGTCGTAGGACTCGGAGAATGTAGAGTTTCTAATCGTCCACGTCTGTGTAGAAAGACGGTTGGCGGTGTCGTAGAGGTGCTGCGTGCGCTGGACAGGGTTGCCGTTTATTCCCAGCTGCGTGCTGCGGATGAGCCTGCCCAAGCTGTCGTACTCGAAGGTATAGCTCTCCAGCAGCGCGTCCGCACTCGACCGCCGCTCGAGTTTGGCAAGCTCGCCCTCGGCGTTGTAGATGTAGTGGATTTCCTCCCCGGTGTCGGCATATTCGGTCTTAATGAGGCGGTCGAAGAGGTCGTAGCTGTAGCTGACCCCGTCCCCGTTGCCGTAGGTCATGGCTGCGGGGGATTGCGGGAGACAGGGGATAAACTCAGAATCGTCCTCTGTCTCCCGCAATGAAATCTCCCGGGAACACAATCCCAAAATGGAACAAGCCTTCCCCCTCCGGGTAAACGTCCATGCTCTCGACAATGTGGATTGTGACGGCGGGTTTGTTTGATAGAGTGGCTACGGGCTGTTGCTGTGTTATTCTGCGGGTATAAACTCCGCCTCAATAACTTTGAACTCTTGCGTTTGTGGTTCGTATTTGAGAACCGTTTTTACATCTCCTAGTGCTCCATGCAGGAGTAAGGATCGGGCAAGCTGTGTGACTTCAATTTCATAGATTCCATCACCATCTGTGTCTGTAGGTTGGAAGTCGTAAAAGCTACTGCATAAAATTTCTTCGATTTGCTTTACCGGTTTACCATTTTTATCAAAATACCAGCTTATTTCATCTTTTCTGTGCGTAAAATCTAAATCAATCGAATAGTCTGTAAACCTATTTGAAATTTCAACTACAAAACCATCTTTTAACTCGCTGTAATACCCTGTATCGTAGCATCCAGAATATGTGTCATCTGAATCAAAGATGCGGAAGTCATAGATTTTTCGAATCCCCTCATCTTCAATTTTAAAGATTAGTGATGAATACTGCCCCGGCGTACCAAATGCATCTACAATTTGCTGAACGACGATTTCATCCATTTGGTCACCGTCTACATCGCACATATAAAGATTATCATCTAAGCTAGAGTTTCCGAAGTCATAAATATGAACACTTTCACCGGTTTCAACCGCTAAATATGAATCATGCATGCTTTCCGTTGTTCCGTAACGATAATCGCTGAGAATATAGGATGAAAGCGGATGATCATTGAAGTTCACAGGAAATCCCTCCACCTCCTTTTTAACAAGAAGACCGGTCAACCCGACTTCGGGCAAATCAATCGTCATGCCTTCATCAACGTTCAAGGAAGCCTTGCTCAAGACTGTCGACGTTAGCTTTTGATGTTCCGGTATCTGCGAGGGCTGTTCAGTTGATGCGCTTGGCAAAGAAGGGTCAGTGCTTTGGGGGGTGTAGGTGGCATTGTGTTCTACACAAGCAGACAGGATAAAAGCGAGAGTTATCGTAACGAATGCCATTTGGAACTTTTTCATATTCTTACCTCCGTTTATGACCAATTTATATAAATCATATTATACCATATACGAGAGTTTCTGGTTTAATTTTATTGTGTTATTGTATCCGGACTGCCATGCTCTACAGCACCGCGCCCTCGTCGTCCCGCCGCTCGAGCTTGGCGAGCTCGAGCGGCTTTCAGACAACCTGCTACAGGTTGAGATTTTGGTTTGCGGTAATGTTTTATAACTACTTATCGTGCCAAACTGCTAAGACTTTACCGTCTGCTTTTCTAAATATAATGTATGGTACTCCGCCAACCCAATTATTCGGCAACGTTCCTTGAACCATCCATACTTGATTTAGTTCGTCAAATGACACTATATATGGTTTTTTGTTTTTTGCCGTATCTCCATATATTTCTATCCATATTTCTTCTGCTTTTTCCTTTGCTGATTGGGCAGAATCAATAGTACCTAAAACTATTTCAGATGGAAAATTTTCAATATAAAAGCTATAATCTGTTAATTTGAAAGTTCCCACTGCCTCGGTTGTTTTAATTGTTCTGAAAACAAACATAAAAATACTACCTCCGACAAGTGCAATGATTAAAACAATTCCTATCCAAAATAATAGTCTTTTTTTCATCTTATCGTCTCCTATCTGCCTGGATGATTGGGATCCCACGGAATGTCGTCAGCCACCTCTATATCACTACCATCCGCGGGGTTATATCGTAGTAAAGTACCTAAAGGAGTTGCAACGTACGATGGCACACCTCTTTTTTTAGCATTTTCCTTATCCGCATCTGAAAAAACGTCACTTAAATAGGCTGGATCATAGTTAGCGTGAGTATGAACTGTTGCAACACGCTACTCAAACAAAGGTGCATTGGGAATACGTACACCATCGTAATTTCCCTTATTCACTTTTTCATAAGTGTATTGCGTTTTGATTTCTATTATATAACGTGTTATGTATTTATGCCAAATATTAATAAATACCAAGATGTCGGGGGAGTAATTGCTTTTTTACTTACAATAGTCGTTACTTTATAAATCGACGTGGCGTATTCTACTTTGTCTGTTATGGATGCGTTATTATAGCACATAGCAAAATCTATCGCTGCTTCATCCACCGTATCAAACAAATCCCCAGGTTTATTACCGCCATAATCTACAGTGTTAATGGGATTGTTAAGGCAGTAGATGTACATATTAGCACCAAGTACACCCTGACTCATGTTCAACTGACCATCTGCATTAATGAAGCGACCGATGACGGGGTCGTAGTAGCGGGATTGGAGGTAGTAGAAGCCAGTTTCGGAGTCGTAGTAGTAGCCGCGGTAGCGCAGGTGGTTGCGGTTGGCTACGTGGGTAGAGCTGGTGATTGCTGTGCCGTTGGCGTCGGTTATGGAGATGATTTCGCCGTAGGCGGAGT
>JAISIK010000033.1 GCA_031262065.1 Oscillospiraceae bacterium | reverse complement strand
AAAAATCGCGGATTTTCTTCGCGCGGCTGGGGTGGCGCAGTTTGCGAATCGCTTTATTTTCAATCTGGCGAATGCGTTCGCGGGTAACGCCGAAAATCTGCCCGACTTCCTCAAGCGTGTGGGTTTTTCCGTCGTACATGCCGAAACGCAGACGCAAAACGTCCGCCTCGCGGTCGGTCAGGGTGGTGAGAATATTCCCAAGCGCCTCTGCAAGCAGGGTGTTGCTCGTTGCGTCTGCAGGACCGGGCGTGTTATCGTCTTCCACAAACGAGCCGATGGTGGTGTCCTCTTCATCACCCACGGGGGTGTCGAGGGACAAGGTGTCTGCCGCGGTGCGGTTTGCCTCGATAATCTTTTCAATCGGCAGATTCAGCTCGTCTGCAATTTCTTCGAGCGTCGGTTCGCGCCCCAACTCTTGCACGAGCTTGCGGTTGCAGCGCGCCGCCTTATTGATGACCTCGACCATATGCACAGGCACGCGAATGGTTCGCGCTTGGTCGGCAATGGCGCGGGTGATTGCTTGCCGAATCCACCATGTGGCATATGTAGAGAATTTGTTTCCCTTTGTGTAGTCAAATTTATCGACCGCGCGAATTAAGCCCGTGTTCCCCTCTTGAATCAGGTCGAGAATGTGCAGCCCGCGCCCTGAATACTTCTTGGCAATCGAAACAACCAGACGCAGGTTCGCCTCGGTGAGCTTATTCTTTGCCTTTTGGTCGCCTTGCGCGACAAGCAAAGCCAGCGCAAGCTCCTCGTCCGGCGTCAGGAGAGGGACTTGTCCGATTTCCTTGAGATACATACGCACAGGGTCGTCCAGATTAAACTCCGCAGCCAGCTCGACCGGGTCAACGAGGGTTTCTTCCTCCAGGTCGCCGTCTACGGGGACAAGGTCGTCCTCCGGCAGCGCCTCGATGGGCGCAACAATTACGTCGGAGGCGACAATTTGAATGCCGATGGACTCGAAGGTATCATAGACCTGTTCAATTTTCTCAACCGAAAGGTCGAGTTTTTCCAATTCTGCGAGCAATTCGGAAGAGGAGAGCATGCCGTCGGCACGCCCCTTGCTAATCAGGGCGGTTAACGGCGCCATCAACTCTTCCGTTGATTTTCCACTCTTTTTTGAGCTAGACATAGTGCACTTCCTTGCAAGTTGGATAGATGCGAAAAAGGCGCATTCGATTCATTATACCTTGATACGCAATGCAATGCAATAGTTTTGCGTCGAAATTCTGCGAATTTTCTTCTTTTTCAGAAAAATTGCAGAAGTTTTTGAAGATGACAAAAGTTTTTCGGTCAGTTTACAGGATACCCAGCAATGCGCGCTATCATACGTGGAAATGCAAAACAGGATTTTTGCCTCTTCTGCTTGCAAAACCGCGCCCGCCCCATGAAAGGACGCTACGCGCCGAACCCGCCGCTCTACGCGCTTTGTTCCCTCTCAAGCTCCTCGCGGATTGCGCGAATGAATTCGGTGCAGGACAGGACGTTCGGCGTGCCGTTTTCCCACAGCGCAGCCAAATCCTTGGTCATTGTTCCCCTTTCGATTACGGCAAGGCTCGCCCGCTCAAGCGCAGCTGCAAAGGCGGTCAGCTGCGCGTTCCCGTCAAGATCGCCGCGCTTTGCCAGCGCGCCCGTCCACGCGAAAATCGTTGCGATGGGATTCGTGGAGGTGGTTTCGCCTTTGAGATGGCGATAGTAATGCTGCGTTACCGTGCCGTGCGCCGCCTCGTATTCGTAGTTGCCGTCCGGCGAGACGAGCACGGAGGTCATCATGGCAAGCGAGCCGAAGGCGGTGGAGACCATATCGCTCATCACGTCGCCATCGTAGTTCTTGCATGCCCAGATAAAGCCGCCTCGGCTGCGAATCACGCGGGCAACTGCGTCGTCAATGAGGGTATAGAAATAGGTGATTCCCGCCTCTTCAAATTTTGCCCGGTATTCTTCTTCAAAGATTTTCGCAAAAATCTCCTTAAAAGTCCCGTCGTAAATTTTGGCAATGGTGTCCTTGGTGGAGAACCAAAGGTCCTGCTTTGTCGCCAGCGCGTAGTTAAAGCAGGCGCGGGCGAAGGAGGCGATGGAGCTGTCCTTATTATACTGCCCCGTCACAACGCCGCCGCATTCAAAATCATAAATCGCGCTTCTTACTTTCTTGCCTTCGCGGTCGGTGAAGACAAGCTCCGCCTTGCCCTGCGGCACGCGCAGTTCGGTTGCCTTGTACACGTCGCCGTAGGCGTGACGGGCAATGGTAATCGGCGCGCACCAGTTCTTCACCGCAGGCTTGATGCCCGCAACCAAAATCGGCGCACGGAAGACCGTGCCGTCGAGCGCTGCGCGGATGGTGCCGTTGGGGCTTTTCCACATCTCGTGCAGATTGTATTCGCTCATGCGCTGCACGTTCGGCGTGATGGTTGCGCACTTTACGCCCACGCCGTACTTTTTGATAGCCCGCGCTGCGTCATGCGTGATTTGGTCGCGGGTTTTATCGCGCTCGGGCAGCCCGAGGTCGTAGTATTCCGTTTTCAGCTCGACAAAGGGACTGAGCAGCTCGTCTTTGATTTGCTGCCAGAGGACGCGGGTCATTTCGTCGCCGTCCATCTCGACGAGCGGGGTTTGCATTTGAATTTTACTCATGAAAGGGTCTCCTTACTGTGATTGTTTTCTTTGGGGATGCAGAGCCGGAATGCAATGCCGCCCGGTACATTTTCCACCCCGAATGCGTAGTTCAGACGCTCTAAGTTGCTGCGTACAATGGCAAGCCCAATGCCTACATTGCCGCCTTCCGCACTGCGCTTCCCGCTTGCGCGGAAGAAGCGATCCCAGATGCGGGCGAGCGTATCCTCGCTCAACGGCGGGCTGGAATTGCATATCCGCACTTCAATTTCTTCGCCCTGCGTCACATGCAGGGCAAGGCGGTTGCCGCCGTCCATGTGCGAAATGGCGTTTTCGATGAGATTCGTCAAGGTCTGCTCAAGGACGCTGACATCTGAAAAAACCGCAATGTGCGGGGCATAGTCGCGTTCCGGGACGCACCCGCGCTGCTGCAATTGCAAGTGAAAGCGCAAAAGGAGCGCATCGAGCAGTTCGCTGAGATTAAAATTCGTATAGTGCAGCGGGACATGCCCGGACTCCGCGCGGCAAAGCTCTAAAAACTTGTTGATCATCAGGCGCATGTGCTCCGCCTCGTCGATAATCACCTTGCTGTATTCCTCGCGCTGCGCTTTGGTTTTGGCAGTGCCGTCTGCAAGCCCTTCTGCGTAGCCCGACAGGAGCGCCAGCGGGGTTTTCAGGTTGTGCGATACGTTGGCCATCAGCTCTTTGGTCGCCGTGACGGAGCGTTCGCGCTCATGCAGCTGTTCGCGTAAATCCAGAATGCTCGTTTCCAGCGCGTCGGACATTTTATTGATTGATTCCGCCAAGGCATTTAAGTCGCTGTTGAAGGACATATCGCAGCGCTCGGAGAAATCCAGATTCGCCATTTGCTTAGAAACGCGCTGCATCTGGACAATCGGTCTTGAAGTTGCGCGGTCGAGCAGGTATACAAGCCCCAGCGCCATAGACATCAGCAGAAACCCGACCGCAACCGCTAAGTTCACTGCGATGGAGACTGTTTCATTCAAACTCTCAACGTCTGCGGAAGCCTCGATATAATAGCCGTCTGCCAATCCCGCGTAAAAGGCAACCGCGCCCAGCCCCTCTTCGCCCTCCCACTCGCCGGAGTTATAAGCGGGGTCTGTGCCGTAATAGGCGGTTTCGTTGGTTTTCGCAATGTGCGTATCGATGGCGTGCATCAGCCGCTGCGCCTGATGGCGCATACGTCTGCCGTCCATTGTGTTCGTGTACACAATTTCGCCGCTACCGCCCTCAACTATGAGGATGCGCACTTCCATACGCTCGATTTTCGCCATAGCGCGGAGGTTCCCGTCGGGGTTGGCTGCCGCAATTTCGTAGGCACGCTCGAGCTTATCTTGCAGGCGCATTTGATATATTTTCGGCACAAGCTGCGTGTACACGACAATCGACAGCAGTACATTCACCAGCAACACGCCGGCGATTATCAGCAGCATATAGCTGCGTTGGGACAGGGATTTGCGTCTATTCATCGTCCTGCTCCAGCATATAGCCGTTGCCGCGCACCGTGCGAATCAAGTTCCCGCAGACGCCGAGTTTGGCGCGCAGATTTTTGATGTGCGTATCCACAAGGCGCGTGT